>JBNKCL010000065.1:0-81747 GCA_050287725.1 Sedimenticolaceae bacterium
AACTATCCATCGTTGCGCTTATTGTTGCCTGGATCATCCAGGGTATTTCGTTGTATTTGATTTTCGAATTATGGAAGTTTCGTGGGGATATGGCCTATGCCGGCGGCGGAGCCGTGATAATCGTGTACGCGGTTATCATAGTGGCTTCGCTGGTGGGCGTCATAGTTTACCCTGTGCTTGCGCTGCTCTTCGGCAGGCCCAACAAGTGGAAAGCCAAGTTGGGTTATCTCCTGTTGTTTTATGCTACGGCATTTACCCTCGTGTTTGCGCCGAGGCATATTCTTGGTTACCTCGATCCCAACGTCGACTTTTATGGTGTTGTTCTTGACATGGACGGAGATCCTGTCCCGAATGCGGAAGTTACGGCAAGGAACTGCACGGGACGAAAAATCTTCAAAGCCGATGAAAAAGGCCTGGTGAATGTTTCGGTAAGATGCCAGTCAATATTTATCGTCGACAAAATATACAATCCGGATACAGGTTCGTACTGTCTCTCGTCATGGGATACTGGTTCGCACAATAGAAAACAGGTTGCGTTATTTGGTAAATCCGCAAAGATGTTCAATGGGCTCGGCGGATGGAACGACTATGACAGTAATAATCCGTTCCGGTTCGAGTGTATCTGGAAAAGGCCTGAAGCAATCATTGAAAGCCGTATCAATGGGGATGACTGGTATATCAAGGGCGACGGCAGGGTTTATACATTGAATGTCACGCTCGAAAAGGAGCGGGAGCGTTTACAGGAAGGCGAGCACGACGGCCAATTAAGATTACGGGTTTTCGTGAATGAGGACGACAACCCGGAAGATGTCTATAACGATGGGAGAATCATCATTGAGCCTGTCGGCGGCGGTATACAACTGGCTCGCAAGCATACGTTAAGTATCGCCCCGGAAACAGGCTACTCTGATCGGTATGTATATGACTTCGAGAAGAAGAATTTCATCTGGGAGCATTTCTATTTCTATAGTCACGACAGGGCAGAGTACGGGCATATTGTTTTAAACATAGATCCCGGCCGGAGGGACGGGGATGTCAGGGTTGATGCGGATTATGTTGTGAATATGAATGGCGGCAGGGCGGTATTGTCCTCGCGTGACTGATAGAAAAAGAGGCCGCAAAAAAATATTCTGAGAAAGGCGCATTTCGGAAGAATAATAAGGGACTGACCCCGATATTACGGAAAAAGGGGACGTATTTATTTTGCGCATAATGGGTGAGGGATAAAAATAAATGCGCCCCCTTTTTTTGGGATCTGGGCCATGAGAATCAGGGAAACTATATGGGAAGAAGAATAATAAATTTACTTGCGGTTATAGTGATGCTTATTGGACTCGCATTAGTTGTAGCATGGAAACAACAGATGCTATCAGAAGGAGATGCGATTAGTTATTTTAGTTTAGTATTTGCAATCTTGGCTACAGTTCATTTTCTATATGCTATATATTCTGGAGAAATATCAGCTAAGGGTTTACTTGTATATCGTAACCAGTCACCAACCGCTTTCTATATTTTGCTTTTATTTGATTTCTGCGTAATATTGATCAGCCTATATGCGGTGTATTATTTCGGATATGTGATTGCAGGTTAGTGATAATAAGGGGTCAGACCCCATTTATTTGAGCCTGCGATTCTTTCAGGCGTCCTCTTCCTGCCCACCGTCCATCGTGCGGTGGCAGCGCAACACATTATCGTCATCGTGGTAGAAGCTGCACTCGTTGTGCAGCGCCTCCTTCAGCTTGGCGCGCGCCCGGTGGATGCGCACCTTGGCGTTTGCTTCGGAACAGCCGCAGGCAGCGGCGGTTTCGCGTGCACTCAGGCCGCCGAAGTCGTGCAGCAGGATGGCGGCGCGATAGTCGTCCGGAAGTGCGGCCACCACCTCGCGCACACAGGTGTTCATCTGGTCCAATGTCAGGCGTTGCTCGGGTGTCGGGGCGCTGTCCGGCAGCTCGGGCGCCTCGTCTTCGTCCACCTGGCGCGCCGTGCCGCCGGCTTTGCGGAAATGGTCCATCGCCGTGCGCGTGGCGATGGTGAATGCCCAGGTCTTCAGGCTCGAGCGGCCGTCGAAGTTCGGCAGACCCCGCGCAATGCGTAACAGCGCCTCCTGCAACAGATCCTCGGCCAGGGCGTAATCGCCCACCAGCCGTTGGAGATAGCGCGCCAGCGGGGAGGACAGCGCCTTTGCCGCGTCCTCAAAGGAGATTTCGCCGCTCGAATCGGCCGCCGTTGCAGCGTCCGCATTTGTGGAATGCTGCGTCATAGGCCGCCGCAGCCGCAACCGGCTTTCGTATTTGCATCCGTATCGGATCCGGCGCGTTGCGCGGCGTCCAGCACCGCGCGTGCCGGCACCTGGCGGACCTTGTCGGCCAGTTCGATGGCCTCCGCGATCTGTGCCGCGCTCAGGCCAAACTTGCTTGCCTCGGCACGGTGATACGTTACGCAGGGGATGCAGTTGCTCGCCAGTGAGGCGCCCAGCGCCACCAGTTCGCGTTCGCGGGGATTCAGGGTATTCATGGTGTTCTCCTTCGATTTTCGTGTCGGCCGCACAATACGGCCGACGGGTTCAATGCATTAGACGTAAACGATGCGCAAAAGGATACACCATGCCCGGCACGACCGGATCCGGGTGTACCGGAAGCGGTGAAAGGCCGGTATCCGGAGGGGTATTGCGATACCGGACGGACTCTGATCGATGGGACTGTTCCTCAGGCGCCGTCTTGGTCCCGGACGGGATTCGCGGAACAGGGGATGGATCTATTATTGGATATATAAAAACCCGGGACTGAGCACAATTGTTTCTGATATGGATTAGGGGGAATAGGGATAGGGTCCCTTACTCTGGCTTTCCGGGGGGCTCAAGGGTGACCGGTGGGAGGGGCTCTCCGCCGATCAGAAGAATGGGGATGGGACGCAGTTTTATAATGGTAATATACGGGCTGGCGAATGAATCAACATCTCGAGGTTATATGGGTGGGCCTAAGGATAGCGTGACCCTGAAAGACGGAACCGAAATCCGCCTGGACTCTGTCGGTGTCTGCGACAAGCAGTGCCTCATGAGTGGCTTTGAGGGTTTGTCCGGCCGTTCCCGGTATACCCGATATCATGCTTCGATCGGAAAATTGCCGGATAGTTATCTGGAGAGCCTGCTTCAGGCCGATAATCGGGATAATGTCGTGGTGGTTGCTCTTGTGGCAGACAGCGATCCGCTGAAGGGTGTGGGGCTGGCCCGCTATGTCCGTCTTGAAGACGAGCCGAATATTGCCGAGTGTTCGATAACGATTACAGACGATAGTCAGGGCAAAGGACTCGGCGCCCTGTTACTGAATTACCTGCTTGAGCATGCGCGGTTTAATAATATTTCCACCTTACGGGGTTATGTCCTGCCCGGCAACAAACCCATGATCAGGTTGTTTGAGAAATATAATTACTCCGTCCAAAGAGAGGGTGACGGGACGCTTCGTTATGAGGTTGACACCATATACTAGGGTCGATTCAGAGAACAAGAAATTCTAATATTGGGATCGGGGATCAATAGGATCGAACCCGATTAAAACGCAATCAGGACGGGCTGTCGGAAAAGTACTAAACTATCCTGCATTCTTGCCGCTCCGTTTACAGGATTTTCGCGAATGCTGAATGTGGGTCCGGATCAGATATCCAGGTGATTGATGCGACGTGAAATCGCCAGAATGGTCGCGGCAGTCGGCTTTACATTATCTGTATTGGCCGTCTATTGCGCATGGGGCTACTTCGAGGAGAAGCGGCGCCTTATCGCGCAGATCGACGAGCGGCTTTTCTCCGCGGCATCCGCCGTACCTTATATCTTAAAGGATGACTTTCACGACCGGGCGATCGATCCCGCAAGTATCAGCCCGGAAGAGGATAAAACAAACATTCTGTCCCTCTCGGCGCTCAATAATCGCCTGGGGATGAAATTCCTTTACACCGTCTTTCGCGACCGAAATGGAATCTACCGCTTAAGCAGTTCGAGCGCCACCGGTGAGGAGTTGAAAACAGGGAACGAGGTGCGCTATTTCACCGCGTACCCGGACGCGAGCGATCTGCTCAAAAAGAGCTTCGAAAACAGGGCCGATTTTCGCGGGCGCGCCGAAGATTATTCCCCCATTTACGCCCCTGTCTACAGTGACCGCTGGGGAACCTATCGTTCGGTCTTCATTCCCATACGCTCTCCCGACGGCAATCTGTATGTCGCCTGCGCCGACGTGGATATTTCCTATGTCACGGCGTTGCTGCGGCATAATTTGCTGCAAACAATTTTGGAATTCGTGATATTCGCATTGGCGATTCTTCCTATCCTCTATACATATGTTAGTGTCGTAAAACGAAAAAGCAGGGAGTTCCAGCAGGTTCAGCAGCTCTATCTTGATCAGTCGGAACTTACCATCACTGATCCGTTGACCCGAATAGGCAACCGGCTCAAGCTCGATAATGAACTGAAAGTAGCGATGAGTCATTATCAGACCGTTGCCCAACCGTTCGTGCTGGCGATGATCGATATCGACCATTTCAAATCCATCAACGATCGATACGGACATCAGGTCGGCGATATCGTGTTGCAGCAATTCGCCGAACTGCTGGTGGCGAACTCGCGTTCAAGCGACATCGTGGGACGCTGGGGCGGTGAGGAATTCATGATCATATATCTCAATGCAAATCTCGAAGGCGCCTTCCGCCATGCGGAAAAATTGCGTAATGTGATCGAGAATGCCCGGTTCGAAAAAAACCAAAACATCACCGCGAGTTTTGGGGTCGCCCAGCCAACTCAGAATATGACTTTGCCACGGCTGCTCCAATGTGTAGATGAAGCTCTCTATACAGCCAAAGGCGAAGGAAGAAACCGGACTGTTCAACGCCTATGCGACTGAATCCTGCGATCGGCCAGGATTACATGGAGGGGCGAAAGGGTCAGGTCCGATTGAATACGCGATCCGTACGGATAGTCGGAAAAGTACTAAACTAACCCGCATTCCTGCCGCTCTATGTATCGGGCTTTCACCGATGTGAATACATCCGTCGAAGGGGAGAAAAACCATGGGAAGGTTTAACCGCATATTCGTTCTGCTTGCCTTGATTCTCACCACCACGCTTCCTGTCGGGGAGGCGTCCGCAGCGGTGTCGCCGGGTGCTGCAAAGATCAGCCCCGAGGCGCTGGAACTCCTGGTCTCTGGGATCGCCTTCTATCCCGACCCCCTGGTCGAGAAAATCCTGGCGGCCGCCACCACCCCCGCCGCCCTGCTCTCCGCGGCGCACCCCGAGCGAAACGGCCCGCTTGCCAGGCGCAGACAGGCCAACCAGCCCGAGGCGGTCAGCGCCCTGATGGCCGCCAGCCCGGAAACCGTCGCCGAGCTCGCGGCGCATCCGGGGCACCTGTTTCTTCTCGGGGCGATCGAAAAACGGAATCCGGAAGCGATACGCGCCGCCATCGCCAAGGTGCGCGCCGATGCCGAGTCGGTCAGCGCGAACGGTCAGAAGAGCGCGAATTCAAACACCGGATCTTCCGCCTCTGCCACCGCCGCGACCGGGGCGTCCTCCATTGTCGTGATTGACCGTCTGCTTGCCACCGGGGCCGCAGTCGAACTGGTCGCCCTCACGGAAAACACCACCACGGCCGAGACAGTGGTGGTGGTCCCGGCGGCGACTACAACTACCGCCACTACCGTTGTCGTACCCACGGCCACGGTCACCAATGTGACGGCCGCCGACGGTTCCGCCCAGGGCGTCGTCGTCTCGGGTGCGAACGCTACCGCCGTGGCCGGGACCGGCGGGACGAACACCACCTATGTCACTCCGGGTGGCGAGACCGTGACCGTCAACAAGGAGGGCGGGATGGTGGCGGCCAGCAACGGCACCACCAGCGCTGCGGCGGGCGCGGGTCAGGCGACGGTAACCGGCCCCGCTGGAAATAGCGCCACCGCCACGGGGGCGGGGGGCGCAGGCAGGACGACGGTAGGCGATACCACCATCGCCGGGGCGGCCGGTGGCGGAACCGTCACCACCTCCACCGGGCAGTCGGTAAGCGGGGCAGGTGGTGCGGTGGGCACCGTGACCCAGAACGAGAGCGGCACCAGCTGGACCACGGATGCCGCCGGGGCCGCGGTCAACAACAATACCGGCGACACGGCGGCCGCCATGCATCAGGGAGGCGGTTCCGTCACCACCAACGCCGATGGCAGCACCACCATGAATCGCAGCGGAACCACTTCCAAGAGCGGCCCTTCCGGGGATGGAAGTGTCAGTCACACCGGCAGCACCACCCAGACGGCGGACGGCGCCCTGAGCTATTCCGGCGACAGCACTCTGAATACCCAACAGGGGACCGTCACCACCGCCACTACGGCAGGCGGCGGTCAGGCCACCACCACCGTTACCCATGCCGACGGAACCACCACCACCTTGAACGCCGGCGATCATTCGTCCGGAACCCAATCCCAAACCGCCGCCCGGACCGCCCCGCCGTCCGGCAGTGCGCGCAGCGGCAACAACCAGCGCTACCAACAGGCTTCTGCTGCGCAGATCCAGGAAGGCCAGAAGGCGCTCAGCCACAGTTGGGGAGGGTCCGGGAACCAGAGAAGCATGAGTCCTGCTACCCCGGCTCGGGGCGGCGCTGCGCCGAGTGCGCAGCAAAGGACCACGCCCTCCCGGTCGGGTGGTCGCGGAAGGCGGTAGGGAATCCAGAGTCGATGGTGGACGATTACCGGCGCATTCTGGAAAAGTATCTGGAACAGAAAAAGCCGGCCTGTATTGTTCAGGTTGGCGCGAACGACGGTCGAATCAATGATCCAATTTATGAAATCGTCATGCGGCATAAAGACTCGACGAGAATATTGCTTATCGAGCCGCAGAAAGAGGTTCTTCCATTCCTCTATCAGAGCTATAGAGACCACCCGTATGCGATCATTCATAACGGGGCTGTTGGGCCCGACAAGGAGTTGTCTCTTTACAGGGTGAGGCCGCAGTACTGGGACATATTTAAAAAACAATACTTGGTTGAGGCGCCGTCATATCGGGTTCCAAGCGGGTTTGCGTCATCCGTAAAGGAGCATGTGATCGCGCATGTGAAAGGCAACTTGCCGGAGCATGTGAATTTGTCGGAGTCTATTGAGGAAATACGAATACCATCCACGGATCTGGAAACTCTGTTAAGGAAGTATGATTTGACGAAGGATGGGGTGGACGTATTGCAGATCGATGCGGAAGGTATGGATGATATTGTTATTTATGCCTGCAATATACCGGAACTTATGCCGTCAATAATTAATTTTGAGCATTCTCATTTGCCAGGCCCAAGATATCAAAGGCTTTGTGATAGTCTGTCCCTGCTCGGTTATGTGCTTCGCAAGTGGAGCGATAATGATACATTGGCGCTATTTCGGTTAGACCGGGAAGCGATTTAATATGACTGCTGGCTGAGCCGGCGTGATGTATATGCAGTAATCCGTGAAAAAAACAATCCATCTGATAACCACATACGATGTTCTCGGCGGCGCTGAGATACGTTGCCTTGAGCTTTACAAGCTGCTGCAACCACATGCTGATGTGAGGCTTTGGTCAAATAATCCACCATGCCGGGAAATACCGGAGGAATTTCCGATTGAATTGATCTCGGCTTCTTCCGGACAATACCCGATGGGCGGGACCATGGTGTTTATCGGTTGTTACCAGAATATTGCCGAATGGGTATTGAAGTCGAGATCGGATCGTACGATATTGGTTCACAACACCCCGGAAATCAATTACTTGACCAGGGCGGCGCTTGCCGCATCTGCGCTGGGATCGAAAATTGAAATGGTGTATGCGTCTAAGTGGTTGATGTGGGAAACCGGAGTTGAAGGTGTCGTAGAGCCATCGCCGATAGACCTGGAAATATTTTCGCCGGTGGTCTCATCTGAGCAAAACAACGGTACATTCCGTGTCGGCCGCCATTCCAGAGATGCCGAGATAAAACACTATGAGCCGGATATCCCTCTTTATGAGGCGCTTGCCTCGAATGGATGCAATATTTCCATAATGGGTGGTAAAACGCTCGAAAATAAATTCAGTAATTTATCAGGCATAGAATTGTTGCCGGCCGCCGCGATCCCGGCACAGGAATTTTTGAAAGGGCTGGATTGTTTTTACTACCGGACAAGCGAAAATTGGGTCGAGGCATTCGGGCGAGTGGTTATGGAGGCGATGGCATGTGGTCTTCCCGTCGTTGCGCACCACAGGGGAGGGTATGCCGAGATGATTACCCATGGTAATGACGCATTCCTGTTCGATACTCCTCTGGAAGCATTTCAAATCATCATGACTTTGAAAAACAACCCGACTCTTCGGGCCAGAATAGGCAGGATGGCGCGTACGACGATGGAGCGTGTTTACAGCGATTCTGAAAAAATGAAAATAATCCGTTTTTATCTGGAGTAACCGACGTACACCGCAAATGATAGTACTCCAATCGCTTAATAAAAGTCTCCGTTAAGCTGGGGGAGGTTCAGTTTGGCCTCTATTTATTTTGTTCTCTAAATAACATACATTTTCTTCATGAAATTTATCTTAGCGATGTTGCGTCCATACCACCATCTGTTCCTGCCGGTGTTTGCCGCTGTTCTTCTGACGTGTTCGGTGATGGTTGCTGCAGACGAACCCGCCGTCCTGCATCAGGAACCGGTTCCGGCGGGAGCGCTGATGGATGACGCGATCCATTTTCAATATGCCGTTTATTACCTGCCTTCGCCTTCTGGGGATCCGCTGGCCGTTTTGCGTCAACTGCTTTCCAAGGAGAAGGGAGGGCCCGGGCTTGTCGATGAATTGCCGAAAAAGCCCCCAACCGAACCGATTGTCGCAGTCAGAACCACCGAAAATGTGCAGCAGGACTATACACCTCCTGATATGCAGTTTATCAAGTACTTCGGACACGGATTGAGTAAGCAACAAGCGGAACAACTCCAGAAAAGCGGCTTCGTTATTATTATGGACTTTGCCCACGATAAAGCGCATGTGTGGCAGGGGTTGAGAACTGCAAATCGGCTTGTGGAAGAGTTGGCCAGAAGGACCGGTGGTTTATTATGGGATGAGGAAAACCGTGAGGTCTTCACGCCGGATGAGTGGCATAAGAAACGCGTAGAATCGTGGGTAGGTGATATCCCAGATATATCCAAATATATAATAATCCACGCCTATCAATCCGGTGAGTATGTTCGCGCAATCACATTGGGGATGGCGAAGTTCGGACTGCCGGACGTAGTGGTGGAAGAGTTTTCCTGGTCGAAT
Organism: Sedimenticolaceae bacterium; assembly: GCA_050287725.1. Classification (GTDB taxonomy): domain Bacteria; phylum Pseudomonadota; class Gammaproteobacteria; order Chromatiales; family Chromatiaceae; genus CBFDBF01. The sequence continues at coordinate 9,274 of JBNKCL010000065.1, forward strand.
AATACCAGTATCGGCAACCTCATTAACCTGTTTTGTCAGATGATGGCGGAGAGACCTGTTATCGAGCGGCCAGGCGAGTACGAACTGGATATTCGGAAAATTCAAAATCAGATGGCTCGTGATCATTACCAAAATAGCCTTCTGTCAAAGGCCACCGGTGTCGCCCGGCTTGCACTGAAGAAGGGCGTATGGGAGGAGGGTGATCCGAATAATCGGCTGATTGAGATTGGGTTTGACCGGTATACCGGGAATGATGTGCATGCCAGGCAGACCAAAATGATTTCCACGCTTTTCGGGATGGAGGATCATGTCTCCCACATAAAACATGATGAAGAGCTTCTGGAGGCCAGTCGCCGTGCAAGGGAAAAGTTGCCGGCGTTAAGAAAGCAATTTGCGGAAGGCCTCGAGCCGGGTGAATATATTATGGTGAAAGCTCCGTTCAAGACGCCCAAAGGAGGGAATGAATGGATGTGGGTTGAAGTTACCGAGTGGAATGGAGATAACATCAGGGGCGTATTAAATAATGAGCCGTACTATATACCGTCTCTGCATAGCGGGCAGATTGTCGAGATAATGCAAGAGGATGTATTCGACTATATTCGGCGGCATCCGGATGGCACCCAGGAAGGTAACGAGACGGCTGACATTATCAAGAAAATGCAACAAAGCAAATAAATCCGAACAGACGGACGATATCTGCAAACGGTAAGAGACAATCATTTTCTGACTTTGGTGTGAATTCATGGCATGAATAAATCATGGAACACTCAAAAGATTGCAGGATTCGTGAGAGAAATTCTTGGGTGCGGGTGTCCTGAGCATGTTTTTGAAAAAATTGAAGTCAGCAAGACGAAAAAAGGCGTTTTACCGTTCGATGCAACGAGAATTAACGTCGGAAATACACTATTAATATATATAGTCAGACCGAAATCGGCCGAGGGATTGCGGGCTGCCATAAGGCGGCTTATATCTGTCGGCAGGGAAGACAGAGATGTGAACGGGTTCAACAGATTCCGCCTTGTGTTTGCGGAGGCCAAGACGAAAATTCCCCTCGATGTGGTTGCTGAAACATTTGCGGCGGAGGTGGGAGAGGATGAAAAGATGCACTTCCATTTCGTTCAGGCGGATTCGGTGCGCGGTTTGTAAAAGCTGGACGAAGCCCATGCGGTATCTGATCTGAAGTTTTGTTGTATGCTAATATTGCAGAGAATCCCTTAACTCCCGGCGGGTCGTAAAGAGAGAAGCAATGAAGATCAATAATCTTGTATGGCTCGCATCATACCCCCGCAGCGGGAATACATTTCTCAGGACGATCCTGTGGCACTGTTTCGGACTCCGTTCGGCGAGTATTTATCCGAATGATCTGGGCGGAAATACGGCCCTCGAAGAGTATGTCGGCCATATCGAGCATAGCCCTGATCTGGGGGAGCAGTTGCAGACATACGGGGTTTCATTGGTTAAAACGCATGAACTTCCGAACGATAACAGTCCTGCTATCTATGTTATTCGAGATGGCAGGGCGGCATGTGTCAGTTTGTGGAAATTCTACAGCTGCAACATCCCGCTTGAAGCGATTATCGAAGGTCAGCACGCGTTCGGGACGTGGTCGAACCATGTAGTGTCCTGGGATCCCTGGAATCGGGCAAATACTCTGCTTTTGAAGTATGAGCAATTATTGAATGATTATCCGAGTGTGCTAAAAGATATAGGAGAATTCTTGCATAAAGAGATCATCAATACACGAATCCCAGATAGAGATACGATTGCAGGGATTGATGGGAAGTGGGTGCGAAAAAAGACAAACTGGGAGTCAGAGCTTTCCGGGGCTAACCTGGAGCGCTTCATCCAGATAAACGGAGATGTATTAAAGAAAGCCGGTTATCTGTAGCGGGAAGCCGGGTAGCCCCGAAATCCGGGTCACACGGCTCTCTGAATATTGAGTACTTTCCGGGCGCCTGCGCTGATTCGGCCCGGGCGCCGGGCGTATGGCCTGGTTAGAAAAATAGTGTTAATGTTCGATATTCCACTACTGAGGAGAGGCAGGATGTCATTCGGCTGGTTTGATGCGACCGAGGCAAAAGAGTTTGGCGCTTCATTGGCGCGTTTTCATATTGAAAAAATTCCTCTCGAAGAAACCGGCAAGAAAAGCAAATCCTCCGTCAAACGTAAGAAAGCTCTGAATCAAATGTTCCAGAAAATGGCTCAATTCAAACGTGAGCACAAATTGAACGTCTACAGAAAGGCGCAACTCGGCAATGCGTTCAGATGGGCTTTGAAGGATGCCGGGTATGATCCGGTATATGTGGAAGAGGTTACGAGGCGATTATTGCTTGTCTGATAATAGTAGCGATCCGGAATCGATAGGCATTCTTCGAGAATCCCATGTTTAACTGGCTGAAAAAACCCGCCAAGTCTTCCAGGAAGTCCGATGACGACCCTTCGGATGAGATGTCGTCCGGCAGCCCTCCGGAACCCACTGAGGTCACGGAAGAGTGTATCGTTTTAAAAAAGCGTGGTAACAAGTTTCTCTCGGAAGGGCGGTATCAGGAAGCTGAAGAATGCTACCGCCAATCCGTTGCGGTTAACCCTGATTTTGCAGAGGGTTTTGTCAACCTCGGTTTTATACTGAGCCTACAGCAACGGGCTGAGGAGGCAAAATCCGTTCTCGAGCAAGCGTTGCGACTTGATCCGGAACTGGAGGATGCCTGCTATTTGCTGGGGACGATTTCGCAGGAACAAGGTGCTCCCGATGACGCGATCAGATATTTCAATCGGGCCTTGGAGTTAAAGCCGGATTTCGATGTGGCCTACAAGGATCTGTGTCTCGCCTATTTCGATACCGGTCAGTATGAAAACGCCAAAAAAACCGTTTTAAAGGGTATTTCTGTCAGCCCGCAATTCACGGATTTATACCTCTATCTGGGAAATCTGTTGCTGTTGGAAAAAGAGCGGGAACAGGCTATTGAAAGCTACCGCAAGGCGTTGGTTCTTAAGCCGGATTATGCGGTGGTTTATTCCAATATGGGCAAGGCGTTTCTTGAGTTGGGCCAGGTCGAGGAGGCCAAGGACAATTACCGGAAGGCCGTGCAGCTCAATCCGGACGATGTCGCGTCGATCAGTTGCCTGCTGTTTATTCAGAGTTTTAACCCAAAATGTACGCCTTCGCAGTATTTGTTTGAAGCGGAAGCGTTCGGGCGGAAGGTATTGGCGAAAGCCGAACCGTTCACCGCCTGGCCTGCCCGGACGTCCGGCGCACCATCGCGATTGCATATCGGTTTTGTCTCGGGGGATTTTAATAACCATCCGGTAGGGTTTTTCCTGGAGAACGTGCTTTCGCATATGGACTTGAAACAATTCATGTTTTCAGCGTACAGCACCCAGCCACTGGAAGATGAACTGACTGCCCGTATCAAGCCTTACTTCGAGTCCTGGAATTCGATTGCGGAGATGGACGATAAAAGTGCCGCCCAAAAGATTCATGCCGATGGTGTTCATATTCTCATCGATCTTTCCGGACATACTTCCTACAATCGTTTGCCGGTATTTGCCTGGAAGCCGGCTCCTGTCCAGGTGAGTTGGCTCGGGTATCTGGCATCCACAGGGGTCCCGGGGATCGATTATTTACTGGCGGATCCCATCTCCGTACCAGAGCAGCATCGGGATAATTTTTCGGAAAAAATATGGTATCTGCCGGATACTATTAACTGTCTGACACCGCCGGTTGCAAGTGAAAAACTGGCGATTATACCGTCCCCGGTGGTTGATAACGGGTATATCACTTTCGGAAGTTTCCAGAACATCGCCAAAATAAACGATGAGCTGTTGGCGTTATGGTCGGAGATATTCGCTGCGTTACCCCAGGCCCGTTTGCTTTTCCACAGCAAGCAGCTGAGCTCGCAGAGTGCGCATGAAAAATTCAGGCGACGGCTTACAAGTCTCGGTATTCCGCCGGAACGGGTCGATATTCAGGGTCCGTTGCCCTCGCGGGAAGACTTCCTGGCAACGTATGCAAAAGTGGATATTGTTCTGGATAGTTTTCCTTATCCGGGAATCACGACAACCTGCGAGGCCTTGTGGATGGGAGTGCCCACCCTGACTCTTGCCGGGGATACGATGCTGTCACGCCAGGGCGCCAGCTTGTTGACATGTGCCGGTCTTGCGGACTGGGTTGCGCACACTAAGGGAGAGTATGTTTCGATGGCGCTGAAGTATGCTGCGGACACCGATCGACTGGAGCGGCTGCGTGCCGGTTTGCGGGAGCAGGTCCTTGCTGCGCCGCTATTCGATGCGCCTCTCTTCGCCAGACGCCTGGAAGAAGCGCTTCATGACATATGGCGGCAACAAGGCTAGGAAAATTGCTTTGTAATAAAACGAGACGGTTTCCAGCTTTGTGAATATAGGGTTGGAATTGTTTTGGGCGGCGATTCCTGTGGATGCGAAAATCACTCTTATAGAAAATGAGTATGCCTGTTTGTGGTATTACCCGGACGCAGGCATCGTTCATCATAAATTTCTACAACCCGCTTCCGATGATGTATTCAGAACGGTCTTAATGTCCGGATTGAAATTATTAAGGCAACATGGAGCGCGCAAATGGCTTTCTGATGATCGCGCAAACACCATTCTCTCGGCGGAATCCAGCGCCTGGTCGCAGGATTACTGGTTGCCGCTTGCCGTAAAGGCCGGTTGGAAATACTGGGCAATGTTGCCGACGGTCAATCCGCGTGGCCAGGTGAATCTGAAACGGTTAATGGCGTACGTCAGGCAAACCTATGGGATTGAGATGGAGATATTTTTCGATTCGGATGAGGCGTGGCAATGGTTGGCAAAACAAGGTGCGGAAAGCAGGGACTGAAAAGGAACTGGCTCCTTTATCATTCTCATGCGCCATGTTCCATCGCGCAGGCGTCGGATTCCGGGCGTATCATCCAGCTGGTATGGGGTTCATCACGTAATAGGATGAACCAGATAAAAAATGAAGTCGTCAGAATTCGTGATACGAGCGGCAAATGCGGCAAGCTGCGATGCAGATCCACAAGCATGCCTGATCCGGGATGCGGGCCGAATCCCGCCAACAGAGGTATTCGGTACCAATAATAGGTGCAAACAGCGGCGGTGGCGAATATCTTGATCAGCTTGCGGCGAGCTTCCGCTGATTGACAGAACATCCAGCCCCATTGGTACAGCGCCAAAGTCGCCAGGGCGCACCCGAACGGCCATGCGTAGGCGGATATTATTTCTGCAACACCAACTGCAATACGATAGTCCGGTATCTGATACCAACCCCAGATAAATCCGGGGAACCCACCCACCATAATGTGTCCGACCGCTCTCTCCAGGCGGCTTGCCCCGGTCACAGTAGGATTCATCGAGCGGGTCGAATCAGGGCACGGTGTATGGCATTTGGAACAATTGTCGCAACGCGTGTTTGCAACAGTGACACCAGGCATCAATCCGTATAGTTTTTCTGCCGGATGGATCGGACACAGTGAGTTACACCATGCGCCGCGCCACTCATAGGTCACGCCCAACACAAATGCGCTGGCTGCCGCCACGATCAACATCAGGGCCGTCATCGAACCGTTGGTGTCGAGTGAAAGATGACGTAGTGGCACGATCAGTAACAGTGCGATCAGGCCGGCGGCCGTGAGTAGCGCCGCATGCCGCGGTGCGGGGATCGTGCGGCGTGAAACGCCAAACCGCCGCGGTAGAAGTGCGAAGGTGGCTAAGGGACAGATATTCCGCCACAGGCCGGGTGCGATCACGATAAGCGCCGGTGCCACTGGAATAAACATATTCCAGAAAATGGCGATTCCGATTTCTGGTTGATAAATGAGCGTCGCCACCAACATGAGGCCGGCCAGCATCAGAAAATATTGCACCGTGCGCCATGCCCGTAAAGCACGCGGCGTAAGTGAAGATGTTTTATTGTGCACAGCGATGCGCCGACGCCGTTTCGTCTCGATCGCCATGGCGTAATCCAAAGATGGAATTTGCTTGCAGCGGGCACCGCAGATGCGGTGTCAATAAGGCAGGCAAGCACGCCTTACTTGGTTGATGTAACCTTTGCTGTCCGTACCGGTCATATCGCCACCTCCTGTTGCGAAAAATTCATGCTTGTGGAGTTAAATTTACTCAACTTTAGTTTGTTTACAAGCTTAGCTATCGTGTTAGATGATCAAACTGTGCTGTTCCTCAAGCTATCGATATTGAAAAGTCACGCTTTTTTCTCGGGATGTTCATGAAAAGGAATATCGCACATGTGTTATTATTTAGACTTGGTCCATGTTTACTTTAATTGCGATCTCGCCATCCGCCAGGAGAGGATCATTGAAAGAGTTGAATGAGGAAGCATTGCTGATCGATCCCGCGGATCGGCGTTACCATTTAGGTGTTGAGTCGATGGATTCGACCCATCAGGAGTTTATGGATCTCGTAAACCGCCTTGGAACCGCTGATGACGAGCGGTTCGGCGCTTTGTTTCGACTCTTGCTCGAACACACCGAAGCGCATTTCGCGGCAGAGAACCGGCTGATGGAGGAGGTTAAGTTCCCCCCAATCCGCATCCACATGGGCGAACATCAAAAAGTGCTGGAGGAGATGCGTCGTGTCGGCGAGAAGGTTGCGGCCGGTTCGCTGGCGGCGGGTCGTTCTTATGTACGGGAACATCTGCCGTATTGGTTTCGGGAGCATGCCGCGACAATGGATAGCGCGTTAGCCGGGTGCGTGAAGACATTCAAACAGGAAGTTTCCTAAGCGGGAAAGCGCCGCAGGGCAATCAGGTGGGTAGTAAGCCAATCCCGTCCTTTATAGAATTCCAAAGCGGAGCGGTTATTGCGGTCCGCCAACAGTTGCAGCCGGCTAAGTCCGGTTTGTTGTGCCCAGGTATCAAGGTGCCGTAATAACGCCTTGCCGATCCCCTGGCCGCGACATTCTTCGTCTACCACTACGTCTTCCACCAGTCCCACGGTTCCTCCTTCGGCGGTTGAGACCAGCAGTTGAACAGTCAGCATACCGACGAGTCTATTATCCTGTTCGGCCACAAAGATTCGGGCTTTTGTGGAGTCCAGCAAATGCGTCAAGCCGCGTTGTTGTTTCTCCGGATCGGGGACGAAATCCTGTTCGATGGAGAACAGCTGCCCGAGCAGGCGACACATTGCGGTGAGGTCTTGCTTGCCGGCACGGCGAATGATAGCGGTATGGTTCACAATGCAATTCTATTTTTTACTGCCGCCAGTGCCAGCAACTCCAGCGCCTGTTGCTCACAAGCGCTTCGGACCTCGCTGTTCAGTGCCCGCAGCCACCGCTTTGGAATTGCGCCTTTGCCATAACAGGCTCCGGCCAGCATGCCGGCGATAGCGCCGGTGGTGTCCGCATCTCCGCCGCGATTGACTACGTCCACCAGGATCTCTTCGAAACCCTCCAGGGAAAAGAACGCCTGAAATACCGTTTTCAGGGTATCCACGATCCAGGCGCTGGGGTTTACGGTGCGGCGTCGATCGAAACGGTAGATCGAATGGGTCGTAATCAACGCTTCGGGGAATCGTTGCAAAGACTCTTTCGGTTCACCCCGGAGGGCGGCGGTCAACATCTGCAGTATGGTTTCGGTGCCGGCGTCGGCCACCGGATTATTGTGGGTGACATGTGACTGGACGCGCGATGCGGTTATAAGTTCCTCCGCCGTACCGTTCCAGCAGTAGAGCGCGATCGGAAGGCAGCGCATACAGGCGCCGTTTCCCGCATCGTATTCGTTCTTTGTTACCCAAGGCTGCCCGGTGGTCCGGAAGTTAACGATGCCGCGTCGGACGGTGTTTCCGATATCCACCGGTTTACCGCGCATCCAGTCGCTGAAGGCGTTTGCCACCGCTTCGGCCTGTACTTCACGCTGTTCGAGAATAGACCGGCCCAATGCCAGGCTCATTTCGGTATCGTCAGTGACCTGCCCGGATTTCAGACGCAACCATCCTCCGCCACGGATCTTGCGATGCACCCCGTAGGTTTCCTGGATTTCCCAGGGCGTCATGAATTCCGTCGTGGCTCCCAGTGCGTCGCCTACCGCCAGTCCGAGATAGGCGCCGACAGCGCGGTCTCGTATCGAAATCTCGCGCAGCGAAGATGACGAAGGCCAAAGCATTATTTCAAGACCTCCACTCCTTCCCTGGAATGTACGTTTCCGATCGCAACCTTGGCGGTTGCTACTATTCCTCGGGACCGAAACAGTTTTGATAATCGACGCATACTTCGCAACTCGGTGCGCGACAGGTGTAAATTCCCTCCGCCTCGCAGAGTTGCTTGTACAGAAACTTCTTCCACTTCATGTCCTTCACGTTACGGTCGGCCAGCGGGCCAAAATTTTCATGCATCAGGCGGGAGAGGTCGGCCCGGCTCCAAAGCCCCAGATCCTGCCACAGATGATCGTTACCCATACAGCCGGCGATTACGATCTCTGTCAGCCAGGTTTCGTGTGCATCGTCACCGCTGCGGTTCTGCAGGAGCAGTTTTCGCAGGTCCGCCATCTCTTCCCAGCGCTGTGGGTCGGGCCACTCTTCACTGCCGGTCAGACCGTCCGGGCCGACCGCCGGAAAATGGTGTTGCAGCATGCGCCGAAACTCGAAGGCGGACAGTCCCAGATAGGCCGGCAGGGCGCCACAGCCAAGAGACCAGGAGGCGAGCATACGGGCCAACAGATCCGTGGTGCGGAGGCTGCGGCTGTCCAACATCAGCCACTGATAGACCTCTTCCGGAGTCTCTTGTAATGCGATCAGACTTAACACCGTTTCATCTCATTGTCAGCGTGCCCGAATCTCTGCCATGGTTTCCCGCAGCCGCTCCGGCGGGATGCCGGTGAGAGAACCGGGAGGGTTAGCCGCGATCCCGGCAGGGTCGAGGATCGCACCCTCGATAGGGCAGATGCTGGCGCATTGCGGATCGGCATGGTCGCCTGCGCATTCCGTGCACTTGCCGGCATCGATTTGGAAATGGGGTTGCGCCTCCCGGATCGCTCCGCTCGGACAGAGCGGGAGGCAGGCCCAACAGTTGACGCAGCTCTCAACGATTCGGTAGGCCATCACTTACCCTCCACGCACGCTGATTTGCAGCGGGACCGGGAACGGCTCCCGCCGCGGCGTCTCGGTCGCAAGCAGTTCCGCATAGAGCGATGCTACCGCCTGTTCGATGGGCTGCAACGCATACTCCCCGTTGGGTTGTATACCGGACGCTTCCAGCATCGCCCAAGGTTCGTAACCGATCTTGGAACACAACACCGCTTCACATCCGGTCAGGGCGTCGATGGTGCGCACCAGGGCATCCTTCGGTTCGCCGCATTGATCGGGACCGTGGCAATATTGCGTGACCTTACGATGGCCGATGAAACGGACACCGGTAGGTGCGGCTTCGTAGATCAGGAACTCCTCCGCCTCCCCGAAGTGCTGGTTAATCAGACCCCCGCCGCCGGAGGCCACCGCCATCAGGATCGGGCGACCATGCGGTTGTGGATTTGCAACGGACGGTGGAGCGACCACTTGTTCGAAAGTAGCGGCCTGCCGAGCCTGGCGCTTTGCTTCGATCTCCGCATGCACCGCCGCCCGTCGTTTCATGGCTGCGGCGTAGTCGATCTCCATCGCTTCTACCTTCTCCAGCGTGAATTCCGCATGCCGGTCCTCGCCCAGCATGCCCACCGCGTCCGCCCGGCATTGGCGGCAGTGGCGCATCATGTTCATATCGCCGGCGCATTTGTCCTGAAGCGCCTGAAGTTCCGCGTGGCTGGGCCCGCGCTGGCCCATGATGCCGTAGAAGGTGCCGTGTTCCGGTTCCGCGATCAGCGGCATTACGTTATGCAGGAAGGCGCCCTTGGCCTTAACCACCTTGCTCACCTCTTCCAGATGCTGGTCGTTGACGCCCGGGATCATTACCGAGTTGACCTTGACCAGCACTCCGCGCTCCACCAGCATCTCCAGCCCCTTCTGCTGCTGCGCGATCAGGATTTCCGCCGCCTTGCGGCCCTTGATGCGCCGATGGTTCCAGAAGATCCAGGGATAGATCTTGGCGCCCACGTCCGGGTCGACGCAGTTGATGGTGATGGTGACGTGTTCGATGTTGTGTTGGCAGAGTTGCTCTACCGCCTCGGGCAGTGCCAGTCCGTTGGTGGAGACGCAAAGTTTGATGTCCGGCGCCTTTTCGGTGAGCTGGCGGAAGGTTTCGAAGGTGCGTTCCGGATTGGCCAGCGGATCGCCGGGACCGGCGATACCGAGCACCGTCATCTGTGGAATCGTGGCGGCCACCGCCAGCACTTTCTTCACCGCCTGATCCGGTGACAGCAGCTCGGAGACCACGCCGGGGCGGGATTCGTTAGAGCAATCGTATTTGCGATTGCAGTAATGGCACTGGATGTTACAGGCCGGGGCCACCGCCACATGCATGCGTGCATAGTGCTGATGTGCCTGCTCGGAGAAGCAGGGATGGTTGTGCACCTTGGCGCGGATATGCTCCGGCAGGTGAGCGAGTTGGTCGCTACTGCCGCCGCAGCCGGAGGCGCTGCATCCCCTGGTGGTTTGGCCGACTACCTTCAATTGCATTCCTGGTTCTCCCGATCGGTGTCCCGGGGGGACTGACAAGCTGTTTGCATGACCTCATCGCAAACCACATGCCAACTTTGCATTGTTCGTTATCTTATTGTTAATAAAGGGAATAATATTTGCTGAGTGTGGTGGTGTAGGGGATGCGACAAGCCCGATCCGACCGGTTGTTGGGGTTACGACAGAGCCGCCGGGGCCGGGGTCTGCCGCAGGCGCAGTGGAGGGTATAGAATGATCCGGGTTCGCTGTTGCCTCACAGGGAGTTTTCTAGGGCATGAAGAAACGACTCTACCGGTTGGCCGCCCTCTCAATCCTACTGGCCGGCTGTCACTCGGACGAGGAACTGAAGCCGTTCACCAGCGACGGCTGTTCGCTGTTTCCCGACGCCTCGCTGATCAGTTCCGATGACTGGTGCTCCTGCTGTTTTCAGCACGATCTCGCCTACTGGCGCGGCGGTACCGCCGAGGAGCGTAAGGCCGCGGATCAGCAGCTTCGAGACTGCGTGCAGGAAAAGACCGGTGACCGGGCGTTGGCAACCATGATGTACGACGGTGTGCGCTTCGGCGGCAGCCCCTATTTTTATAACTGGTATCGCTGGGGCTACGGCTGGAGCTATGACCGTAAATATCAGGTACTCACCTCCGAGGAAAAGGAACAGGCGGATCGGTTGGAGAAGGAGTATTTCTCCGGGAACCCCGAGCCGGTGTGTGCGAAATAGCAAATTCGCGAAAAGGTTCGCAAATCATAGTGCGGGGTCCGGAATTCAAATGACCCGCTTGCGGTTTTGTTTCACTATACGATCGAACATGGATCGGATTCCCGGCCATATATACGTCCATTTTGGACAGATGAATCAGCAACAAGGAGTAGGGGAAGAATGAAGACGATCAGGGATCAGGTGAGAACGTTCGTAGTATTGCTGTTGGTTGCGCTGATCGCCGGATGCGCCTCCGTCCGTCCGCCGGCCGAAGACGTTTCCATGGTGAGCTCGGCGGACGGCAGTCCCATCGCATACGGGGTGGCAGGCGAAGGTGATATCACCGTCGTCTTCATCCATTGCTGGACCTGCAACCATGAATTCTGGAGACCTCAGATCGACCACTTCTCCCGGGAGTATCGGGTCGTATGGCTGGATCTGGCCGGGCACGGCCGTTCCGGCAGCATGCGCGACGACTATACGATACAGGCCTTCGGGCAGGATGTGGCGGCGGTCATCAACCGGGTCGGCGGGGACCACATCATTCTGGTCGGTCACTCCATGGGCGGACCGGTGGCGATCGAAGCGGCCAAGCTGTTGGGCGGCCGGGTGGTCGGGGTGGTCGGCGTCGATACCTTCTATACTCCGTTCGAGTGGCCGAAGTCAGAGGAACAAATCGAAGCGTTCGTAAAGCCTTTTAAGGATGACTTCAAAGGCACCTCGGAAAAACTGGTGCGCTCCATGTTTACGCCGAATGCGGATCCGGCGGTGGTTGACTGGGTGGTGAAACAGATGGGAACGGCCGATCCGAAGTTGGGCGTGAGTGCCATGTATTCGATTTTTCGATGGAATGCGGAGAATAACCCGGACACCTTGAAACAGTACGCCGGAGTCCTTCGCAACATTAACGGTGCGCCCACCGGCAAGGAGGTCGAGCTGGATGAGAGTGTGATTCTGGTGCCTCATGTGGGCCACTTTATCGCACAGGCTAAACCCGACGAGTTTAACCGGATTCTGGACACCCTTATCGCGGAGTATCGGGCACATTAGCAGAACCGGCGATATCGCCCGTTCTGTCGTCTGAATGATGATGCGTTGGACCCTCTCCCAAAGGGAGAGGGCCGTGGCGTGGTGAAGGTGAACGGGGAGTTTTCTATTCCCCGCTTTCGCGTTTTTTCCCGCTTACGTGGAATTGCCCAACCAGGTTCAAAAGCGTGTCTCCCAGGCGGGCAAGCATTTCGCTGGAGGCGGCCGTCTGCTCCGCACCGGATGCCGTGCTCTGCGCCGCCTGCGAGATCCTGTCCACGTTCTGACCGATCTCTTCGGTTACGACCGCTTGTTCCTCGCTGGCGCTGGCGATCTGGGTACTCATGTCCAGCAGGCGCTGCATGGCGCTCTCGATTTCCCTGAATGCATGCTGTGTCTGCTCGGACAGATCGGATGCGGTTTCGATATCAACATTGTTTTCCTGCAGCAGCTGCACCGTCTGGCCGCTACGCGACTGGAGTGATTCGATAATGGTTCGAATCTCTTCCGTGGACTCCTGAGTCTTCATGGCCAGGGTTCGCACCTCGTCCGCAACTACGGCGAAACCACGGCCGTGCTCTCCGGCCCGGGCCGCTTCGATTGCGGCGTTCAGCGCCAGCAGATTGGTTTGTTCCGCGATCCCGCGAATCACATCCAGCACGGTTCCGACCCGGGTGCTGTCGTTTTGCAATGCCGTAACCACTTCGTGGGAACGCTTTAGGCGGTTCGAGAGTTGCTGTACCGCGGCGGCGCTGTGCTCAACGATACTCTTGCCGTCATTGACCTGACCGCCGGCATGATTCGCCGCATCGGCGGTGGCATGGGTGTTCTTCGCCACCTCTCTTACGCTGGCGGTCATCTCCTCGATGGCTGTGGCCACCTGTTGGATTTCGTTCTGTTGCTGCTCGACATTCTGGCGGGTGTCATTGGTAACCATCGACAACTCTTCGGATGCCGTCGCCAATTCGTTGGTGGAGCCGCCGATCTGCTGCATGATTGAATCGAGCTTCTCTACGAACTGGTTGAAGGCGCGTGCAAGCTGTCCCAATTCATCCGATGCGCCGGCGTCCAGGCGTACCGTGAGATCGCCGGAACCGCTGGAGATGTCTTCCATTGACGTTACGATTCGTTCCAGCGGCCGCGACAACGCCAAACTGAACGACCATCCCAACGCCCCGCTGATCAGAAGCAGCACAACTGCGGTGGCAATGATGATGTATGTGATCTGGTCATGCAGGGCGATCGCATCGGCATAGGCTTCCGCCGCATCCACCTCGGCAAGAATGGCCCAACGTTGTCCATTGATATCAAGCGGCTTGTAGGCCGACAGCACGGGTACGCCGCGGTAGTCAGGGAAGGTGGCAAAGCCCGTTTCACCGTTTATCGCTTTCTCTGCGCCCGGTGAGCGGACGGTTTGCAGGCCGATTACCGTGCGCTTGGCCTCCATGGTCGCGAGGGTCGTGGCATCCTCCTTGCCGGACGACTTGAGTGCGGCCAGGAATCCCGATGGATCCTCAAGCCAGAAACGGCTCTGGCTGCGCATCTTGAAGTCGGAACCGACGAGATAGGTTTCTCCGCTATCGCCGAGACCCGACTCTTTCCATCTGCCGTCGCCGGTCATTACGCTGTTGATTTTGTCGATCGGCATCTGGAATGCGATGACACCGATGCGTTCACCATGATCGAAGATCGGGGCGGCGATGAAAGCGGCCGGATCCTGATACGAAGCGAGGTAGGGCGCAAAATCGGTCATGAAGGTTTTACCCTCATCCAGTTCCATGGCGCCGCGATAAGCAGCAGCCAGTCCGGAATCCGAAAAAGGCCCGGTCTTGAGGGAGGTTGAAAAATCCAGCTCCTTGAATACCGTGTATACGACATCGCCGGTCTTGGCGTCGATCAGGAAGATGTCGTAGTAACCGAAGCGCTGTTGCAGTTCCCGAAAGGCCGGGTGATAGAGGGCATGGAGTTTCGAATAGCTGGAGCCATCCGGACTCTCATTCAATTTGTCTTTTTCGCCAAGGGGATTGGGGTTGTTCAGGATATAGCGGAACTGCATCGGCACAGCCCCTTGCCCGAGATTGGAGAACATCTGATCCGTATCCGGCTGCTGGCCGCTGTTGTGTTTGGCATACTCGCTTGCGAAGGTGCTGGTGTAGTAACTTTTTAAAGCTTCCCGCTCTTGCGCGATATTGGCGGACACCTCACCTGTCAGGGCATGAAAGGCGGCCGCCATTTTATTCATGGCGTCGATGGTCATGCGGTCCTTGGCATGCACCAGTGCCTGATTGCTTATGGATTGGAAGTAGCCGGTGATCTGTGCCGCCCGGTTCTCACGGAGCGCCGTCAATTTGGATTGTGCCTGGCTTTGTAAGGCACTCTCGGCATGATCGACCGCGTTCCAACCGATCAGGATGCTGGCGAGGGTGGCGGGCACCAATGCCAGTAAGATGCTGCCGACTCTGAGTTTTGTCTTGATGCGCATCGGATAAACCTCATGTTTTGAAGGTATTGGTAAGGCTCACCCTGAGCCGATCTCAGAACCGATCTGCTCTTGTATTACTGCCGCCTTCTCCAACTGCTCGATTCCCTTGCAGACTGCGCTTTCCGAAAGCACTTTGGCCGCCTGTGCGAGATATGTTCTGCGGCAATAACCGAAATAGCCCGGTACGGATTATTCGAAATATTGCGTTCCAGTTTTCATGGCGACATGACGCTCTGAAACTTTAGTAAATCGTCAGAAAAAGCCGGGTATTTCAGGGGCATGCGAACAGCGGGGACCCCGCCGTAATGGCGCAGGGCGGCCGGAAGCGCTGCGCGCCCGGGGAGGGTGGGAGGCCGGAATGGGCCGGGCCGGTTGTTGTCAGATTTGGCGCACCTTGATGTTCAGGGTCTGGATGCGGTATCCGATCTGACGTGGGGTCATGCCGAGCAGGCGGGCCGCCTTGGCCTGCACCCAGCCTGCTTGTTCCAGTGCCGCGATGACACGATCCCGCTCATCCAGGTTGGGGTCGTCCAGGTCGAGGCTGCCGGGGCCGGCGGTGTCCGCCGAACCGCTTTCTGTCGGGCCGTTCGGAAGGCCGGTGAGGTTGATGGCTTTTTTGTCGATGCGGCCCTCTTCGCTCATCACCGCCGCCCGCTCCAGGCAGTTTTCCAGTTCCCGCACATTGCCCGGCCAGTCGTAGCGCATCAGTGCCCGGATGGCGTCGTCTTCCACCTCCAGTTCCCGCCCCTGATTGGCGGCGATTTTGGTGACCAGGAAGCGCACCAGGTCCGGGATATCCTCCCGCCGCTCCCGTAGCGGCGGGGTTTGGATCGGCATTACGTTGAGCCGGTAGTAGAGATCCTGCCGGAATCGGCTCTCCTTGACCGCCGTCTCCAGATCCTGATTGGTGGCGGCCACTACCCGTACGTCCACCTGGTGGGTTTTGGAGCCGCCGACCCGCTCGAACTCACCCTCCTGCAGCACCCGCAACAGCTTGGCCTGGAACGCGGGGCTGATTTCGCCGATCTCGTCCAGAAAGATGGTCCCGCCGTGTGCCTGCTCGAATCGCCCCTTGCGCTGGGTGACGGCGCCGGTGAAGGCCCCTTTTTCGTGTCCGAACAGTTCCGATTCCAGCAGGTTGTCCGGTAACGCGGCGCAGTTGAGTTTGATGAACGGCCCGTTGGCGCGCGGCGAATTGTAGTGGATGGCGTTGGCGATCAGTTCCTTACCGGTGCCCGATTCGCCGCGAATCAGAACCGTGGTGTTCCACTTCGCCACCTGACGCACCTGTTCGAACACCAGTTGCATGCTACGGGTGTGGCCCACCATGTTGGAGAAGCCGTGTTCGCCGCGCACTTGGCGGCGCAACGAGTCGCGCTCGGTACGCAATGCCTGCTGCTCATCCTCCACGCGATTCGCCAGGCGCACGCTCTGGCCGATCAGGTTGGCCACCATCTCCAGAAACAACTTATGCCGGTCCAGCAGGTGGGTGCTGCCCACCGGCTGTGCGGCCAGTACCCCGGCGGTGTGATCCCCGATGGGGATCGGTACCCCGATAAACGGCAGATTCAGATCGTAGACCCGTAATCGGTCGAGGAACCGCTGTTCGTCCGAGATTCGTCGCAGTACCAGCGGTTCTCCGCTCTCCATAATCATGCCCACCACGCCTTCGCCCGCTTTGTATCGCACGGTATTGAAAGGGGCGGGATTCTCGTGCAGTGCAGTGACCAGCAGGTCGCCGCTGCGTGTATCCAGTAAGCTGATCATACCGTGTTGCAGATTGCCCACGTCGCTCAGGATTTTGAGCACCTCCGTTAAGGTTTCCCGGAAATCGAGGGTGCGGCTCAAGACCTGGCTTACCTGATACAGGGTCTCGAGTTCGATCTCCATGACCGAACTGTTGGGGTTGTTCAGAAAATCGGAAGTTCTGCTCATATCACTTAATCTCTGCTCATACCGTTCAACGGAAGATGCACCAATACGCGGCAGCCGCCGTAAAACTCCGGATCGATCTCGACGCTGCCGCCGTGACCCATCACAATCTCCTGCACCATAGTCAGCCCCATGCCGGCGTGCGCCCGCGGCTGTGTCCAGCCGCAGAAAAAAGGTTCAAAGACTTTCAGGCGTTGCTCTTTCGGGACGCCGTGTCCGTTGTCGATTACCTCCACCGTCAATTCGTGACTGTCTACCTCGGTCTTCAATCGGATCTCACGATAGTCATGGCCGGATTCGCACACCGCCTTGATGGCGTTGTCGAGGAGATACTTGAACAGGCCGCGCAGGGCGTTGGTCCGGCCGGTGATCGGCGGTAGCACCGGGGTCGGCTGCCAATCCAGCACCACGCCGTTGGCAAGCAGCTTTTCCGTGGAGAGCCGGATTACCTCGTGCAGAATTTCGTTGATGTTCACCTGGGAGGATTGCTCCTTCGCCGGGTCAGGGAGTGCGCCCTGTAGGCTTGCAATCGCCTCTTCGCCGCTGGTCAGCGCCTGTTGCAGGCAACTTTGCAAGCCGCTCTCCTCCGGTAGTGGATTGGGGATCGCCAGGGCGGCCTTGATGACATTGAGCGGCGCCTGCAGTTTGAAGATGGCGCCGGAGATCGCTTCCCGCATGGTCTGCACCATCTGCTGTTCCGCCATGCCCGCCCGGATCATGTTGAGCCTCGCTTCGTTGATGCGTTTGCGACTGGCGGTGACCTCGTTGGCGATCAACAGCAGGCAGCAGCGGCCTTGTTCCGTCTGTTTGAAATAGCTGCGGGCCTCCTCGTTCAGTTCCGCCACCCGCACCCCGGAGCAGGAGAACCAACGAGGAGAGTCGCCGCCGGGCGGATCGAGCCGCACCTCCACATTGGTGAACCCCTTTCCGATCTGGCAGACGCTGCCGAGATCGAATTCGATCTGCTGCTCCAGTGCGGCCAGAAACAGTTCCGCCGGCTCCAGCCCGCGGAAATCGCCCATCAGGGCTTTGTATGCGTGATTGTCGAACAGCACCTTGCGGTCGTGGGTGACCATCGCCACCACCATCGGGGCTGAGTTCAGCGCCTCTTCGGTCAGGCTTCGCTGAAACCGCAGACGCTGTTCAAGTTGGTGCAGCGCTGTAACATCTCGGTGCATGCCCAGGTAGTAAGCGATCTCCCCCTGGGCGTTCAGCACCGGTGAGATGGTGATGTCCGCCAGGTACTCTTCCCGGTCATGGCGGTGGTTGATCAGCTTGCCCCGCCATACCCGCCGGTCCTGGATCGTTTCCCACAGTTCGCGGTAGACCGAGTCGGGGGTGGAATGGCTGGAGAGTACCGATTCGTTCTCCCCGATCACCTTCTCCCGCGCATAGCCGGTAAGTTGTTCAAAGGCGGAATTTACGTAGAGAATTCGGGCACTTGGGTCGGTAATGGAGATGGCGATCGGGGCCTGTTCCACCGTTTCCAGAAACAGCCTCGGAGGCAGATAGCCGTCCGCGCCCGGGGCGCTGAACGCCTCGATCACCTCCGCCGGCGTGCCCGGCGGTGGGGAGGCGAGAAATCCACGAATGGCATCGGAAAACTCGCCATCTGTCACGGGGGGCTTGTGCTGCGCCATGGTTATTCCATTCCTGGTGGAGAGCAAAAAACGGGACCTTTCCCCGGTTAGTGCAAATGCCATACCAGGATGGGAACGGTGTGCCGCGGTTGTCAGATGCGCGCACAGGCGGGATCGGCCCCGCTATTTCCCTTGATTTTGTAATGGTTCTGCGTATTAATGAAATTTCACGCATCCCTATATCGCTCGTCACGCTCCCTGCATGGGTTCCCGGCGAATCGCTTCGGATGTGGATGAAATCTGTTTGACGCATGAGTCCGGATCAGAGAACGTGGTTGGTTCCGATCTGGTGGGGAATCAGCCGGTCCGGTATTCTTGTTCAGATATCTCGTGGTCAAATAACTCATTTCCCGTATGCAACGTCATGCGGCCTTTTGATGAACGCGTATTGGAGTTCCTATGAGACTTTTCATGATTGGTTCGCTTCTCTTTCTGCTGTCTTCGTTGGCCTGTGCCGGTGAGTCGATAAGCGATCTCAAGGCTTTTGACGCGCAGGTTGTCGGCTGTCTGTCCAAATTCTCGAATACATCACGCTGTAATGAAAAGATTTTAGCCAGATACATCGTTCCAGGAAGTGAGGCGCAGCTCGCCCCTGTGGCAAGTCAATTGGATGATTTCATGGCCAAGTGGTTGGGGAGTGACGGGGTCTATAAAGTGCATCCGATTATGAGCAAAAAGACAGGCGACCTTTTTCTGGCAAAGACCTATTTGATAGAGGATGACAAGGGGAATCTGATGTCTTATTCCTACTCGCTGCTTAGACGTCTGGGAAAATGGTACGTTTTCTCATTTGCCATCGATAGCAACGGCGACGCGATTGAGGAAGTTTTGAGAGGGAAGTGAAGGATCAAAGACCGGCATATTGAGAATGACGAAGATAACCGTTGCCGTTATCGGGTTGGGAATAGTTATTGTTCTTGCATTCGGCTTTTGGCATGTCTCAACCCATGGCTGGTTGGATATGCAGATACGCGACATTGCGGAACACGGCTACCAAACCGTCAAGGATGCGGAAATAACATTTCTGGATTCTGACGGTAATATATTGGCCGCCGGCAAGAGCGACCATGTATACGGTGTCGTGTATCTAAAACATCCTGAAGCCGGGTATTGCGTCGAGGAAGAAAGTATGGCTCCCTATTCCGAAAGGGATCGGGAAAGATGGTATGCCTGTTTTAATAAGCAAGCGAGATGGATTGTCGGGTGGGCCGGAAAAGTGAGGTACGTAGATCTGAAGTTCGACGAATGTTCCATCAAGCGGGTGCCGGTATCGGTGGTGGAATCGAAAGGGGACTGGTGGTTGTGGTGGCTCCCGCTTCCGCACATGGGTGGAAAACCCGTGACTTATTTCTCTATCAATATTCGTGTAGACGGCCCCAATTGCAAGGTGTAGCCGCATAACTATGTAGTTTCCGGAAAAGGGGTTAAATCAGCCGCCGGTATTTGTTGAAAGGCTTTAAATCCGCCTGCAAAGTTATTTTTGCAGACTGTGACAAGCCAGCAAAAGGATGAGTCAAAGCCTAATTGAAAAAAGGACAAATAGGAGGTCCAAAATGAAAAGACGAAACATTGTGGCTTTGAGTGCGAGTGCGTTGTTTCTGATGGTTCCCCTGCAAACCTATGCCGCGGAGGACGCGTGTGTGTCGCTTCTCGTGGGGGCGGGTTATGCGGCGGAAATGCGCATTGTTTCCGGAGATTTCAAGACCGATTGGTCCAGTTCATTTCCTATCGGAAAAACCAGGTGCCAAAGTCTTGATGGGGTGCCGGTCGGAAAAAAATTCACTGTGGAAGTACATGCTATCTTGGGGAAAACGGAATCCTGCACGCCGAGCATCACCCACAGTGAAGGTGAGGGTTCCATAACCTTTCAGGCCTGGGGAACTACCCTGAACGTGCATTGTGAAATGCCGTCGACCACGGCGGCATATTTGATGGAGTCCGGGGAAGAAGCAAAAGAGGAGAATTCAGAAACCGCCTCGGGCAAGTAAATCAAGTAACACGGATCGGCCCGGCAGCGGTGTTGCCGGGCCGATCCGCCGCCTCACAACATACAGAGCTTTCCGGCTCAGAATATAGGTTCTTGCGATTATTGTTTGGGCAAATGAAAAAAGCGCTGGTCACGATTTATAACGAGTTCGCGGCGACCTATGAGGCGAATCGCGGCATGTTCGATATGAGCGAGGTGTTCGATTCGTTTTATCGGCGTCTCGATGTTAAAAATGGGCATGCGCTTGATCTGGCCTGCGGCGCCGGCGAGCCGTTCGCGGCTACGTTTTTGAAAAACGGATGGGCGGTAACCGGGGTGGATTTTTCCGGCAAGATGCTTGAGATGGCGGCCAAATTCGTGCCGGAGATGCGAGTTATCTGTGAGGATGTCCGCAATGTCGATTTTCCGGCGGGTGAATTCGATGCGGTCACGATGATTTATGCTCTGTTCCATCTGCCGCGGGACGACCACCAGGCGCTATTGGAGAAAATTCATTGCTGGCTCCGGCCGGGTGGAAAACTGCTGTTTACCTATGCTACGCAGGAATATACCGGGCAGGAGGAGTTTGACGGATATAAGGAGTTCATGGGGCGGCATTTATACTACTCTCATAAGAGTCCCGAGTCTTTGCGGGCGGATCTGGAGCGACTTGCTTATGAGATTGAAGGTTGGGATTACCGGGAGATCGGGGGTGAGACTTTCTTGTGGGTTACGGCCGGAAAGCCGGCCTGACCGCGTTTATGCCTCTGGATAACAGTCGATGACTATTGCGGCAAGATATCTGATTGGGGTCTTGTGCGGCTGCGCGTTGTTGGCCGCTTGCAGCGAAACCGACGACACGCTGGCGATCAAGACGCTGCTCGAAACCGGAGTAAAATCCGCGGAACAGAAAAGTATCGACGATCTCATGGATCTGGCCACCGAGGACTTTGTGGCCATGCCGGGCCGGCGCGACGCGGCTATGGTTCGAAAAGTACTGTTTGCGGCATTTATGCGGTACGGGAAATTTGCGATTCACTATCCCAGTCCCAGAATCGAGATCGCTGAAAAGGGGGATCGTGCGAGCGTCGCTTTTCCGTTTGTGATCGTACGTCAAGACCATGAATTGCCGGGCTTGTCAGATTTATACGAGGATCCGCAGCGATGGATGGAGGCGGTCGGTGAGAAAGCGGATCTCTATCAGCTCAATCTGCGGTTGCGTAAACAGGATGGGGATTGGCGGATTGCAGAGGCCGAACTGCACAGTTACCGTCAATCTGTCTATTGATGCGAGGGTGGCGACAGATAATGCGCGCACCGGGAATTCCGGTGGGCGCCCGCAACCGCAATAGAAAAGGTCTTGGGTTTCAGAAAAATCAGCAATCACCAAACGAATTGGTGTTGTAAGGAGGATTTATGTATACAGGGGGATGCCTGTGCGGTGCCGTTCGCTTCGAACTCGATGGCGCGATTCGCAATATCGTATATTGCCACTGCTCGCAGTGCCGTAAGGCGCAAGGCAGCGCCTTTGCGACGAACGGTATTGTCGAAGCGGGAGACTTTCGAATCGTCTCAGGAGCGGACTCGCTGACCGGATATGAGTCATCGCCGGGTCAGAAAAAGTACTTCTGCCGCATCTGCGGTTCGCCGATCCTGAGTAAAACCGAGTCCAGGCCGGAGCAGGTTCGGGTGCGGTTGGGAACCATCGAATCCGATATTACGGAGCGCCCCATGGCGCATATCTTTGTGACCTCAAAGGCCGACTGGGAAGAGATCGCCGGTGATTTGCCGCAGTATGAGGAGTATGAACCGGGCAGGGATGAACTCTAGTCGCCAGGGTAAAGCCGCTTGAGGTCGGATAACATCAAAATGAAAATTGAATTCACTCCAATCGGAATTATCCATTCCCCATTCGTGCGATTGGAGGATATGCCGATTCAACCGTCCGGCGCCGTCGATATCGAAGGTACGGTTGCAATATTCGAAGAGTATCGGCCGGGACTTAAAGATCTCGGCGGGTTTTCGCATCTGATTCTGTTGTACCATTTTCACCGTGTCCGCTCGTACGAGCTCGAGGTGGTCCCGTTTCTGGATACGGAGCCGCGCGGTATATTTGCAACCCGTGCCCCCAAGCGTCCGAATGCCATCGGTCTCTCTATAGTGCAACTGGATAAGGTTGAAGATGGGGTGCTGTATATTCGGAACGTGGATATTTTCGACGGCACCCCGCTTCTGGATATCAAACCCTACGTTCCGGCTTTCGATGCGCAGAAAGAGGTGCGGTCCGGCTGGCTGGAAAGATCCGGGGAAGCCGTGGCCGTGAAAAAGTCGGATGGTCGGTTTGTATAAGAAGGAAATTTTGATTGGGTCGTTATTTTGCCGAAGAGTTGCGCTGCTTCTGAAGCCTGTTATTCGAAATGAAAACCAATAGGATTTGTGTCACCGCAGCGATGATCTTGTGCCTGTTTACCGCAACCGGCGCGGTTGCCGAGATTTTTCGCTGGACCGACGAGAACGGAAGGACTCATTATTCGGATCGTGATCCCGGCGACCAGAAAGCGGAATCCGTGGAGGTCCGGGTCAATGTTTACAAAAGCGTCAGTTACGACACTTCCATTTTCGATACCGGTCGGGAAGTGGAGTTGTACTCGACCAGTTGGTGTCCCTACTGCAAGAAGGCAAAAAGATATTTTGAAGCCAACAATATTCCGTTTATCGAGTACGACATTGAAAAAGATGCGGACGCAAAATCAAGATATGACCGGATGGGCGCCGCCGGCGTGCCGGTAATACTGGTCGGGAAAAAAAGAATGAACGGATTCAGCGAAGCAGGCTTCCGGCGCATCTATCCGTAGCGTCCGTGTAAACGCATAGCGCAATGCTTACGTTTTATTGTCTCCCCGGCAGCGCCAGGGAGAGCGCGGGCCAGTACGTAATGATCAGCACCGCCAACAGCAGGATCAGGAACCATGGCAGGGTGGCGCGGTAGAGCTGCAAAACCGGACGGTCGAAACGGTAACTGGCGATAAACAGATTCATGCCCACCGGCGGGGTGAAGTAACCGATCTGCATGTTGGCCAGGAAGATGATCCCCAGATGCACCGGGTCGATGCCGTAGCCGATGGCTACCGGCAGCAGCAACGGCACCATCAGCACCAGGGCGGAGAAGATCTCCAGCATGGTTCCCAGCACCAGCAGAAACAGGTTGAGCAGGATCAGGAAGGTGATCCGGTCCGAGACCAGTTGCTGGATGGTCTGGAACAGACGGGTGGGTACCTGGGCATCGATCAGGTAGTTGGTGGAGGCGAGCGAGACGCCGAGAATCACCATCACCCCGCCCACCAGCACCATGGCCTGACGCATCACCGCCGGCAGTGTCCGCAGGGTGATCTCGCGCCGGATCAGCACCTCCACCACCAGTACATAGAGGGCGGTGACCGCCGCCGCCTCGGAGATGGCGAAAAAGCCGCTATAGATGCCCCCCAGCACCACCACCGGGAGCGGCAGCTCCCAACCCGCCTCCCGCAGCGCCGCCCCCGCCTCCGACGCCGAGAAGGGGATGAGCGGTTGCCCGCGGGCGCACCAGACGCTCCAGCCGGCCAGCAGCACCAGCATCAGCAGGCCGGGCAGGATGCCGGCCAGGAACATGGCGTCCACCGTGATATCGCCGCCGATGCCGAGCTGCTGGGCGATCACGGCGTACAAGATCAGCGGCAGGGCCGGGGCGAACAGCAGCCCCAGGCTGCCGGAGGTGGTGACCAGTCCGAGGCCGAAGTTCTCCCGGTAGCCGGCCTGGGTGAGGGCCGGATAGAGCAGGGCGCCGAGGGCGACGATGGTGACGCCGGAGGCCCCGGTAAAGGCGGTGAACAGCGCGCAGGCCACCAGCGAGACGATGGCCAGCCCCCCCGGCATCCACCCGAGCAGGGCGCGGGTGACCCGCACCAGCCGTTGCGGCGCCCGGCTTTCGCTGAGCAGATAACCGGCGAAGGTGAACAGCGGGATCGCCAGCAAGACCGGCATCTCCGCGATCCGAAAGAACTCGATGGCCACCACCGAGAGGTCCACCCCGGAGCGGTGAAAGCCCAGCAGGGCGCCGGCGGCGATGATCACGAACAGGGGGGTCCCCAGCAATGCCAGCAGGAGCAGCAGCAGGCCGGTGAGGATCACTTGGCCTCCATCTTCTCGGTGGCACCGGTCACGGCTGCCAGCAGGAAACGCAGGGCGATGACGCCGAATCCAAACGGCAGGATCAGCTCGCCCATCCAGGCCGGCAGGAGGGAGAACAACAGCGTGCCGTCCGCCCGTTCCAGCAAAACGAAGCGTCCGGCATGCCACGCCAGGAGTCCGCAGATACCGGCGGCGAAACCGTCGGTCACCCGCTGGGCGACCTGTTTGATGTGGGGCGGCAGAAAGCGGGAGAGGAGATCGATCCGGATATGGTTATGGTCCCTGGTGGCCGCCATCGCTCCCAGCAGCGCCAGCCACAATACCAGCAGCCGCAGTACCGGATCGGCCCACGACAGACCGGTCTCCAGAAGATCGCGCAGCAGGATCTGGGTGGTGGCCAGCAGGATCATGCTCAGCAACAGCAGCATCAGGACGCCGTCCTCCAACCGGAGCAGAATCCGATGCCACCGCCGTAAGGTCTCCACCGTTTAGCTCCCAGCCGGCTCGGCGTGGATGTGAACCGTGAGCCAGATGCAGCGGGGTTCGTCCGAGGTGTCGAGCACCCGGTGCAAGGTCCGGGCCGGGATCAAGAGCGAATCCCCCGCATGCAGCCGCCAGCGCCGATCTCCCATTTCCAGGTCGGCCCACCCCTGCAGCAGGGCGATCCATTCGTCCTGCTCCTGATTCATGGTTTCGGTTGCGGTATGGGGCGGGCTCACGATGCGTTCCACCCGGACGTTGCTGCTGGTCAACAACTCCCGGAACTCCTCGTCCGCGGTCACTTCCGGAAGCTGGGAAAAAAGATTAAAGATCGGCATGCCGAATTCCGTTTCACTGGTGTTGGTTGCTGCGGAAGGTGGCCAAGAGGGAACGAATCCGATTCAGCAGTTCCCGGGAGAAGAGGCCCTGTTCCCCCATTTGGTCTACTGCGCTCCGCATCATCTCCCGCCAATGGGCAAGATCCTGGGCGTTGGGCACAATGAACTGGATTCCCTGCTGCTGCAGGGCGGTGCGCGCCCCCTCGTTGTCGCTGCGGTTCTGTTCGTTGATTTTCTGGAACGCCCGGGTCAGAGCGGTGCGTACCGCCTGCTGGTCCGATGCGGAGAGCCGGTCGAACGCGCTTTTCTGGATCACCAGGGTGCCGTAGAGATAGAGCAGCGGGGCGTCCACCAGGTATTTGACCCGGCTGTGCCACTGCAGGGCGATGGCGCCCACCGGCGAGGTGCCTACGGTGTCGATCAGGCCGGTTTGGAGACCGGTCAGTACGTCGGTGAGTGGCAGCGGGATAGGCGATACCCCCAACGCCTGGAACGCACGGCGACTGATTTCATCCCCCTCCGGTACCCACACCTTCTGCGCCTTCAGATCATCCACCTGATGCAACGGGTTCTGAGACATCAGATAGGCGAACCCCCCCTCGCTGAGACCGAAGCTGATGAAGCCCCGCTTCTCCATTTCCTGCAGGAACAGCGGATCGATCTGTTCGCGCACATAATCCACCTCTTTCAGGGAGCGGAACAGAAACGGCAGACTGTAGACCTGGCTGTCGGGGTAGATGGAGGCCAGCCCGCCCCCGGTGAGGGTGCAGCCCTGGAGTTGGCCGACCCGGATCTTGCGCAGCATGCTGCTGTCGTTGCCCATCACCCCGCCCGGATAGAAGCGGATCTGTACCCGTCCGGCGGTGTTTTTCTCCACCTCGGCCGCCCCCTCCCGCATCGCCTGCATCCAACTGGTCCCGTCCGGCGCCAGGGTGGCGATCTTCAGGGTGGTGGCGAGGAGCGGGGCGGGCGCGAACAGAAGCAACAGTGCGGCAATCAGGAGTCTGGGCATGGATCGGTCTCTCATCGATGGCTTGAACGGTTAGGGAAAATAGTTTTCCGCCAGCAGCTTCCGGGCCTGTTCCTGGGCCAGAACGTTGCTGAGGGTGAGGTCAGGTTCCGTCGGATCGGCGGCCAGCACCTCATTCAGCAGGCGGTCGTGCAGTGCCCGGTCGAATACCAGCCGGGCGTAACGGTGGGCGAACTCCACCTTGGCCATCAGATCGCGGCCATTCGAGTATTCGATGGCGTGCTCGAAATAGGCCCGCCCGCGCTCGGGGTTTCCCCCGAGGGCCGGCGGCAGTTGGGTATGCATCACGCCCAGGTAGAGTTGGGCGCGTCCCCGGGCATAGGTCGGGTCCAGAGCGATCACCCGCTCCAGTATCGCTTCCACCTTGGGCAGGTCCGCCAGAGCGCTCCAGTCCCCGCTGCGGGCGGCGATCCAGCCGGCCCAGCAGATGCCGTAGGTATAGAGGGCGTCGATATCCTCGCTTTGTATCTCGGCGACGAACTGCTGGAACTGCTCGAACGGCTGACTTTCAGTTTTGCAGGCCTGCTTCCGGGAACCGCACATGGCGCGGCGGGCGTAGCTCCTGGCCTTTTCGCTCAGGCGCCGGGCGCGTGCTTCATCCTCCACCAATCCCCCGGCATAGGCGCTGTAGAGCTTGGCTCCGGTGATCAACAGGGAGCGATCCCGGGGTTGTCCCTCGATCAGGCCGTCGATCAGCAACAGGTAGGCGGTGGCGCCGGTGCGGACGGTGTCGGGATCGTCCTGGTTCAGCATGGCATGACTGAGATCGTTGCCCAGCCGCTGGGTAGCCAGCACCGCACAACCGCTCGCCAGGGCGGTTGCCAGGAGCAGAATCAGGGCGGTCAGCAGCGGTTTGAATCGTTGCAATGGATATCCCCTCGGCCGCGTCGGTTTGTCCCCCGGCGATGCCGCAGGGAAAAGGGCATTTGAGTAATTATATGCGCTTCGCGGGCAGTGGGGGGTTTCAGAATTGAATTGCGGTATAGTTGACCGCAGAACAATAAATTCGATAGAGGGGGGAATCGATGGAAACATTGAGCAATCTCGTACATGCGCTGAACGACCTGGTCTGGGGCGTGCCGATGCTGATCCTGATCCTCGGGACCGGCCTGTTTCTGACCGCCGGTCTGGGCGCGATGCCGCTACGCCGGATCGGCTACGGTTTCCGGATGCTGTGGCGGGGCCGGCACGCCGAGGGGGAGGGGGATATCACCCCGTTCAACGCCCTGATGACCTCGCTCTCCGCCACCATCGGCACCGGTAATATCGCAGGGGTCGCTACCGCCATCTTTATGGGCGGTCCCGGCGCGCTGTTCTGGATGTGGTGCACCGCCCTGGTGGGGATGGCCACCAAGTATGCGGAGGCGGTGCTGGCGGTGAAGTACCGGGAGGTAGACGAAGAGGGTAACCATATCGGCGGCCCCATGTTTTATATCCGCAACGGCCTGGGCCGGAACTGGGCCTGGCTCGGGACCCTGTTCGCCATCTTCGGGGCGTTGGCCGGATTCGGTATCGGCAACACGGTGCAGGCCAACTCGGTGGCGGACGCCTTGGGCTCCAATTTCGGACTGCCTCCGCTGGCGGTCGGGATCGGTATGGCGGTGCTGGTGGGACTGGTGCTGATCGGCGGCATCCGCTGGATCGCCGAGGTGGCCGGCAAACTGGTGCCCTTCATGGCGATCGCCTACGTGGGCGGCGGGCTGGTGGTTCTGGGGCTGCATGTCAGCGAAATCCCGGCGGCCATCGGGCTGATCGTGCAACAGGCCTTTACCCCCACGGCCGCCGCCGGCGGCTTCGCCGGGGCGGGAGTACTGCTTGCGATTCAGTGGGGGGTGGCGCGCGGCATCTTCTCCAACGAGGCAGGGCTGGGGAGCGCGCCCATCGCGCATGCGGCGGCCGAGACCGATAACCCGGTGCGCCAGGGGACGGTGGCGATGCTGGGCACCTTTATCGACACCATCATCGTCTGCAGCATCACCGGTCTGGTGATCGTGGTCACCGGAGCGTGGACCAGCGGCGAGACCGGCGCCTCGCTCTCGCGGCTCGCCTTTGAGACCGCATTGCCTGATGCCGGCGGCCATGTGGTGACTTTCGGGTTGGCCCTGTTCGCCTTCACCACCCTGCTGGGGTGGAGCTTCTACGGCGAGAAATGTGTGGAGTATCTGTTCGGGGTGCGCGCCATCCTGCCGTTCCGGCTGCTTTGGGTGATTGCGATCCCGGTCGGTGCGACCAGTAGCCTGAAGTTTACCTGGCTGGTGGCGGATACCCTGAACGCCCTGATGGCGCTGCCCAATCTGGTGGCGTTACTGTTGTTGAGTCCGGTGGTGTTCCGGTTGACCCGGGATTATTTCGCGAACAGCCATCCCGACTAGGCCGGACCGGCCGCGTCTCAG
The DNA here is from genome assembly GCA_050287725.1 of Sedimenticolaceae bacterium. GTDB lineage: Bacteria > Pseudomonadota > Gammaproteobacteria > Chromatiales > Chromatiaceae > CBFDBF01. The sequence continues at coordinate 37,999 of JBNKCL010000065.1, forward strand.
CGGCGTTGCTCCCGTTTCTCGGCGCAGGCGAGGCAATACTCGGAGTTGGGCATCACCGCCAGCCGTTCCGGCGGGATCGGCTCGCCACAGGCGGCACAGATGCCGTACTCGTCCGCATCCATCCGCGCCAGAGTGCGGTTGATCTGACGCAGTTCCTGGCGGCTGACCTCGCCGAGGGCGTCCAGCACCTCCTCGTTTTGCCGTTCCACCGCCTGTTCCGAGAAATCGGGGGGCAGCGGGTCGTCGGTATGACGCACGTTGTCCGTGACCATGTGAATCCGCCGCAACAGTTGTTCTCTGCGCTCGATCAGTGCCTGGCGTATCTCTGCATAGTCGTTCATGCGTTGACTCCGGGTAATGCTCGGCAGAAAAACTAACGGTCGCTCTTTTTGCCGGGCGGAGGATAGGTGGTGGGAAAGGGGGTGATGTTGGCGTTGATGTCCAGGTCCAGGATTTTGCTTGGCCCGCGCTTCTCCACCTCATCGATGCGAATGACCGCGTGAATGGGGACCAGGGTACGGCTGACCCCGTTGAACTCGGTTTTCAGCTTCTCCTCGCCGGGGTCGACTACCAGCGCGCTGTTTTCGCCGAAGATCAGCCCCTGAATCTCAATGAAGCCATACAGATCTCCCTGCCGTATGTTCTCCGCATACAGCTCGTAGATCTTTCCGTGATTCACAAAAGAGATTCTAAAGATACGCACAGGAGTGACGCTGAATCCGGTAGCGGCCCAAAACAAGCCCTCCTGGAAGTATATCAGGAGATCCGGAGTCTGCGCCGGAACAGGCGGGATGATATGATGACCGTAATCTTCGGGAGGTCGATCGACGATGTGGAAACAAACTGAAAAATTTCGCCGGGGCGAGTCGCTGGCGTGGGCGGAGGCGGTAGAGCAGCTCCCGTTCAATGCCGATGGGTTGTTGCCGGCCATCGCCCAACAGCACGATACCGGCGAGGTGCTGATGATGGCCTGGATGAATCGGGAGGCGTTGGAGGAGACCCTCGCCACCGGCCGGGTTTGCTACTGGTCCCGGTCGCGCGGGAAGCTCTGGCGCAAGGGCGAATCTTCGGGGCAGGTGCAGCAGTTGCAGGAGCTGCGTCTGGATTGTGACGGCGACACCATTCTGTTGCTGGTGGACCAGACCGGCCCCGCCTGTCACACCGGACGTCGGAGCTGTTTCTATAATGCGGTACGGGGCGATCGGCTGGAGGTGATCAGTGAGCCGCTCATCGATCCGCGCGAGTTGTACGGGAAATGATAGGTATGGAAATCGTTCCGATTCAGGCGTTTGACGACAACTATATCTGGTTATTGCGCCGGGCCGGAAATAACACGGTTGCGGTGGTGGATCCCGGCGATGAGGTTCCGGTGTTGGAGCTTCTGGAACGCGAGAAGTTACAGTTGGGCGCGGTGTTGCTGACTCACAAACACGGCGACCATATCGGCGGCGTGCCGGAACTGGCGGCGGCGTTCCCGGGGTTGCAGGTGTTTGGCCCCGGCCGTGAACGAATCGCGGCCGTGACGCAGCCGGTGGGCGACGGCGATCGCATCTTCCTCCCGGAGCTTGGGATGGAGCTTACGGTGTTGGAGCTGCCGGGGCATACCGAGGGGAGTGTCGCCTATCTGGGAGAAGGCGCCTTGTTCTGCGGCGATACCCTGTTCGCCGCAGGTTGCGGTCGGGTATTCAGCGGCACCCATGAGCAGCTCTACCGTTCGTTGCGGCGAATTGCGGCGCTTCCGACCGATACCCGCATCTATTGCGGCCACGAATATACATTGGACAACATCGGTTTTGCCAAATGGGTGGAACCGGATAATCCGGCATTGCTGGTGCGGGAGCGGGAGGTACAGCGACAGCGTGCATTGGGAAAACCCAGCGTACCTTCTATGCTACAGGAGGAGCTGGAGACCAACCCTTTTCTCCGCAGTGAGGAAACGGCGGTGATTCAAGCGGCGGAGCGATTCGCCGGCCGCGCCCTCAACAGTGGCGCTGAGGTGTTTGCGGCGATCCGGAACTGGAAAGACCGGGAGTACGACTGATGAGCAACGAAATCCTGATCAAAAATGCCCGCATGGTGAATGACGGCAGGATCCTGGAGGGAGACCTGCGGGTACGCAACGGGCGCATTGATCAGATCGCCCCCGGGATCGCCGCCGGCGAACATACCCGGGTGTTGGATGCCGAAGGCCGGATATTGATGCCGGGGATGATCGACGATCAGGTTCACTTCCGCGAGCCGGGTGTCACCCACAAAGGGGATATCGCCAGTGAATCGCGGGCGGCGGTGGCCGGCGGTATCACCAGCTTCATGGATATGCCCAATACCCATCCACAGACCGTCTCGTTGGATGCGTTGGAGGCGAAGTACGAACTCGCCGCCGGGCGTGCCCATGCCAATTTCTCATTTTACCTGGGGGCCACGAACGACAACATCGGGGTGATCCGGTCACTGGAGAAGAATCAGACCTGCGGAATTAAGGTGTTTATGGGTGCCTCTACCGGCAACATGCTGGTAGACAAAGAGGAGACCCTGGAGGAGATATTTCGCGATGCCCCGGGGCTGGTGGCCACCCATTGCGAGGATACCCCCACCATCCAACGGAATGAAGAGAAATACCGGCAGCAGTTCGGCGAGGATGTGCCGATGGAGTTGCACCCGATTATTCGCAGCGCCGAGGCTTGCTATCTTTCCACCTCGACGGCGGTGGAACTGGCGCGGCGTCACGATACCCGGCTGCATGTACTGCATCTTTCCACTGCCCGGGAACTGGAGTTGTTCAGCCCCGGTCCGCTGGACGGGAAGCGGATTACCGCCGAAGTGTGTGTTCACCATCTGCACTTCGATGAATCCGACTATGAGTTCAAAGGGACCCTGATCAAGTGCAATCCGGCGATCAAAGGCCGGGCCGACCGGGACGCCCTGCGCCAGGCCCTGGTGGACGGCCGGATCGACGTTATCGGCACCGACCATGCGCCCCATACGTTGGACGAGAAACTCAACAGCTATTTCAAGGCGCCCGCCGGGTTGCCGCTGGTGCAGCATGCGCTGCCGATGCTGCTGGAACTGTATCAGGACCACAAGCTTTCTTTGGAGACCCTGGTGGAACGCGCGTGTCATGCTCCGGCGCGTCTGTTTCAGATCGCGGAACGGGGTTACCTGCGGGAGGGTTACTGGGCCGATCTGGTACTGGTGGATCTGGAGAGTCCGTTCCGGGTGGAGCGCGGCGAGGTGCGCTACAAATGCGGCTGGTCACCGCTGGAGGGTACACGCCTCCGTTCGGCCGTGGTCGCCACCTTGGTCAACGGTCACCTTGCCTATTATCAGGGCAGGGTCGACGAGCAACCGATGGGTCAGCGTCTCCAGTTCCAACGTTGAAATGAGGCGGGGTAGGTTTTCCCCGCCACAGCTGCTTTGCGGCTAGAATCTAGAAGGCCGCTCCGCTGTTGATGCCCAGGCGTTTCAGAATCAGCGCCAGGGGACAAAACCCGGTAAAAGCGGCCTGCAGCAGATTGGCACCCACGAAGGCGGTAAACCAGAACCAGTTGGGGTGGTGATAGGTGCCCAGCAGCAGGGTTACCAGGATAACGCCGCCGGCGAAGGCCATTACGAAGCGATCGATATTCATGGTTTGATACCTCCAGTTATGGTTTGAAATTTTGCGGGGCCCTTCATAACCGAACGACTACACTAGTGTCATTGCGATTTCTCCAGGGAAAGACCGTGAATCATCCCGAAGCGATTCATCATCCGCTGATCCGGGCGCTAACCAACCCCGAGGTATGGCCCCATCCGGCAGAGCCGGTGGAGGTGGTGGAAACCCACATCTCCTATGTACTGCTGGCGGGGGAGTTTGCCTACAAGATTAAGAAAGAGCTGAATCTCGGGTTTCTCGATTTCTCCACCCTGGAGTTGCGCAAACACTTTTGCGAGGAGGAGCTTCGCATCAATCGCCGTTTGGCCCCGGCGATCTATCTGGAGGTGGTTTCCATCACCGGCAGCGTCGAGTCCCCCCGGATCGGCGGTTCCGACACGGTCATCGAATATGCGGTAAAGATGCGGCGTTTCCCCGCGGGCGGGCTGCTCTCGCGCCGTCCCGAAAGCCTCACCTCGGACTTGGTGGAGTCCATCGCCCGCCGGGTGGCGCGCTTTCACCGGACGGCGGCGGTATGCGGTGAGGATCAGTCCTACGGCTCACCGGAGTGTGTATTGCAGCCGATGGCGGAAAATTTCGCCCAGATTCGCCGGTTGGAGCACACCCCGGAGGTGCTGGCGCAACTGGAACGGCTCGAAACCTGGACCCCTCAGTGCCATGCCGAGTTGATTGAGTCGCTGGTTGCCAGAAAGCGGGACGGTTTTATCCGGGAGTGCCACGGGGATCTGCATCTGGGCAATATCACCCTGATGGACGGTGAGCCGGTGATTTTCGACGCCATCGAGTTCAATCCCGGGTTGCGCTGGATCGATACCATCAACGAGATCGCCTTTCTGGTGATGGATCTCGAGGAGAAGGGGCGGCCGGAGTTGGCGCAGCGGGCGTTGAACGTCTATCTGGAGGAGAGCGGTGATTTCGAGGGTCTGGAATTGCTGCGTTTCTATCTGGTGTATCGCGCAATGGTGCGGGCCAAGGTGGCGGCGATCCGGTTGGAACAGGAAGCGGAGGAAGGGGAGGAGCAGGCCGGGTTGCGGCGGGAGTTCCACACCTATCTGGAGCTTGCCGAGCGTTATACCCGGCCGCCGCGTGCGGCTCTGATGATTACCCACGGTCCTTCCGGGGCCGGCAAAAGCGTCGCCGCCCGCTTCATCGCTACCCATCTGCCTGCGATCCAGATTCGTTCCGACGTGGAACGCAAGCGCCTGGCGGGGATGCCGGCATGGACGCGCACCGCCAGTGGCGTGGCGGAAGGGATCTACTCCGAAGAGTTCAGCCAGCGTACCTATCAGAGGCTATACGAACTTGCCGGGCGGATCCTGGCCGCGGGATTCAGCGTAGTGGCGGATGCCGCTTTCCTGAAAGAGGAACGGCGCGAACCGTTCCGGCGGTTGGCCCGTGACCGGGGGGTGCCGTTTTTGATTCTGGATCTGCGCGCCCCGGTGTCGTTACTGCGGGAACGGCTGCGCCTACGGAAAGCGGCCGGCGGGGACCCGTCTGAAGCCGACGAAGCGGTGTTGGAACGGCAGCTTGCCTCCGCTGAGCCGCTTACCCTCAAAGAGGGGTTGGCCGCATTTCCGGTACCGTCGGATGCGGCGCCTCCCATTACGGTTCTGCGGCAGTATCTCTTCCGAAAGTAATAAATTTTCATCCCGACGATCTGGATACGGTTTCCTATACTTCCAGGAGACGGAAGGGGGAAGACGGCGTCCATTTATTCCATTATCAAATTAAGGGAAATGCAGGGATGGATGCCGTGCCTCGATGCGAAGGGGGTATGTTCGAAGTTTCCCAGTATCTTCTTTGATAGGCGATGCCGTGAGTGTTTCTCGAAAGGCGCGACGGAATGCAGACCATGACTGATATGAATTTGTTTGGAGACTTGCGTGAAAGCAGTTCGCAAACAGGATGCCGCGATATTACGGCCGGTCGTATCCGGTCGCGCGGTAGGATTGCCGCATCCCTTGCAAACTCGTTTATGGACAGACGTATATTCGGTTGGTTGTTATAAATGGGTCGGCAAGTGGGTGGGGCGATGAAATCCCATCCGGCACAAAGCAAACATCCCTTGGTCTCCTACCGGTCGGCACACGAACTATTGTGGCCGATTCTTCTGGTAATGGCCGTCAGCCTGGCGACCATCGGTGCGCTGCTGCTGTTTGCCTTCAACACGCTGGATGCATCTTCCCGCGCCGGTTTGAAAGAGCGGGTGGGGGTGGCACTGGCCGTTGAAAGCGCCCGTCTGGAAGAGTTGTTGACCGAGTATACCTATTGGGACGAGGCGTACCGGAACCTGATCGTTCAGCCGGATCTGAAATGGGCGGACAATAACATCGGTTCTTACATGGCCGATAATCGGGGAATCGATTTTTCCCTGGCCGTAACCGGTGCCGGGAAGCTCAGTGTTGTGTTTGTGGCGGGCGAACCGGGGCGGTTGCCGCTGGAGGAGATCCTGTCCGCGGGTCTTGCACGGTTACTGGAGAAGTGCCGTTCCGGTGACGGAAAACAACCGTTGCCCGCTTCCGGCTATATCGTTTTCAGCGGTGCGACCTATTTGTTGGCGGTCGACCAGTTCGTGCCTGAGCAGGCGGAGGCTCCACCCCATGACGGTGCCTATCTGGCGGTGGCGAAACGGCTGGATCGTTCCATGATCAATGAGATATCTCTGCGTTATCGGTTGCCGACGTTGCAACCGCTTTCGTCCGAAGCCGACCGGGACGGTCTGCAAACACTGACATTGGCCAATCCCATGGGAGAGCCCGTTTTGCGGCTCGCCTGGTCCAGTCCTGCGCCTGCCTATGACCTGTTGGCGAGATTGCTGCCGTTGTTGGGGCTGGTTTCCCTGGTGATGGCTTTATTGACCTGGTGGCTTCTCCGGGCGGAGGCGAAGCGCAGACGGGGTTATGAAAAATTGCTGCATAACCTGGCGATTACCGATTCGTTGACCGGCATCTTTAATCGCCGGGAGTTTTTACGTTTGGCCGAAGGCGAGGTATACCGGAGTCGACGTTACGGTGATCCGATCTCTTTGATCATGCTGGATGTCGATCACTTTAAACGCATTAATGATCTGTTTGGCCACAGTGTGGGCGACGAGGTGCTGGTGCGTCTGACGGCCGCCGTGAATAGCGGGTTGCGCAAGATCGATATTTTCGGACGCATGGGGGGAGAGGAGTTTGCGATCATACTGCCGATGACCTCGGACAAACCGGCCATGGAGGTGGCTGAGCGTGTAAGAGAGGCGCTGACCGAGATGACATGCATCGTGGACGGGCAGGAGGTTCATGTCACGGCGAGTTTTGGGGTCGCCAGCTTGGGTGAGAAAGAGACTCTGAAGTCTCTGCTGGTGCGGGCGGATGATGCGCTATATAAAGCCAAACATCAGGGCCGTAATTGCAGCGTCCTGAACGAAGCGACACCCACGGAGATAACAGAAGAGAAAGGGGAGGTCTTTACGACCAATCCGTGAACAACACGCGCCGGAAGGAGTGTGAAGTCAGTTTTGGTTTTTGGCGACAGTTTTTGCGGCGGGAGACAACAACGGCAGTACCTCAAACTCGAAGGTCTCCTGGGTAAATGTGCCCCGATGGCGGTAGACAATCTTTCCTGTTGGATCGATGACTACGCTGTAGGGGATCATCCCGCTGGAATTTCCCCACTCCGGCAGCAGCTTTGCGTTATTGGGTATCTCGGAGTCCGCGATCAGGATCGGATAGTTGATACTGAAAGTGCGGATAACATTGCGTATCGGTGTTTTCTTGTCGATACCGACGCCGATTACCTGGAGTTGGCGGTCGCCGTACTGCTGCTGCCACCGAATCAGGTCCGGTATTTCATATTGACAGGTAGGGCACCAGGAGGCCCAGAAATTCAGCAGTACGGTTTTTCCGCGCCACTCAGACAGCGAGCGGGGTTTGTTTTCCAGGTCGGGCAGGGTCAGGGACGGCGCGGACGATTCCCCGGCCGCTGCGAGGCCGGGGATCATCAGCATAGCCGCCACTAGCACGGCGGTGAATCGGATTGCCATCAGGGTGTTAGGGCTTCTCTGCGGCAGCCTGGGTATTCGCTGCCGGTTGTTGCTGTGTCATCGGCATCTTCCATTCCACCGGGTAGCGTGCCTGTAGCTCCTGCATCATTGCAGGGTAGTGTTCCAGGATCATTGCCTGGCGCACTCGGTCCGCTACCGCCTCATATGTTTTCTGGTAGGCCGGCTTCTGTTCCAGCACCTTGATGATATGGAATCCCTTCTGGGTCTGTACTACCGGACTCAGATCGCCTTCCGGAAGCGCAGCCAGTATCTTCTCTATCTCCGGCATGGCGCGGCCGACCGGGAGCCAGCCCATATCCCCGGCGTGTTTGCGGCCATAAGGGTCGATGCTGTTTTCGACCGCCAGCTCATAAAAGTTTCCGCCGTCGGTTAACTGTTTATGCAGTTGGTCGGCTTGTTTGCGGTCGGAGACCACGATCTGCAGGACATGACGCTGGGCCGGAATACGGCCGATCTCCGGATGTTGGGCAAAATAGGTCCGGGCCGCCCCATCGTTCGGCACCCACTCATGTTCCAGCTGCGACATCAGCATGCCGGCCATGAGCTGATGACGATAGGATTGCAGACTTTCATCGACCTTCAGGCCGGCCTGTTCGGCGGCCCTGGACACCAACAAGGTATCCATGATGGAGGCGGCCTGCTCCTGCAGTTGGTCTGCATCCATTCCGTCGGCGCCCTTGATGTCGCGATAGCGTACCTGGCCGCCGTCAAAGCTGGCCAATACCGTGTCGGGAGCGGGTTTGCCGTCGGCATTCCCCTTTGAGACCGTGGCATGGTTCTGCGTGCGGAGTTGCTGCAAGGCGTCGCTTTTGCGCTTTTCGTAGCAAACACTGACGAGCTGGGACTTGGCGGCGGCTTCCGCGTCAGGTTGGTCCCGGTACTGCTTATGCAGTTCGGCGAGCTTGGCCTGGGGAGGAGTGCACTTTTCGCGCAGGTTTTGAATATAGGCCCGATAGAGCAGACCGTTGCGGTAATGCTCCACCTCGCTTTGAAACTCGGGGGTTTGGTCAACCTTGCGGGTTTTGGCTTCCAGATACAGCAGTTGTGAGGCAACCAAACCCTGCAGGATGATGCCGCGGAATGACGCCTGTTGCTCCTGGTCCATGGTGGGAAATTGGGTGGCGAAGGGGGAACTGGCAATCGCCCGTTCCAGATCGTCACTGTTGATGGTTTGATCGCCTATAACGGCGATCACCTGTGAGGCGGCGACCGGTCCGGCCAAAGCCAGCCCCAACAAGCATACGGTAAACATCTTCCGCATAGGGGTACTACTCCTGACTGAATATTTACTGCAGAGAAAAGGCAGGGGGCCTGCGCCCCCTGCCGTGCTGCTTAACGATTATGGTAAGTCTCGAGACTTATTCCTCGGGAATCTTACCGCCGAGATCCTGCGCACTGCCGTGCATCCATTGCAGTGCCAACTCAAAGTCGTTGAGGATCGGTTTGCCGTCCCAGGTGTGTTCCTTCTTGTCCGCAATCAGCGGTACACCCTTGTCGTTGGTGAAGTGGCAAGAGGCGCACTGCAGCGGTCCGTGCGAGCCGTCCGGGTTGTACTGCGCGGCCTGCTCGTAGGTGGTGACGTCGGTATTGGACGTAACCGGATAGAGGCCGTGGATCGACTCGTGGCAGGACTGGCAGGCCAGACCGGCATGACCTTTGGTATAGCGCATCAGGCTGTACTTGCCGGGTTGGTTGATCGGATAGGCAACGCCACCCTGACCTTCCACGAACGGTGCGGCATGACAGTCGGCGCAATGCGGAGCACCGGCTGACAGCCAATAGTCACGACCGTGTGAGGCGGCGTCGTACGGTACCGCCAGAGCGCCGGTCGCGCCTGCGGGCAGTGTCAGGGAGTTCGGGTCCACTGCCGGGTTGGCGGACAGAATGCTGACGTTGATATCACCGTCTTCATCCTTGGTCACCATCGGGCCGTTACCCTTCAGGGCGATGATCGCAATATCGGGCACGGTGCGTTGCTTCGCCCAGGTCAACAAGATGCCGGATTTGCCCGGGGTGTCTTGGCCTTTGCTGTCCGGCACGACCCTCGGGTCCATGTATTTCTCTTCCAGCTCTTGCTTGGATACGCCGATGGCGGCGGCAATCTCGTCGAGCGACTTGTTGCGCAGGGTGGTGCCGGTCTGCCGGAAGGCGTTCTCCAGGTTGTCACGCTGATACAGTTCACGAGACAACTGGTTGTGACAGTTGGTGCACCACAGGCCCTTGCCGCCCTCGTCGTTTCCGATCCGGGAGACGTTCTCCTGCAGCCACTTGCCGATTGCGTTCAGGTGCTCCGGAGTACCGACGCCGTCCTGCTCCTTGTTGCGGTTGGAGTGGACATCGCGGCCTACATAGCAACCACCGGCGGCATCCCGGTTGTCACCCTTGGCGTAAGCGTTCTTGCCGTCCGACGTGATCGGATAGCCGTCCATGCTACCGTCCTGGCGGTGCGCCGGATGGCAACCCTGGCAGGCACCGGTACGACCCTGGGCGTCGGCGAGCGGCTTTTTGGTCTGATGCACCGTATGGAGACCCTCGGTCAGTGCAGAGATCACTGTCTCTTCGCCGGTCTTCGGATCCTTGTGGGTTCCGGAAGCAAGCACGGCGATCACGTTGTCGGCATGACACTTCTGACACAGCACCGGATCGCGTCCCAGGCGGTTTCGCAACGAACGGCTGTTCGCGTCGTAGTTACTGGTGAAATCGGTACCGTGCTTGTCATCATGGATCTGCAGAATGGAGACCGCGGTCGCCTTCAGATCCGCGATCCAGTCGCTGGCGCCGATTCCTTTCCAGAACGCTTTTTCCTCTTTGTAGAGGGTGTACTTATCGCGGTTGGCGGTTTCGTTGCTGTGGCAGTTGGAGCAGTTCGGGATATCGATCGGGCTGGTGCCGACGAACTTCACCGGCTTACCGCTGATCGAATCGATCACCGGCTCTTCGGTATCGGCATCGACCAGTTCCACCCATGCTTTCTGGAACGGCTGGATGTCACCCTCCGTTATGGTAAACGGGTTCTTATGCATCACGGTGTCGGTAAACGGGGTCAACGGAAGACCCAGTGCATCCCAGATACCCGGGTTGGTCAGCACGATCGGTACATTATCCAGCACCGGAGACTTGGTGTAGACGATGGTGCCCTTCTCGCCGGTGTAGTGCAGATGACCGCCGACCATCGGGCTCGGCACCGCGGCGCCGCCCGGACCCATATCCTCCGGGATCGGGATCTGGATGCCGACGAACAGTTTTTCACTGTCCCTGCTGGTGCCCTTCGGGTTGGTACCCTTCAGGTCCTTATATACATAGAGATGGGTGAAGTAGGCGTTGGCAACGGTCTCATTTTTCTCGTACTTGCCGTCCCCGTTGATGTCGTAGGGTACGGTCCAGTAGGTGAGCTTGCTGCCTTCCGAATAGGTGTTGTCGATATGGCCATAGGCAAGCTTCATACGCCTGCGGCCGTCAACCACGACCGCGGGATCCTCCGGATCGGACTCCAACAGTTCCGGCATCTTGCGATCACCGGTGGCGGTCTTGATCACCTGGCTCTGAACGGAGTTATAGGGAGGTAACACGCAGCAGTAGCTGAAATCGAAGCCGGTGCAGTGCATGCCCAGCTCATAGTTAATACTGATGTTGTATTCGTTTTTCGGTTTGGCTGTGTCCATGCCGGCGGCCATGGATGACCCGCCTGATTGCATGGCAGCCTGCTTGGTTCCACACGCCGCCACCATTGCCGATACAATGGCCGCAGCGACGATTGCCTTTTTGCTCATCGCCGACTCTCCTTCTTTGGTTAATCCCAGAATCGCTCGGGGATAAAATATTTATTTAAATAATTATTTTTTCACGGCGTGTTTATTGATTGAATGCCGTGCTGTTACTACTTCCATCCGTGAATATGCTAACAAAAGCACATTAGAATGGAAATTGCAACGAACCATAAGTTGGCGATTATATTAGTAAATGCTGTTGCAGTACCCATCTTCTGATTTGGTAACATTTTTTTCCAGGCCGGAAAAAATGCGGGCAACAGGGGATGAAGTGATCCTTTTATCCCGTTAGCGTCGGATGAGGGCGAAGCGGTTTTCCGGTGGCCGGTCCGTTTTGGGGAGGCGGTGCGATTCCCTCCACCTCAATGGTGATATGGGTGACCCGCGGCAGTTGCGCGCGCACCCGCTGTTCCAGTTCGTCGATGATCTGTTCGGTTCGGGCGAGGGTGGCTTGGACCGCCGCACGGGCCTCCGCATAGCAACGAATTTCTTCATTCTCACGGCGGTGGTGCGGAATCAGTTCCAGGATCGCCTTCCGTTCCACATCCATACGATTATGCAGGTCCGGCACCAGCGCCTCTTCGCGTAATTCGATCTCAGCCACCAATACGGTGTGATGTTGGTCGATGATGATAGAACGCAGGTCGTGGCAGCGTTCGATTTCGCCGTGTTCCTTTGCAACTCGCAGGAACAGCACCTCCGCCTCGGCGTCGCGCATGTCGGCCAGGAAACGCATATTGGTCCAGCCCAGATAGAACGCCACCACTCCTAACATCGCGGCGATCAGGGCGGAAAAGAGAATATCCCACGCCGCTTGGCCGGTCAGGGCGGCCAGGCCGACGCCGAGTGCTGCGAACAGCAACCCGAGCATCGCCACCGAGTCTTCCAGCACCACCGCCACCAGGGTGGGGTCGCTGGCGGCCATCAGGTAACGGAATGGGTTGCGATGGCCATCCCGGCGCATGCTGGCCAGGAACTCCCGCGTGGCGACCAGGAAGGAGTAGCCTTCCAGCAGGAGCGCGATTCCCAGCACCAGGAGATTCAGCGTCAGCGGCGAGATCGTGATCCCAAGCAGTTCCGCCGCGGAAGCGGTCTCCGCTTCCCCCAATTTGTGCCAACTGTGCCAGGCGTGCGCCAGCCCCAATCCGGAGCCGATCGAAAACAGCCCGATGGCGCTCCAGAGATTCCAGAGATAGCGTTTCTGGCCGTGACCGAAGGCGTAGGTTGCATCCGCCGGTCGCTCCGCCTCCCGCAGCCCGAAGAAAAGAAAACCCTGGTTCAGGGTATCCATCAGGGAGTGGACCGCCTCGTTCATCATGGCGACCGATCCGGCGGTCAGGGCGGTCAGGAATTTGATGACGGTAACGACAGCGTTAGAGAAAATGGCGGTGATCACCGCCTTTTTTGAACCATGGGCCATGGGTGCTCTCTTCGTTAATCAGGCCGCAAGGATCAGCCCAGGGGTTTGATGAATACTTTGGAGTTCCGCTGGAAGTTGTAGAGCTCGCGCCGTTTTACCGGCAGCGATTTCAGGGGGGTGGGACGAAATCCCCGCTCCCGGAACCAGTGTGCGGTCTGGGTGGTGAGTACGAACAGTTGCTCCACGGCCCGCTCCCGGGCTAGCCGTTCCAGGCGGGACAATAGTTTGTCGCCATGCCCCCGGTTGCGATAGTCGGGGTGCACCGCGAGGCAGGCCAGTTCCGCCATCCGCTCCTTCGGGTAGTGGTAGAGGGCGGCGCAGCCGATCACCGTGCCGTCCCGTTCCGCCACCGTGAAGTGGTCGATCTCGGTCTCCAGCAGTTCCCGCGGGCGGCGCACCAGGACCCCGGCCTCCTCCAGGGGTGCCAGGAGCTCCAGGATTCCCACCACATCGCCCAAGCGGGCCGGACGGATCTCCTCATAGGGCTCCGCAGTGACCAGGGTGCCGACGCCGTCCCGGGTGAACAGTTCCAGCAGCACCCCGCCGTCCAGCCGTTCGGCGATCAAATGGGCGCGCGATACACCGCTGCGACAGGCGGTGGCGGCGTTGCGTAACTGCTGGATCAAATCTTCCGGCATGCCGGGGCGTCTTTTCATCAGCGTATCCACATCGGCCGGCAGCAGGCTGGGCAACACCTTTCCGCGGGAGTCGACCAGACCCTTGCCGCTTGCCAGAAAGATCAGCTTATCCGCCCGCAGGGCGACCGCCACCGCTCCGCCTACGTCGGCGGCGCTCAGGTTGAACACCTCGCCGGTGGCGGAGTAGCCGAGCGGCGGGATCAGGACCACGGCGCCCCCTTGCGCTGCCTGGTGGATCGCCTCCGCGTCGATGCGCCGCACCTCACCGGTGTGGCAGTAGTCGATGCCGTCCCGTACGCCGATCGGCTTGGCGGTAACGAAGTTGCCGGAGCAGACCCGGATGCGGGCGTCGCTGATGGGGGTGTTGGCGAGGCCCATGGAGAGCAGCCCTTCGATCTCCACCCGTACCGCACCGGCCGCTTCCTTGACGCAGCCCAGTGCCGCGTCGTCGGTAATCCGCAACCCGTTGGCATACTTCATCTCGATCCGGCGCAGTTTCAGCCGCTCCTCGATCTGGGGACGCGCGCCGTGCACCAGCACCACCCGGATCCCCAGGCCGTGCAACAGCGCCAGATCATGGACCAGGTTGGGAAAGCCGGCGTCCGCCACCGCCTCGCCCCCGATGACGATGACGAAGGTCCGGCCGCGATGGGCGTGGATATAGGGCGACGAACTGCGAAACCAGTCGACGAACTGTTCCTGTTCTGCGGCCTTGTTCTTTTTCACCGGCGTGTTGTTCCCAGTCGAAAGAGGTTTGGCAGGAAGATACTGCCTAAGCCCTAATTAAAGCGCCAACCGGGGTGGATTGTCACGGTTTTATAGAAATTTCCTGCGATCAAAGTCACCGGATCGGCGTCGTGACTCCGGTACCGAGCCGCCGAAAAATAATGGATAATAATCCGACGCAACGAACAACCCGATTTGGAGATCGTCATGCCCCAATACCGTTCCCGAACCACCACCCATGGCCGCAACATGGCCGGCGCGCGTGCGCTGTGGCGCGCCACCGGCATGCAGGACGGGGATTTCGACAAGCCGATCATCGCGGTGGTCAACTCCTTCACCCAGTTCGTGCCCGGTCACGTCCACCTCAGGGATCTGGGACAACTGGTGGCACAAGAGATTGAAGCGGCCGGCGGCGTGGCCAAGGAGTTCAATACCATCGCCATCGACGACGGTATCGCCATGGGTCACGACGGCATGCTCTATTCATTGCCGTCCCGGGACATCATCGCCGACTCGGTGGAGTACATGCTCAACGCCCACTGCGCCGACGCCATGGTCTGCATCTCCAACTGCGACAAGATCACCCCCGGCATGATGATGGCCGCGGTGCGGCTCAATATCCCGGCGGTGTTCGTTTCCGGCGGACCGATGGAGGCGGGCAAGGTGCAGTGGCACGGCGATACGCGCGCCGTGGATCTCATCGACGCCATGATCGAGGCGGCCGATGCGAAGAACAGCGACGCCGAAGTGGCTGCTATGGAACGTTCCGCCTGCCCGACCTGCGGTTCCTGTTCCGGTATGTTTACCGCCAACTCCATGAACTGCCTTGCCGAGGCGCTCGGTTTCGGCCTGCCCGGTAACGGTTCTCTGGTGGCCACCCACGCGGAGCGCAAGGAGCTGTTCCTGGAGGCGGGCCGGCGGGTCGTGGAGCTGGCGCGGCGCTGGTACGAGCAGGAGGACGCCACGGCATTGCCGCGCGGCATCGCCACCTTCGAGGCGTTCGAGAACGCCATGAGTCTCGACATCGCCATGGGCGGCTCCACCAACACGGTGCTGCATCTGTTGGCCATCGCCCAGGAGGCGGAGGTGGAGTTCACCATGGCCGATATCGACCGGCTCTCCCGCAAGGTGCCCAACCTCTGCAAGGTGGCGCCCGCCACCCAGCAATATCATCTGGAAGACGTACATCGCGCCGGCGGGGTGATCGGTATCCTGGGTGAGCTGGAACGGGGCGGCCTGATCCATCGCGACGTTCCCACCGTGCACAGCGGCACCCTGGGCGAAGCCATCGATCGCTGGGACGTGAATCGCAGCAGCGACGAAGCGGCGCAGCGCCGTTATCTCGCGGCGCCGGGCGGTGTTCCCTCGCTGGAGGCCTTCAGCCAGGACCGGCAGTGGCCGGAACTGGATCTGGACCGGACCGCCGGTTGCATCCGGGATATCGCCCATGCCTACAGCAAGGACGGCGGTCTGGCGGTACTCTACGGGAACCTGGCGCAGGACGGCTGCATCGTAAAAACCGCCGGGGTGGACGAGTCGATCCTCACCTTCAGCGGCCCTGCCCGCATCTTCGAGAGCCAGGACGCCGCGGTAGAGGGGATTCTGAGCGATCAGATCCAGGCGGGTGACATCGTACTGATCCGGTACGAGGGCCCCAGGGGCGGACCCGGCATGCAGGAGATGCTCTATCCCACCAGCTACCTGAAGTCCAAAGGCCTGGGTAAGGCGTGCGCCTTGATCACCGACGGCCGTTTCTCCGGCGGCACCTCAGGCCTTTCCATCGGCCACTGCTCCCCCGAAGCGGCGGAGGGGGGCGCCATCGGCCTGGTGCAGGAGGGGGACCGGATCGAGATCGATATCCCCAACCGCAGCATACGGGTGGCCCTCTCCGACGAGGAGCTGGCACAACGTCGTGCGGCCATGGAGAGCAGGGGAGACCGGGCGTGGCAGCCGGAAAACCGTGAGCGAGTGGTCTCCCAAGCGCTTCAGGCCTATGCCGCCACCACCACCAGCGCGGCCCGGGGGGCGGTTCGGGATCTCTCCCAGATCCAGCGGCGCAAGTAAGGCGACCGGTCGGGATTTCCGGCCTCCCCGTTTGGTGGGGCGGTCGGAAATCTCCGGAATCTGCCGGTAAAACACCCGCTTGCGGGTCCGAGACCCTGCCGGACCCCCTGTCGGTAACCCCCTTTTTGTATGCATTCGCCCGCGGTTATACACACCGGGCCCGTGCCATACCGTGGCCCGGTTCTGTTTGTCAAGAGGCGGACCGCAAATTTCCGAGAAATTACATAACTCACTGAAAAGTATAGTAATTAATGAATTGTCCAGAAAATATCCAATCTAGAGGAAGCGCAAGCAGGAACGGGAATCGGTCGCAAATTGCCGGACTTTCCCACAGAGCTATCCACAGGTTCTGTGCACAAAACTCTATTTCTTATTTGTGACAATACGCTACCCGGCAAGATGAAGCGGATGTCTCAGCAAACGGCCCTAACTTGCTGCCGGAATTGAAATCTCTAAGAGCGGCATCAGGGGACGACAAGATTTCATGTGTCGTAAAACCGTAATTCCGGCCTTGGTCGGAATTCCCGATCCGGGGCGAATCGGTCATTTGCAACTTTCGCTTATGTGAGACACGGCGGAAGGATATAATCCGCGCCATTTGCGCTGTTCGCTGCGCCGGGACGGCCCCCCTTTTTTTCGGTTGAAAGTAACTTTATGAAAAATCAGTCAGATATATCCAAGCTCCGCAATATCGCCATCATCGCCCACGTGGACCACGGAAAGACCACCCTGGTGGATGAACTGCTCAAGCAGTCCGGTACCTTGGGCGAGCGGTTCGGTGCGGTGGAGCGGGTGATGGACTCCAACGACCTGGAGCGCGAGCGCGGCATCACCATTCTCTCCAAGAACACCGCCATCAAGTGGGGGGAGTACCGGATCAATATCGTCGATACCCCGGGCCATGCCGATTTCGGCGGCGAGGTGGAGCGGGTGCTCTCCATGGTGGACTCGGTGCTGCTGCTGGTGGACGCAGTGGACGGCCCCATGCCGCAGACCCGGTTCGTGACCCAGAAGGCGTTCAAGCACGGTCTGCGTCCGATTGTGGTGGTGAACAAGATCGACCGGCAGGGGGCGCGCCCGCACTGGGTCATCGACCAGGTGTTCGATCTGTTCGACCGGCTGGGTGCGAGTGATGCGCAGCTCGATTTCCCTATCGTCTACACCTCCGCGTTGCAGGGTTTCGCCGGGCTGGAGGCGGAGGTGACTTCCGGCGACATGACTCCGTTGTTCGAGGCGATCGTCCAGCACTGCCCGCCGCCGCCGGTGGACCCGGAGGGATCGTTCCAGATGCAGGTCTCCACCCTCGACTACAACAGCTATGTGGGCGCCATCGCAGTGGGCCGTATCGCCCGCGGCACGGTGCGGCCGGGCCAGCCGCTCGTGGTGGTCAAGGCGGACGGCGACCGGCACAAGGCGCGGGTGGGACTGGTGTACGGTTACCTCGGGCTGCAGCGCTTCGAGGTGGAGTCGGCCGGCGCCGGGGATATCGTGGCGCTTACCGGTATCGAGGCACCCAACGTCTCCGACACCCTGTGCCACCCGGAGCAGGTGGAGGCGCTGCCGCCGCTGACGGTGGACGAACCCACGGTCTCCATGACCTTCCAGGTCAACAGCTCTCCGTTCGCCGGACGCGAGGGGAAATACCTCACCTCCCGCCAGCTCAAGGAGCGGCTGGAGCGGGAACTGATCCACAACGTGGCGCTGCGGGTGGAGGAGGGCAACGACCCGGAGAAGTTCAAGGTCTCCGGACGAGGCGAACTGCACCTCTCCATCCTGCTGGAGAACATGCGGCGCGAGGGGTATGAACTGGCGGTCTCGCGTCCCGAGGTGATCTTCCGCGAGATCGACGGCGAGATCTGCGAACCCTATGAGCAGTTGACGGTGGATGTGGAGGAGGAGAACCAGGGGGACATCATGCAGGCGCTCGGTATCCGCCGCGCCGAACTGCGGAACATGATCCCGGACGGTCGGGGACGGGTGCGGCTGGATTACGAAATTCCGTCCCGGGGACTGATCGGGTTCCAGACCGAGTTCCTCACCCTCACCTCCGGCAGCGGGCTTCTGTACCACGTGTTCGACCACTACGGGCCGGCGCAGGCCGGCGGTATCGCCCCGCGCAACAACGGCGCCCTGATCTCCAACGGCATCGGCAAGGTACTGGGCTATGCTCTGATGAACCTGCAGGAGCGGGGGCGGATGTTCGTCAAGCCGGGGGACGAGGTGTATGAAGGCCAGATCGTGGGGATCCACGCCCGGGAGAACGACCTGACGGTCAACCCGCTCAAGGGGAAACAACTCACCAACATCCGGGCCGCCGGAAAGGACGACAATGTTCTCCTCACGCCACCGGTGCTATTCTCATTGGAACAGGCACTGGAGTTCATCGAGGAGGATGAGCTGGTAGAGGTGACTCCCCGCGCCATTCGCTTGCGGAAGCGGCATCTCAAGGAGCAGGACCGCAAACGGGCCGGACGGGCCGGGTAGCGTTCTGTTCGGGTTTGGCGGGGCCAGAAAGAGAAAACCCCGACAGCAATCCATGCTATCGGGGCGTGTCGCCGGGCTTGGTTGGCAAAGGATTGTTCACTCCGTGAACTCGTCCCTGGAGATGAAGGTCCCTGATTCCTTGGGTTGTCCGTCTTGGGTGGCGACAACTTAATAATGGCATCGGACCCGGGAAAATGATGTGAAGGTTTTCCTGTTGTTTTGTAGGAATAATCTGATAATCCAGGTCCACATCCCGGGCGTCGGGTGACCCGGGGTCTTAGGGCCGGTAGACTGGAGCCATGGCAGACCTCTATCCCACCGTTCATCCCATCGCTTCCCAGCGTCTGGCGGTCAGCGATCTCCACACCCTCTATATAGAGGAGTGCGGGACCCTGGATGGGATTCCGGTTCTCTTTCTGCACGGCGGGCCGGGGGCCGGCTGCGAGCCTTACCATCGGCGTTTTTTTAATCCCGCCCGCTACCGGATCGTGCTGTTCGACCAGCGCGGTTCCGGCCGTTCCACCCCGCATGCCGAGTTGCGTGATAACCGCACTGACCTGCTGGTGGCCGATATCGAGGCCATCCGGAAGCAGTTGGGGATCGAAAAATGGCTGGTGTTCGGCGGTTCCTGGGGCTCTACCCTAGCGCTCGCCTATGCCGAGGCCCACCCCAAACGGGTGTCGGGGTTGATCCTGCGCGGTATCTTTCTTTGCCGGGAGCGTGAGATCCGGTGGTTCTATCAGGAAGGGGCGAACCGGATCTATCCCGATTACTGGCAGGATTTCCTCGCCCCCATCCCGGAGGCGGAGCGCGCCGATCTGGTGGCGGCCTACTATCGTCGCCTGACCGGAAAGGATGAACTGGCGCGCATGGGGGCGGCTAAGGCGTGGTCGATCTGGGAGGGCCGGACCGCCAGCCTGCAGCTCAATCCGGAGATCGTCAATCAGTTCGGCGATCCCCACACCGCCTTGAGTCTGGCCCGCATCGAGTGCCACTACTTCAGTAACAACGCCTTCCTCAGCCCCAATCAACTGCTCGAGAATGCCGGCCGGATCGCCTCGATCCCGGGGATCATCGTGCAGGGGCGTTATGACCTCATCTGCCCCATGGAATCGGCCTGGGAGCTGCACCGCGCCTGGCCGGCAAGCGAACTGCGGGTGATCCCGGACGCCGGCCATTCGGCGGCCGAGAAGGGGATCACCTCCGCGTTGGTGGAGGCGACCGACCAGTTCGCGGACCGACTGGAATGATCGGGTTGCTGCAACGGGTCAGCGAGGCCCGGGTGGAGGTGGCGGACCGTACGGTGGGACGAATCGATCGCGGCCTGCTGGTATTGGTGGGGGTGGAACGGGAGGACGGTGAGGCGCAGGCGATGCGGCTGCTGGAGCGGCTGTTGGGTTACCGGGTCTTTCCGGACGAGGAAGGGCGTATGAACCGCAGCCTGGCCGATATCGGCGGCGGCCTGCTGTTGGTGCCGCAGTTCACCCTGGCCGCCGACACCCGCAAGGGGACCCGCCCCGGTTTCTCCCCCGCCGCCGAACCGGAGAAAGGGGAACGTCTGTTTCACTATCTTTGCGAAACGGCGCGGACCGCCCACAGCCCGGTGGCCGCCGGCGAGTTCGGCGCCCATATGCAGGTCTCCCTCACCAATGACGGGCCGGTCACCTTCTGGCTTCAGGTCTGAACGGTTTTTATATTCCGATCTGATCGCAAGGGACTTCTTTTCGCCCCCGCGGTTTCATTGTGAGTAGCTTCCAAACGGGCAAATTCCTGCGGTATGGCATAGAATATCGCCTTTGAATCCAAAGCTTCCGGAGCGGAAACCCATGCAACGCAGTGCGGAGATCGAACGCAAAACCCTGGAGACCCGGATCAAGGTCCGCCTGAACCTGGACGGTAGCGGGCGCTCCTCTCTGGTGATCGGGGTACCGTTTTTCGAACACATGCTGGAACAGGTGGCCCGTCACGGTCTATTGGATCTGGAGATCGAGGCCCAAGGCGATCTGCATGTGGATGCCCACCACACCCTGGAGGATCTCGGTATCGTCCTGGGGCAGGCGCTGGCGAATGCGGCTGGAGACAAAAAAGGGATCCGCCGTTACGGCCACGCCTACGTACCGCTGGACGAGGCGCTCTCCCGTGTGGTGATTGATCTTTCCGGGCGTCCCGGTCTGGAGTTCCATGTGAAGTTTCCGCGCGCCCGCATCGGCGATTTCGAAACCGAACTGGTGCACGAGTTCTTCCAAGGGTTGGCGAACCACGCCGGGATCACCCTGCACATCGACTGTGTACGGGGACGCAATGCGCACCATATCGCGGAGACGGTGTTCAAAGCCTTTGGCCGTGCCCTGCGCATGGCGCTGGAGCCGGACCCCGGAATGGGAGGGGTCATCCCTTCCACCAAGGGGAAACTTTGACCCCATGAACCCCTCAATCCGGGGTCGTGGGAATTCGTATCCAGAGTTACTGAATCGCACCGGGATGTAAACGCAAAGGACGCAAAGGCACGGAGAACGCAAAGATTTAAATACTCTGCGACCTCCGCGTCTTTGCGCACTCTGCGTTAATTATTGAATCGTGGTGTAGGTAAACGGGTTGATTTGAGTATGTCGAAAACCATAGCAGTCATCGATTACGGCATGGGTAACCTGCGCTCCGTCGCCAAGGCCATCGAACATGTGGCAGGCGGTTCCGACCGGGTGGTGGTAACGGACGATCCGCAGCAGATCCGGGCCGCAGATCGGGTGGTGTTTCCAGGGCAGGGCGCGGCGCGCGACTGCATGCGCGCGATCTCGGAGCATCACCTGAACCAGGCGGTGCTGGAAGCGGCGCGCAACAAACCGTTCTTCGGGATCTGCATGGGGCTGCAGGTATTGTTGGAGTTCAGCGAGGAGAACGAAGGAACCAAACTGCTGGGTCTGATCCCCGGCCAGGTGCGCCGATTCGGGGAGTTGCACGATGAGCAGGGGCGTCGGCTGAAGATCCCGCACATGGGGTGGAACCAGGTGCGCCAGCGGCAAAGCCATCCGTTGTGGGAGGGGATCGCCGACGACAGCCGTTTCTATTTCGTGCATAGCTATTTTGTGGAGCCCGAGGACAAAGGTCTGATTGCAGGCACCACCGAATACGATGTTACTTTCACCAGTGTGCTGGCGCATGAGAACCTGTTCGCCACCCAGTTCCATCCGGAAAAGAGCGCGGATATGGGGTTGCGGTTGCTACAGAATTTCGTGAACTGGAAGGTTTGATTTTGTGAACCGTAGAATCGGCGAGACGCAAAGATCGTTTACGTCCGGGTTGTATGCGGTTTCCGTGTTTCATTAGAAAAGGCTGTATAGATCGTGTTACTGATACCTGCAATTGATTTGAAAGACGGTGCCTGTGTGCGGCTGCGTCAAGGCCGGATGGAAGACGACACGGTATTCTCCGATAATCCGGTGGAGATGGCGGAACGTTGGGTGGATGCCGGGGCGCGGCGTCTGCATCTGGTGGATCTGAACGGCGCGTTCGCCGGTGAACCGGTGAACGGCGAAGTGATCCGCGCCATCGCCGCGGCCTTCCCTGAGGTTCCGATCCAGGTGGGGGGAGGCATCCGTGATGAACGCACCATCGAGGCCTATCTGGATGCCGGGGTGGAGTTCGTCATTATCGGTACTCAGGCGGTCCGGGAGCCGGCGTTCGTAGCCCGCGCCTGCCGCAGTTTTCCCGGCCATGTGATTGTGGGACTGGACGCCAAGGAGGGGATGGTGGCCATCAACGGCTGGGCCGAGGTGACCGACCAGCAGGTATCTGAACTGGCGACGCGTTTTGAGGACGACGGCGTCAGCGCCATCGTCTATACCGACATCGGTCGTGACGGCATGCTCTCCGGCCCCAATGTGGCGGCCACTGTGGTGTTGGCGAACACCATCTCGATTCCGGTGATCGCCTCCGGCGGTATCACCAACATCGACGATATCCGCGCCCTGTGCGACGCCGAGAGCGACAACATCACGGGCGCGATCACCGGGCGCGCCATCTACGAGGGCACGCTCGACTTTGCCGCGGGGCAGAGGTTGGCGGATGAGCTGTCGGATTGATTGGATATTCTGGAAATAAACGCGGAGTGCGCAAAGACGCGGAGTTCGCAGAGTGTTTGAACACCCGCATCTTGAGAGTGGTTTCCACTTTGCGTCCTCTGCGTCTTTGCGGTCTTTGCGTTACTATCCCGGTGTCCGGCCGCAGACACCATGTGTGGATTTGACCTTTTGAGCCTGAAGCAATGTTAGCCAAACGTATCATTCCCTGTCTCGACGTGGACGCCGGCCGGGTGGTCAAGGGGGTCAAGTTCGTCGATATCCGCGACGCCGGTGATCCGGTGGAGGTGGCGCGCCGCTATAACGAAGAAGGGGCGGACGAGATCACCTTTCTGGATATTACCGCCAGCTCCGACGAGCGGGAGACCATCGTACACGTAGTGGAGCAGGTGGCGAGTGAGGTATTCATTCCGCTTACCGTGGGGGGCGGTATCCGCACCTCCGAGGATATCCGGCGTATGTTGAACGCCGGCGCCGACAAGGTGGCCATTAACACCGCGGCGGTGTTTAATCCGGAGTTCGTGAAAGAGGCCACCGAACGTTTCGGTTCCCAATGCATCGTGGTGGCGATCGATGCCAAGCAAGTGAGCGGCGAGGGCGAACCGTTGAAATGGGAGATCTTCACGCACGGCGGTCGTAAGCCCACCGGTCTGGACGCCATTGAATGGGCGCGCCGGATGGTGGAGTACGGTGCCGGCGAGATCCTTCTCACCAGTATGGACCGGGACGGCACCAAGATCGGTTTCGATCTGGCACTGACCCGTGCCATCAGCGATGCGGTTACGGTACCGGTGATCGCCTCCGGCGGGGTCGGCAATCTGCAGCATCTGGTGGATGGCGTACTGGAGGGCGAGGCGGACGCGGTATTGGCCGCCAGCATCTTCCACTTCGCGGAGTACAGCATCGCCCAAGCCAAGCGGTACATGGCCGAGCGGGGGGTCGAGGTGCGGCTCTGATAACCCTGTGTCGTATGACATCGGAGGATCGTGTTCCATGAAAAACCACTATCCGATCAAGATTGCCGGTTTCCTGCTGGCGGCGCTTGTCTCCGGCAACGCCTTGGCCGCGACCAGTGACCAGGAGGCCAAGATCAACGAAGTGTCCGAGGTGTTGAGCGAACTCAACCGTATCCCGGAAAAGAACATTCCGGCCAAGCTGCTGCGCAATGCAGAGGGTATCGCCATTATCCCCGCGGTGGTGAAGGTTGGGATCGTGATCGGCGGGCGCTACGGCAAGGGGATCCTCAGTATTCGCAAGAAAGACAAGACCTGGAGTGATCCGATTTTTCTCTCCCTGAAAGGCGGCAGTATCGGTTGGCAGATCGGCGCCCAGTCCACGGACGTGATCCTGGTGTTCAAGACCCGGAAGAGCCTGGACGGCATCCTCAAGGGAAAATTCACCCTGGGTGCGGATGCCGCGGTGGCGGCCGGCCCGGTTGGGCGGAGCGCCGAAGCGGCCACCGATACGAAATTGAAGGCGGAGGTCTACTCCTATTCCCGCAGCCGCGGACTATTCGCAGGTATCGCCCTGGACGGTGCGGCGCTGGATATTCAGGACAGGGACAACGCCAAATATTACGGCGATCCGAGGATCACGGCCGACCGGATCGGGCGGGGCGAGAACCCCAATACCCCGGCTTCGGCGGCCAAGCTGCTGGAGATCTTGAGCCGGTACACCGACAAACAGGCGGATAACGATGAGTGACACACTGAAGCGCCTGGCCGGAGTGTTGGAAGAGCGCAAACATGCGGATCCTGCTTCCTCCTATGTGGCGGGTCTCTACGATAAGGGTCTGGACGCCATTCTGAAGAAGATCGGCGAAGAGGCGACCGAGACGGTGATGGCGGCCAAGGACGGGGCGGGAGACAAAATTATCTACGAGGTAGCGGATCTCTGGTTTCATACCCTGGTGCTGCTGGCCCACCAGGGGTTGGATCCGGAGCAGGTCCTGCAGGAGCTGGAGCGTCGGTTCGGGTTGTCCGGACTGGTGGAGAAGGCCAACCGCTGATGGGCGCCTGTATCGGCCCCGAAAATCGGGTATGATCGAGCGCATAGGGACCGGTCGCCGCTGGTCCGGGACCGGATTTCTTCTGCCGGACATGCGGGTTTGAATACCTGAAGGTCCGGCTTATTCGTTGGAGAAAAATATGGGTATCGGTGGAATCAGTATCTGGCAATTGTTGATTATCCTCTTGATTGTAGTATTGCTGTTCGGCACCAAGCGCTTGAAAAACATCGGTTCCGATCTCGGCAACGCCGTCAAAGGCTTCAAGGGCGCCATGTCCGACAGCGACAAAGATGAGCAGAAGGAGCAGCTGGAGCGGCACGAGAAAGGGGATGTGATCGAAGGCGAGGCCACCCGGGAGGAGAAGGAGAAATCCTGACGGGTCTGCGCGGTTGATTCCTCGACGCTGTCGCCATGTTTGATATCGGCTTTTGGGAGTTGGTAGTGGTCGGTCTGGTGGCCCTGGTGGTGGTGGGGCCGGAACGCCTGCCCAAGCTCGCCTATACCGCCGGCAAGTGGCTGAGCAAGGGTCGCCGCATGGTCCAGCAGGTGAAACTGGAGATCGACAAGGAGATCAAAGCGGAAGAGCTCAAGCGGGTACTCGCGGAGCAGCAGAAGAAGCTCAAAAACCCGATCGAAGAGATTGTGGAGCAGACCTCCGGCGCGATGGGCGAACTGAAAAAAGAGACCGAAGCGGCCCTGCAGGAGATGGAAGGCAAGCCTGTTCGAAAAGCCGTGGTTTCCGATGCTACAACTGAGACGGCGGGGGTTCCCCCGGCCGGGTCCGATGAACGAAAACAACCAGACCGTTGACGCGGCCGAGCAGGAGCAGCCGTTCGTCTCGCACCTGGTGGAGTTGCGCGACCGGCTGTTACGCATGGTGGTCGCCGTCGGGTTGGTGTTTCTCTGTCTGGTCTACTTCTCCAACGATATCTACACCTTTGTCGCCGCACCGCTGATCCAGGTGATGCCGGTCGGCACCGGCATGATCGCCACCGAGGTGCTGTCGCCCTTCCTCACGCCTCTCAAACTCACCCTGGTGGTTTCGCTGTTTGTCGCCATGCCTTTTGTGCTCTATCAGCTCTGGGCATTTATCGCACCCGGCCTCTATCTGCACGAACGCAGGTTGGTAATACCGCTGGTGGCTTCCAGCGTCGTGCTGTTCTACGCCGGCGCCTCCTTCGCCTACTTCGTGGTGTTCAAGCTGGTATTCGGTTTTTTGGTGAAAATCCTGCCGGCGGGTGTGACCATGATGACCGACATCCGCGCCTATCTCGATTTCGTGTTGCGCATGTTCTTCGCTTTCGGGCTTGCCTTTGAGCTGCCGATCGCCATCATCCTGCTGGTATGGATGGGGATCACCACTCCCGAGAGCCTGACGGAGAAGCGCCCCTACATCGTGGTGGGAATCTTCGTAGCCGCCATGCTGCTCACCCCGCCCGACGTCATTTCTCAGAGCCTGCTGGCGATTCCCATGTGGTTGTTGTTTGAACTGGGGGTGATCTTCTCCCGCATGTTCCTGCACCGCCGGGAAGAGGCGGAGGCGGCCGCCGAAGAGAAGGCGTCCGACTCTGCCCCGGAAACTTCGGAGCAACCCGAGATGGTGCCGCTGGCTGCGACGGAGACCGGTGAGCCGGATCCGGAAGGGCGCTATCGTCCCCTCACCGAAAAAGAACTCGCCGCCGGTCTGGAGGGGATTGTCGGGACCGGGGAAGAGGGGGCTGACTCCGATGACCCGGTCGACGCCAAGATACGCCGCATCAACCGCCTGCGGGATGAAGAGGATGATGCGGGTGCCCGGAAGCTGTTGTATGAAGTGTTGGCGGAAGGCAATGAGGAGCAGGTTATGGTAGCCCGCAACATCCTCGCGCAACTGGATAGTTAGTCGTCTTTTTTTGTCCCGGCGAAGGTCGGGGTATGGATGTCACTTACCGATACCGCATCCGGGTTCCGTGCAACAACGACAGCGTAATCTCCTGTGCGCTCAGCGCCGCGGGGAAATAGGTCCCCGAGATCTTCGCGCCGCTGATGCTGGCCCCCTCCAGATTGGTCTCGGAAAAATCGATCCCCCGCAGATCCGCCTGTCGCAGATAACAGTCGGACATATCCAAACCTTTGGCATTCAAACCCCGGAGATCCACTCCCCGCAGGTCGGTGTGGCGCAGGTCGTACATGGCGCCGTCCTCCCGTTGGGCATTGAACTCCGTGATCTTCCCGTGGCGCAGCAGTTGAAACAGCGGGTCGTCTTTGATTTCCGGTTTTGACATGGCGAATACACCTCCCACACAACATTCTAGACCAATAAAGGCTGCCGGTAGTAAGCGGCCCGGAGCGGGATGGCCGGCAGCCGTCCGCTTGCACCGGCTGCAAGCGGCCGACCGATTTGAAAACGCCCTCAAAGTAGGTGATGATTCCGCGGGAGTGTGAAATGAATACGGATGTCGGAGGGGATGGCCGGTATGAGCAGCAGGATTGTATCGAATGCGGTAAGGCATGCCTTCTGGCCATCCCTATGCGCAAGCCCCGGCAGCTGTAGCAAGTAACCGGTGGTCACCCTGATGCATAATTACGAAACGAGAAAACGCATACTGGTGACGGGGGGTGCGGGCTTTATCGGCTCGCATTTGTGCGACCGGCTGCTCGCGCAAGGTCACGAAGTACTCTGTGTCGACAACCTGTTTACAGGAAACAAGAGTAATATCGACCATCTCCATAACCATCCACGTTTTGAATTTGTCCGGCATGATATCTGTTTCCCGCTCTATGTGGAGGTGGACGCCGTCTTTAACCTTGCTTGCCCCGCCTCGCCTATCCATTACCAGTACGATCCCGTGCAAACCACAAAAACCAGTGTCCTGGGCGCCGTCAATATGCTGGGCCTTGCCAAGCGGCTTGGAATTCCCATCCTGCAAGCCTCCACCAGCGAGGTCTACGGTGACCCGCAGGTCCATCCGCAACCGGAGGCCTACTGGGGGAACGTTAATCCGATCGGTTTCAGGTCATGTTATGACGAAGGTAAGCGTTGTGCGGAGACCCTGTTTTTCGACTACCGTCGTCAGCATAATCTCGAAATCAAGGTGGCGCGCATATTCAATACTTACGGTCCTCGGATGCATCCCGACGACGGAAGGGTCGTGTCCAATCTCATTATGCAGGCCATACATAATCGGCCTTTAACCATCTATGGGACAGGGAAGCAGACCAGGTCGTTCTGCTACATTGACGATATGCTTGACGGCCTATTATGCCTGATGTCCAGTCCTCCCGATTTCACCGGACCTGTAAATCTCGGCAATCAAACGGAACTCAGCATGAACGAACTGGCAAGAATGGTCATTCGTCTTGCCGCGTCCGAGTCTGAAATCCAATACAAACCGTTGCCGAGTGACGATCCGATACAAAGGCAACCTGATATTGCGTTGGCAAAGCAACGACTCGGCTGGACGCCGATGGTATCACTTGAAGAGGGTCTGGCTCGTACGATCCGGTACTTTCGGAGCATTACTTAACTTGGGTTGTTGTACTCCATGAACAAGAACGTCGAGATAGCCTTTATCACTACCTGCAAAGGCAGATTAAAACATATTCAGCGTACGCTACCCGCTCTGGTCGCAGAGAATCCATATGAGATTATCCTTGTCGACTATGGCTGTCCGCAAAGCACCGGGGATTGGGTTGAGTCCAATTATCCCTCGGTGAAGGTGGTGCGGGTCACCGACGACCCGGGGTTCTGTGCGGCCAGGGCGCGTAACATAGGTGCACAGCATGCTACCGCGCAATGGCTCTGTTTTATCGACGGCGATATATGTGTGGCGCCCGGCTTCCTGCAATGGTTGTCGGGCAATATCAAGCCGAACAATTATTACCGCGCATCCCCTCCGGCGGATGGGGAACGCGATCAGGAGACCTGGGGGACTTTTGTATGTCAACAGGAGGTTTTCGAGAAAGTCGGCGGGTATGACGAGGCCTTTCGAGGGTGGGGCGGGGAGGATGACGAGTTGTATAATCGACTTGCGATGGAGAATTATACGGAATCGGAGTATCCGTCAACTTATATCAATGCCATTCAGCATGATGATGATATGCGCACGATGTTTTATGGCATAAAGAAAAAAGAACACCACTGGTTTATCAATCAGTTTTATACCACCGCGAAATTTGATATTGCGAGAGTCCGGAACAAACCGCTTTCACTGCGAGCTCGCCACGCTCTCATGCGCGACATCCAGGCGGCGCTGGCCGAGTGGTTTAGTAAAGGTGCGGCTACGCCATTCTCTTTTACTGTGACATTCGAGCTGGATGCCTGGCTTCCTGTGACGCAGCGGATGGCCAGGAAGTATCATTTTACATATGAAACGCAGGGACTCCCCGAGGCGTCTGATGCCCGGTAATTGTCAGAACGGGTTTGTGCTTTAGATAAAAGCCCGGCTACGGGATTCTGCTCCACCGGGGTGCGCCCCGGGATCTAACCGACCAACGCTACGCTTTTCACTTGTGCATAGAGCTGCATCCCTTCCCGCAATCCCAGGGACAGGGCGGAGCGGCGGGTGATGCGCGCCAGCAATTTCTGGTCGTCTTCCAGCGCCAATCGTACCAACATCTGACTGGGTGAGATTTCACGGGTATCGACCACCCGCGCGGGCAGGATATTGATGATGCTGGTGTCGTTATGGGCACGCAGAGCGAGGCTGACGTCCCGCGCCTGAATCCGTATCCGGGTATGTTTGCCGACGCGCAGGTCTTCCCGGCTCACCGCCACCCGGCCGCCGTGCATGGAGATCCAGGTGAGGTGATAGGTGTCGTCGTGGGATGAAACATACCCCTCCAGCAGCGCGGCGGCGGTGTCGTAGCTCGCCAGCGGCAGATCGAGGCGGGTGAGCATGTCGGCGGTCTCGCCCTGGGCGGCCACCCGGCCCTCCTCGATCAGGACCATATGGTCGGACAGTTGTGCCACCTCGTTGGGATCGTGGGAGACATAGAGCGACGGGATGGCGAACTCATCGTGCAGACACTCCAGATAGGGCAGAATGGCCCGTTTGGCGGCGTGGTCCAGCGCCGCGAGCGGTTCGTCCATCAGCAGCAGTTTGGGGCTGGTCAGCAGGGCGCGCCCGATGGCCACCCGCTGCCGTTCGCCGCCGGAGAGGCTTTGGGTGGCACGGGTCAGCAGCGGTGCGAGGCCGAGCAGCTGTACCACGTCGTCGAACCGGATCTGGCGCTCCTTTTTAGGGATGCGGTTCCAGCCGTACTCCAGGTTGCGCCGCACTGAGAGATGGGGGAACAGGCTGGCCTCCTGAAACACATAACCCAGCCGCCGGCGAAAGGTGGGGAGGAATTGTTGTTGGTCCTGCCAAACCTCTCCGTTCACCCGGACGATCCCCTGCGGCGCCCGGACCAGCCCCGCCACACTGCGCAGGACAGTGGTCTTGCCGGAACCGGAATGGCCGAACAGCGCAGTTACGCCCACCGACGGGGCCTCGAACGCCACATCCAGGTTGAAATCCCCCAGACGATTCTGCAACCGGACCTCGATCTGACCGCTCATGGTTTGTAGCCCCGATTGAGACGCCCGTTGATCAGGTAGAGGGCGGTGAGGATCAGGAACGAGAACAGCAGCATGCCGCCGGCGAT
This sequence comes from Sedimenticolaceae bacterium, assembly GCA_050287725.1. Classification (GTDB taxonomy): domain Bacteria; phylum Pseudomonadota; class Gammaproteobacteria; order Chromatiales; family Chromatiaceae; genus CBFDBF01. The sequence continues at coordinate 68,507 of JBNKCL010000065.1, forward strand.
CAGGTGCGCCTGTCCGTATTGCAGGGTCTCGACGTGATCGTAGATCGCCACCGACAACACCTTGGTTTCGCCGGGGATGCTGCCGCCGATCATCAATACCACGCCGAATTCGCCCATGGTATGCGCGAAGGTCAGCACCGCCGCGGTCAGAAAACCGGGGCGCGCCAGCGGCACGATGATGGTGAAGAATCGGTCCCAGGGGGAGGCGCGCAGGGTGGCGGCCGCCTCGATGGGGCGGCTGCCGAGGGACTCGAAGGTGTTCTGCAACGGTTGCACCAGAAACGGCAGTGAATAGATCACCGACGCCACCACAAGTCCGGCGAAGGTGAAGGGGAGGGTGCCGAGCCCGATGGATTGGGTAAAGGCCCCCACCGGCCCGTTGGGACCGAGCAGCAGCAACAGATAGAAACCCAGCACCGTGGGCGGCAGCACCAGCGGCAACGCCACCACTGCGGCCAGCGGCTGTTTGTACCAGGCGCCGGTGCGCGCCAGCCACCAGGCGATCGGGGTCCCGATCACCAGCAGCACCAGAGTGGTGATACTCGCCAGTTGCAGCGTCAGCCAGACCGGCTGCCAATCGAATGCCATAGAGGGTTCCGTTATTCCACGCCGTAGCCGTAAGCGGTGATTATCTCACGGGCGGCGTCGCTCTTCAGGAAATCGAGAAACGCACGGGCTGCCGGATTGCCGGCCCCGGTCTGCAACAGCACGGCGGCCTGTTCGATGGGTGCATAGTACTCCGTCGGCACCTCCCAGGTGGAACCCGGATCTCCCTGCCATCCCTTGACCTGCGACAAGGCCACGAAGCCGGCCTCGGCGTTGCCGGTGGCGACAAATTGGAAGGTCTGGGCAATGGAGTCCCCCTGGACCAGCTTGGGCTTGAGTACGGACAACAGGTCCAGGTGCGCCATCACCTGTCGGGCCGCCAGCCCATAGGGGGCGGTGTCCGGGTTGGCGATAGCGAGATGGTCGAAGGTGTTATTTTCCAAATAGGCAACGCCGTCCCCGAAAAGTCCCGCCTTCGCGCTCCAGAGCGCCAGCTTGCCGCGGGCGTAGATGAAACGGCTGCCCGGGACCGCCAGTCCTTCCTCCTCGGCCTTGATGGGGCGTTCGGTGTCGGCCGCCAGAAACACCTCGAACGGAGCACCGTTCTGGATCTGGGCGTAGAGCTTGCCGGTGGAGCCGTAACTGATCTTGGCGCTGTGGCCGGTGGTCTCCTGAAATCGCTGGGCGATCTGCCGGGCGGCATCGGTAAAGTTGGCTGCTACGGCGACACTGACCTCGGCGGCAGCGGCAAAACCGCAGATCAGCGACAAAATCAGAACGATGAGAATTGAGAAGGGTTTGCGCATCGTCATTTGCTACTCCCGGTTGCTAATTTGTACGACAGATTGACTCCAAAAGCGACGGGTCTCGCCCAGGAGTCCAAAATAGCGCTATGCAACCGCAATGCCATTTACAAAACTATAACAAAAACAACGTACTTAAAAGATATGCAGTGGAGTGGATCGGCGGATATGTGTGGATTTGTCGGAAATCGTACAAGTCATAACGAGTTCTTTCCATTCGACGGTTCGATAGAAGATTCTGGGCGGTGCTTGATAAAGACAAGCGACTACCCCGCCGAAGCGCAGGCTGCAGGGGCAGTTATATCGCATGGTTCAGACGTTCTTTACCGGGTTATAGGAAATCTCTTACAGTGGGACAGTATCGGATAGATTAAGCTGTCACTTCTTTGATTAAGCATGGAAACAAGGACGATTCAATGCGATATAAATCTCTGATGATTATTTTTTTCCTTCTATTTACTACGGTTGCTTATGCCGGACACGAGCGTGGCACTTTGAAAGAGTGCCAGAAAATCAAGGATCGCATAGAGAGGTATACAAATCTTCGTCGAGCCGGCGGTAGCGGCAGACAGATGAGCGGTTGGCAGAAAAAACGGAATTACTACAAAGAACAATATTCAGAGAAGGACTGTATGCGGCATCGAAACCATCTTAAATGAGCGGCCGTTTTCTGTGATTCCGTTATCTCAATGAGTCTTTTGGCATGTGGTGGCCCCGGCGATCCCCTGTTCATCTTTGAAATTCTCCCCGGCATGCTTTGAAGGATGCCGCCTGCGCCATTTGTAGGAAATATCCTACAAATGGTGCAGGCAACTTCGGTTATGATCAACGAATTGCCGGAGATATATTTCACTGTCTGTGCCGGTGTTGAAACGCAATCATGGGGTTATTTTCTGGATTACTTCCTGGGCCGCGAAAAATTGGAAGCGGAGCGAATCAATGAAGAAATACACACATGCCTGGGTGTCTTTGAAGGCCGTTGAATTGTTGAAAAGTTTCCGGGGGAGGTTCTCGGAAGAGCGCAATAAGAAACTGGAGAATTTTTTGCAGTTTATCTCGGAGTTTCCAAGCACTTTCGTCAGGGGCGCATGGTTTCCGGATACGGTGATTAAGGACAATGTCGCCGGAGGCCATACCTGGAAATACGAGGCGGATGATGTGGATGGCCGCGAAGTGCGTTATCGACCGCCGTCACATAACACCTGTATTAAATTCGTAGAAAATCAGTTAGATAAAAAAGTGTATCTGGATATAAAAACCAGCGACCTGCCGGATCGCTGTGAAGCTCTGGGGCAAACCATCCGGGATACGATATTGATTACCAATAAAGTCAGTAGCGGCGATGTTGTGGCGTTCAATCACAGTCAAACGGCGTTACTGTTTCTGATGTTGTCGCATTACATTTGTGACGCCCATGTGCCGGTGCATTGTGATAAACGCGATTTTTATACGCCCTCGAAAATTCATCCTGATTTGGAGGACTATTGGGAGAAGGAGATTAAGAAGTACTATCACTATTCAACAAAAATGGAGCAGTTCGATCTGGATGAGGAGCAAAATCTACAAAGAGACGAAACGCGTAAGAACTACGAAGAATCGTTTTTGTATCAATGCGATGAAATCCTAAAGAACATAACCTGGGACGGAATGGCGGATGCGGGGGATGACTGGCGGGCTTTTCTCGGAAAGACCAACAACAATTTCTGGGATTATCTGGTTTCAGTCTGCTTTGTTTCGTATCTGCTCTCGGAAAAAATGTTTCCGCTACAACCGCCGAACGGGGTTGATTACGATACCGTCAGGATCATGGAAGTATCCCCGTTCAAAGAGAGTGTGATCGAGCTTTCTCCATATATCTTTGCGGACGCGATCAACTCGGTCGCGTTATTGTGTCTGGCGGCCTGGGAGCGGTGGGAGTTGTTGAAAAAAGGTGTGCGGTAGTTGGAAGCCTGACGCGACGAAACGAAAAACGGCCTACGTTTGATCGTAGGCCGTTGAAATTACAGATGGTGGGCCCACCAGGACTCGAACCTGGGACCAAGGGATTCACTGATCCCCGTTGTTTCCAACGGGAGCGGACTATCTCATCACCCGTACGTGATACGTGCTGGGGTGCGGGACGCTCTAGCCTGTTATTAAGGGCGCTGAAGCCCTCAGGTAGTCTCTGCACCTTCCGGGGGTGCACCCCCGGCTTGGCTCAGGGTTACCGTCAGCCGTTACTGCTACGGGTTCCCTGAATTCATCCCGTTCATCTCACGCCTTTCAACGTGAGCGCACCATTTTGATGAGTCCCCTGCTCTAACCAACTGAGCTATAGGCCCAATGCGAACCGATTTTAGCAGGTATCGGCTGCCGTCTCCTAGTCTTAAAGGACGGCCCGGGATGCCAGGTTCCGGTCCGTAACGGTTATTCGTTATCCAGAAAGCTATGCAGCTTCTCGGAGCGCGAGGGGTGGCGCAGTTTGCGCAACGCCTTGGCTTCGATCTGCCGGATACGCTCACGGGTGACGTCGAACTGTTTGCCCACCTCTTCCAGGGTGTGGTCGGTGTTCATGTCGATACCGAAACGCATGCGCAGTACCTTGGCCTCCCGCGAGGTGAGCCCCGCCAGCATGTTCTGGGTGGCTTCCCGCAGGCCGTCCATGGTGGCCGAGTCCACCGGAGAGACGATGCCGGCGTCTTCGATGAAGTCGCCCAGATGCGAATCTTCGTCGTCGCCGATCGGGGTCTCCATGGAGATCGGCTCCTTGGCGATCTTCAGTACCTTGCGCACCTTGTCTTCCGGCATCTCCATACGTTCGGCCAGCTCTTCGGGCGTGGCTTCGCGTCCCATCTCCTGGACCATCTGCCGCGAGATGCGGTTGAGCTTGTTGATGGTCTCGATCATGTGCACCGGGATGCGGATGGTGCGGGCCTGGTCCGCGATGGAACGGGTGATGGCCTGCCGGATCCACCAAGTGGCGTAGGTGGAGAACTTGTAACCGCGGCGGTATTCGAACTTGTCCACCGCCTTCATCAGGCCGATGTTGCCCTCCTGGATCAGGTCCAGGAACTGCAGGCCGCGGTTGGTGTACTTCTTGGCGATGGAGATCACCAGACGCAGGTTGGCCTCGACCATCTCTTTCTTGGCCCGGCGCGCTTTGGCCTCGCCGATAGACATCCTGCGGTTGGTCTCCTTGATCTCCGCGATGGTGAGATGGGTGCTCTTTTCCAGCTCCAGCAGTTTTTTCTGTGCCCGGTGAATGTCTTCGGCCTCCGCCAGCAAAGCGGCGCCATAGGATTTGTGTTCAGCCGCCATCGCCGCCAGCCAGTCGAGGTTGGTTTCGTTTTCCGGGAAGGCGGTGATGAAGGTCTTGCGCGGCATGTGCGCTCTTTGCACACACAACTCCATGACGATGCGTTCCTGGTGGCGAATCTGTCCGATGGCGTCACGCAGGTTTTCCACCAGGGCGTTGAATACCGCCGGAACCAGCTTGAATTCCAGGAAGATTCCGGTGACCTTGTCGGCCGCCTTCATGCTCTTGGAGTCATCGCGGCCTTTGCGGTCGATGCTGTTAATCAGCGCTTTGTAGGCCTTGCGCAGGGCGGCCGCCTTCTTTTTGGCTTCTTCCGGATCCGGACCCTGATCGATGTTCTCTTCTTCCTCTTCGTCCTCGTCTTCGTCGTCGCCCTCTTGGTCCTTGTCGTCGCTGGCAGGGGTGACGGGAATCACACCGACGGGGGCGGCGATCTCATCCGGCTCATTGGGATCCACGAAGCCGCTGATGACGTCGGTCAGGCGCATTTCGCCGGCCTCCACCTTGTCGAGCATCTCGATCAGGCGGGCGATGGTGTCTGGGTAGGTGGCGAGGGCGGCCAGGACCTGGTCCAACCCCTCCTCGATCCGTTTGGCGATCTTCAGTTCGCCCTCGCGGGTCAGGAGTTCCACGGTGCCCATCTCCCGCATGTACATGCGGACCGGGTCGGTGGTGCGGCCGAACTCGCTGTCCACGCTGGCGAGCGCGGCGGCGGCCGCTTCGGCGGCGTCTTCGTCGGCGGAGACCGCGGAGTCCGAAATTGCCCGTTCATCGGCGTCCGGTGCAGTTTCGTACACCGAGATGCCCATGTCATTGATCATGCGGATGATATCTTCGATCTGTTCCGGATCGACAATGGTATCCGGAAGGTGATCGTTGACCTCTGCGTAGGTGAGGAAACCCTGTTCCTTTCCCTTGGCGATCAATTGCTTAAGCTGGGATTGCTGTTGTTGTTGATCCATTTGCTAAACGTGGCCGATGGCGGCACTGCGCCAAAACTAAAGCGCGGAAATATAGCACGGAGACGCGGGTTTCTCCACTATTCCGTAGTATTTGGGGATTGCCCTGGATTTGCCTTCTCCGCCAGCAACTGCTGCAGTCGGCGTTTTTCCGCACCGTCCAGCCCTCCCGCCCTGGCCTTGTCCAGGAGGTTATCCAGCTCCTCCTCCCGCAATTGCTGTTCCAGGCGATGCAGGACTCCCCGGAATTCGGCCTCCATGCCCTCCTCGGGGATCGGTAGATCGGCGGCGGCGAGCTGTTTGAGATAGCGGTACTCCTCTCTTTCATGCCATCTTTCAACCAGCTGGGCTGAGTTAAGAGTAGGCTGGTTCTGCAGTAATTCAAGCAGTTCCCTCAGTAATGTGACTCCCGGCGCATCCAATTGTTGCCACTGCCGGGGCAGGTCGGGCAGCAGGGCGAGGCGAGGTTGGTGCAGGACCAGGGTTACGGCCAGCCGTATCGGGGTGACGGTCTGACGGGCGCCGCCGACGGGCTTTTTGGCGCTCCGGCTTTTGCCCGGGGGGGGCGTGCTCCCGGGTTTCAGCTTGACCCCCACCAGCTCATTGAGGCTTTTCCACATCAACTCCCGGAACACCCCGGTCGGTAGTTGTTCCAGCAGCGGGGTGGCCAGCTCCGCCAGTTTTGCCTTTCCGGCGGGGGTGGCGATCTCCACCTGCTCGGTGAGCCGGTCGAACAGGAAGCGGGAGAGCGGGGCGGCATTGGCGGCCCGCTCCTCAAACGCAGCGGCCCCCTCTTTGCGCACCATGGTGTCCGGGTCCTCACCCTCCGGCAGGAACAGGAAGCGCGCTTCCCGGCCGTCCCGCATGTGGGGCAGAGCCGTTTGCAGCGCCTTCCAGCCCGCCTCGCGCCCCGCCCGGTCGCCGTCGAAGCAGAAAATCACCTCGGAGGTAGTGCGAAAGAGCTGCTCCAGATGCTCGCCGGTAGTGGCGGTGCCCAGGGTGGCCACCGCATAGCGGATGCCGAACTGGGCCAGCGCCACCACGTCCAGGTAGCCCTCCACCACCATCAGCCGGTCGATTTTTTTCAGCGCCTTGCGGGCCTCGTACAGCCCATACAGCTCGCGTCCCTTGTGGAAGACGGGGGTCTCGGGGGAGTTCAGGTATTTCGGTTTGCCGTCGTCGATGATGCGGCCGCCGAAAGCGATGACCCGGCCCCGCCGGTCGCGGATGGGGAACATGATGCGGTCGCGGAAGCGGTCATAGCACTTGCCCTCCGGTTCCGAGATCATGCCGGTGGTGCGCAGCAGGGCCACCTGTTCTTTGCCGCGGCCCAGCTGGGTGAGCAGGTTGTCCCAGCCGGGGGGCGCGAATCCGATCCCGTATTCGGCCGCGATCTCGCCGCTCAGGCCACGGTTCTTGAGGTAGCTCACGGCGCGTTCCGCCTGCGGATGCTGGCGCAGCTGCTGGCGATAGAAACGGTCCGCCTGTTCCAGGGTGTCATACAGGGGGCCGAAATCGGGCCGTGTGTCATCACCCCCCTCCCGCGGTACCTCGACCCCGGCCCGGTGGGCCAGCTCCTCCACCGCCTCCACGAACCCCATCCGTTCGTATTCCATCAGGAAACCGATGGCGGTGCCGTGCGCCCCGCAGCCGAAACAGTGGTAGAACTGCTTGTCGGGGCTGACGGTGAAGGAGGGGGTTTTCTCGTCGTGGAACGGACAGCAGGCCTGGTAGTCTTTGCCCGCTTTTTTCAGCGGGACACGGCTGTTGATCAGATCGATGATATCGATCCGGTTCAAAAGCTCGTCGATGAATTGGGGTGGGATTCGGCCGGCCATTGGCGTTAGCTTAGACTAATGGTAAGGCACGATAGATGGTGCCGGTCTCTAAACGCTGATCATTCCTCTCGCAAAGACGCAAAGAACGCCAAGAAACGCATTTTATCTTGACCTGGCAGCGTTTTCCCAAAACCGGCACTTATTCCATAGTGCCTTGTTGTCACGAGTGGTGTGGCTCAATATTCCTGAGTGGAAGCCGTTTATAACTTTGCGATCTGGCGTCTTGGCGAGAGTTATTGGTTCTGGCCAGAAAATGTAGTTGCGCTAACTGCCGAGCTTCGATTTGACCAGCGCGCTGACGGCGCCGACGTCCGCCCGTCCCTGGACTTGGGGTTTTAGCTGCCCCATCACCTTGCCCATGTCGCGCATCGACTCGGCGCCGGTGGCGTTGATGGCCTCCGCGATCAGGGCGTCGATCTCCTGGGCGCTCAGCGCCTCCGGCAGATAGCCTTGCAGCACCTCGATCTCGAACTGTTCCTGCTCGGCGAGATCCTCCCGGCCGGCCTGCTGATACTGGTCGATGGAGTCGCGGCGCTGCTTGACCATTTTGTCCAGCACCGCCAGCACCTGTTCATCGTTCAGTTCGATGCGTTCGTCCACCTCGCGTTGCTTGATCGCCGCCAACACCAGGCGAACAGCGCCCAGCCGGCGCTTGTCGCCGCTCTTCATGGCGCTCTTCATGTCATCCTGGATGCGTTGTTTCAGCATGGGGGACAGGAGATGGAGTGGGGGAATGGGGGTCCCGGCTCAGTACTGGCGTTCCCAGCGGCGGTTTTCGCGCTGTACTTTCTTGGCGTTGCGTTTCACCGCGGCCGCAGCTTTGCGCTTACGCTCGGTGGTGGGTTTCTCGTAGAATTCACGACGGCGGACTTCCGCGAGGATACCGGCCTTTTCGCAAGAGCGCTTGAAGCGGCGCATGGCGATCTCGAAAGGCTCGTTCTCTCTAACACGTACAAAAGGCATCTGTAACCTCTAATATTGATAAGCCCGGTTGGGTCTGGGGCGAAAAGCGGGAATTTTACTGTCAGATGGGCGGCTTTGCAAAAATATCTGTGGCCGAAAGGGCCGGGAGCAGGCGAATGCGGGTACTGGGTATCGAAACTTCGTGCGACGAGACCGGGGTCGCCATCTACGACAGCGACCGGGGATTGATGGGTTCCGGCCTCTACAGCCAGGTGGCGCTGCATGCCGAATTCGGCGGTGTGGTGCCGGAATTGGCGTCGCGGGACCATGTACGCAAGACCCTGCCGTTGCTGCAAGAGCTGTTCGCCCAGGCGGGGGTGGAGCCGGGGGGCATCGACGGAGTGGCCTATACCGCCGGTCCCGGCCTGGTGGGGGCGTTGCTGGTGGGGGCCGCCATCGGTCGCTCGCTGGCCTGGAGTTGGGGGGTTCCGGCGTTGGCGGTGCACCATATGGAGGGGCATCTGCTGGCGCCGATGCTGGAAGAGCAGCGCCCCGAATTCCCGTTTCTGGCATTGCTGGTCTCCGGGGGGCACACCCAACTGGTGGCGGTGGAGGGGGTGGGTCGTTATCGCCTGCTGGGAGAATCGCTGGACGACGCGGTGGGGGAGGCGTTCGATAAGACCGCCAAACTGTTGGGGCTCCCCTATCCGGGCGGCCCCGAGCTGGCGCGACTGGCGGAGCGGGGCGATCCGGGGCGGTTTCGGTTTCCCCGCCCCATGACCGACCGGCCGGGACTCGATTTCAGCTTCAGCGGGCTCAAGACCTTCGCCCTCAACACCCTGCGCCGGGAGTTGCCGGACCCCGCCAGCCGGGCGCCGGAGGCGGAGCAGACCCGGGCCGACATCGCCCGCGCCTTCGAGGAGGCGGTGGTGGATACCCTGGTGATCAAGTGCCGGCGGGCGGTGCAGGAGATGGGCGCGCAGCGGCTGGTGCTGGCGGGGGGGGTAAGCGCCAACCGGCGGCTGCGTGAGCGCATGCAGGAGGCGATGGCGAAGAAGGGGGTGGCGACCTTCTATCCCCGTCCTGAGTTCTGCACCGACAACGGCGCCATGATCGCTTATGTGGGTTGGCAGCGGCTGCGGGCCGGGCAGCAGGAACCGCTGCGCTTCGACGTTCGCGCCCGCTGGCCCCTGACGGAGCTGCCGCCGGTTTGATTGATTTCGTGCTTGTCAGTAAAGGTTGGGTTGCAGGAAGAGCTATTTTTCTCGCCAAGACGCGAAGAGCGCCAAGGGAACGGGAGGGCTGAATGAAAATGAGCTTGGAATGCGGGTGTTGACTCTGTCCTACAGACCCATCAAACGGCTTTCAGAACCAAACGAATGATTTCTTGGCGTTCTTTGCGTCTTGGCGAGAGTATCTAAGGATTTTGCCTCTGGAAAGAATCGCCCACAGATTCTCCGTAGGTGCCTTATTTCGTTTTGATCCTGGCTTCCTCGCCGGATAACAGCCGCTGGATGTTGCCCCGGTGGCGCCAGAACAGGATCAGCGTCACCAGCACCTGCATTCCTACCAGCACCGGCTCCGGCCGGAAGAACCAGACCACCAGCGGCGCCAGCCCCATGCAGACCAGGGCCGAGAGCGAGGAGATGCGCACCACCTTGGCCATGAACAGCCAGATTAGCGCCACCACGCCACCGATCTGCCACCCCAGGCCGAATTGCACCCCCAGTGCGGTGGCCACCCCCTTGCCGCCCTGGAAGCGGAAGAAGATCGGGTAGAGGTGGCCCAGAAACGCGGCCAGGGCGACCCCGGCCAGTATCGGCGGCGTCACCCCCAGCAGCCCGGCGGCCAGCACCGGCAGAAGCCCTTTCAGCATGTCCCCCAGCAGGGTGACGGCGGCCGCCTTCTTGCCGCCGATGCGCAGTACGTTGGTGGCGCCGGGATTGTTGGAGCCTTCGGTGCGCGGGTCCGGCAGCCCCATGGCCCGGCAGACGAGGATGGCGCTGGAGAGGGAGCCGATGAGGTAGGCGGCTGGAACGAGTAGGAGTTCGATCATGGGGAGGCGGCCTTCTGGTTGGAGTTGTGGTGGCGCTGGAATTGCCGTCGATTTTCAGGGGTTATTCCCCTCGCGGTCAAGTTTGTGCTGGCCCGCGGCTCTGTTTACCATGACGGCGTTGATTGGCCGGAGCCAGACTCTTTATGGATATCGTGTTTTTGAAAGATCTGCGGATCGAGACCGTGATCGGCGTGTACGACTGGGAACGGGAGATCCGCCAAACGGTGGCGCTGGACCTGGAGATGGGCGCGGATGTGGCGCGGGCGGCCGCCAGCGACGACATCGCGGCGACCCTCGACTACAAGGCGGTGGCCAAGCGCTTGACCGCCTTCGTGGAGGAGAGCGAGTTCCAGCTGGTGGAGACCCTGGCGGAGCGTTGCGCCGCCATCGTGCGGGAGGAGTTCGGGGTCCCGTGGGTGCGTTTGACCCTGAACAAGGTCGGCGCGGTGAGCGGGGCGCGCGACGTGGGGGTAATCATCGAACGGGGCGAACGCAGCTGAAATGCCCCGCGTCTGGCTCAGCCTCGGCAGCAACCTGGAACGCGAACGCAACCTCCGGGCGGCGGCGGCGGCGTTGCGACACGCATATGGTCCGCTCATTTTTTCCCCGGTCTACGAGAGTCAGGCGGTGGGGTTCGACGGCGATCCGTTCCTGAATCTGGTGGTGGGTTTGGATACCGGGCAGCCGCCGGAACAGTTGGTGGAGGAGCTGCACGCCATCGAGGATGCTCATGGACGGGTGCGGGGGCAGGCCCGGTTCGGACCCCGGACCCTGGACATCGACCTGCTGCTCTACGGAGATCTGGTGCGTACCCAGAACGGGGTCCGGGTGCCGCGCGAAGAGATCACCCGCTATGCCTTCATCCTGCGGCCACTGGCGGAGGTGGCGGGGGAGCAGCGCCATCCCGTGACCGGTAAAACCTTCCGTGAGTTGTGGCAGGAGTTCGATGCAACCGGCCAGCCGCTGCGGCCGGTGGGGTTGGAACTGGATACAAAAAACAGTAATCGATAAATCCTTGGTGGGGCGCAATCGACCGCCAACTATTTGCGATACGCCGAGTTTTCATGGAGGTGGGGCATGGAATGGAAAAGAACCCTTTGTCTGATCCCGTTGCTGGTGGGGCTTTGCGCCTGTGTGCCGGGAGGGAGCGGGGGTGGAGCGAACGGGAATCGGCCACCGCGGATCTTGGGGCTGGACACGGTAGCCATTCCTGGAGGCGGCGGTGGCAGCGGGAATCTGGTCACGCATCGGGTGGAGGTCGAGGCGATGGATCCGGACGGGGATCCTTTGGCTTACACTTACGTCGGCGAAGATAACGCCATGCTTGTCTCTGCGAACGGCATGACAGCCGAGGTGCAAATTTCCATGTACCGAAACAGCGCGCAGGTGACGGTTACGGTGGAGGACGGCCAAGGCAACCGGGCGACTCAAAATGTTGATCTTTTGAACGACAACCACTCTCCGACAATCGCGAGTTTCGAGGCAAGCAAATATCGTATTCGGCCCGGCGAAAGTGCCGAGTTGACAGTGGTGATCACGGACGAGGACGGCGATGCGGTGGAGTGTGATTCCTGGATCACTTCAGGGGCTTTCCGCGGCAGTCTGGGCAATGTTCATCTTGCAGCCGGTCATGTCTGTATGGCGACTCTCATGGCAACCTCGAGCCGGAACGGTCTGGTGACCGTCCTGGTCGAGGCTACGGACAGCCACGGCGGCCGCTCTACCGGCGAGCTGGTGCTGCGTGTGGCCCGCGATTTCAGCGTGGTCGGTTCTCTCAATACCTCTCCCTTGGAAGTTTATGGACTGGACTACACCGCGGATGGAAGGTTTATCGTGAGTGATTTCGCAAACCAGGTGATGGTCTTTAATTCTGTCGGTATGGTTCTACAGTCGCCGCAACCGATTCCGGATGTCGATGGCGGCCAAATTTATGTGCGCGCGCTGGCGGTGGATCGGACACTGCCCGATGAGCCGCTCTATATCGGTTCGCAGAACCAACATCATCGGGAAAAGGTGTATGTGTTCAATCAGGATCTGGTGCCGCAGGGTGAGTGGTCACTTCCGTCCAATGCGGTCCCGCATTATCTCCTGGTGCGTCCGGATGGGAGCGTGCTGATCTCGGATGAGGGATTCAGTCGAGTTCTGATTCGAAAGCCGGACGGCACGGTCGAGACGTGGGCGGAAGGACTGAATCGGCCGCGACAACTCGCACGGGATCCGTTGACCGGTAATATTTACGTGATCAATCGGGAAAACCCGCGCGTTTCCGTTTTGACCAAAGACGGTGTGCTGCTGAAGGAGTGGCGGGGTGTCGATGGGGGTTTCTCTGAGCCGCACGGCATCGCCGTGGATCGGCGTCACGAGATCGTGGTCGTCGCGGATACCAGTAACAGCCGGCTCCAGGTTTTCGATCTCGAAGGAAATTATCTGCTGACCTGGACATCACCGGAGGTGAATGTGCCGAGGTATATCATCATCGGGCCGGACGGTTTGTATCACATCGCGTCCTACCAGGACCAGAAAGTGCATCTCCTCGATTATCAGTAGATACGGGCCGAGGGTTACAGATAGTTCATCCCTGCTGCTAAAGAGGGGAGCGCCCGCCGTCCACGGCGATGATCTGGCCGGTGATGTAGTCGGCGTCCCGCACCAGAAACAGCACGGTGCCGGCGATCTCCTCCGGGGTGCCGAGACGGTTCAAAGCGGTTCGGTTCAGGATCTCCTGCTGTGCTTCTTCCGAGAGGCCCTGTTCCGGCCAGAGGATGGCACCGGGGGCAATGCCGTTGACCCGCACCTGCGGTCCCAGTTCCAGGGCCAGCGCCTTCACCATCATGGCATTGC
>JBNKCL010000066.1:0-20563 GCA_050287725.1 Sedimenticolaceae bacterium
GGCGCCGCATGGACGCGGCGCCTCCAGCGCGGGCGAGGGACCGCCCGTCGATGGAGCCCCGGAAAGACCGAGGCGCGCAGGGTACCCCGTAGGGGCAAGGAATCGGGGTGCCCTTTTCTTTCGCCCCTTTCTTTTGGGCAAGCAAAAGAAAGGGGCTCGCAGCCAACGCAAAGAAAGAAAAAAGAGAGTCGGGGTGAATGGGCTGCGAAATTGGTTACCGCTATCCGAAAAAAACAGGCTGGCCGCGAAACGAATTGCCAGGAACAGAAAAAAGCAGACCGGATACGAAACGAATTACCACAACCGAAATTAAAGAATCACGACCGCCGCATGGATTTCCGCCCCTGCGCGGCGCTCAAAATCCCCCGCAAAATATTCAACTCATCGGTATCGGGACGCGCCCGCAGAAACAGCCGCCGCAACATCCGGTGCAGTTTCTCCGACCGTCTCGGATCGGAAAACCCGATCTCCGCCAGGGCCTGCTCCAGGTGCCCGAAAAATCCTTCCATCTCCTCGGCCGTGGCCACCGGTCGCTGGCCGGAATCCACAGCCCGATGCACGCGCGCCGCCTGGTGCATCTCATAGCTCAATAGCTGCACCGCCTGGGCCAGGTTGAGAGAGCTGTACTCCGGGTTGGCGGGGATGTGCACCAGCAGATGGCAGCGGTCCAGCTCCTCGTTGGAGAGGCCGGAGCTCTCGCGGCCGAAGATCAGGGCCACCTCCCCCTGTGCCGCCTCCGCCATCATCTGCGCCGCGCACTCCCGCGGCTCCACCTGCGGCCACTCCACGCTTCGCAGCCGGGCGCTGGCCCCGACCACCAGCCGGCATCCCTGGAGCGCCTCGTCCAGGGTCTCGCACACCTTGGCCCCGGCCAGCAGATCGTGGGCGCCGGAGGCGCGGGCGGTGGCCTCGGCGTTGGGATAGTGCAGCGGCTGCACCAGCACCAACTGCCGCAGGCACATGTTTTTCATGGCCCGCGCCGCCGCCCCGATATTTCCCGGATGGGTGGTCCCGATCAGCACGATTCGTACATTTTCCAGCATGGGGCAAAGAGTACCGGAGCCGGCGCGCGAGGGAAATCCGCGATTCCGGAAAATCGGGGAAAAGCACTTTCAAGCGGCCGGGGCTTCCTGTATCTTTGCCGCCCATGCAACCCATGATGAATATCGCCATCCGCGCCGCCCGCAACGCCGGCAATGTGCTGCTTCGCAACTACGACCGCATCGATACCCTCACGGTGACCACCAAGAGCCGGAACGAGTTCGTGAGCGAGGTGGACCGGGCGGCGGAGCAGGCCATTATCGAGACCCTGCGCAAATTCTATCCCCAGCACGCCATCCTGGCGGAGGAGAGCGGCCGCAGCGAGGGCAACGAGTTCGAATGGGTCATCGATCCCCTGGACGGCACCACCAACTACCTGCACGGTTTCCCGCAGTTCTCCATCTCCATCGCCCTCAAACACAAGGGGGTGCTGGAGCACGGCCTGGTCTACGATCCTCTCCGGGAGGAGATGTTCACCGCCAGCCGCGGCAGGGGGGCTCTGCTGAACGACCGGCGTATCCGGGTCACCCAGCGCAAGGGACTGGAGGGGGCGTTGTTGGGAACCGGCTTCCCTTACCGGGATCTCGTCGGCCTGGACGCCTACCTCGGGATGTTCCGGGACCTCATTCAACAGAGCGCGGGGATTCGTCGCCCCGGCTCCGCGGCCCTCGATCTGGCCTATGTGGCGGCCGGCCGCACCGACGGCTTCTGGGAACTGGGGCTCGCGGAGTGGGACATCGCGGCGGGCACCTTGCTGGTGCGGGAGGCGGGCGGCACCGTCACCGACATCGCAGGCGGTGACCGTCACCTGGAAAGCGGAAACCTGGTCGCCGGCGGCCTCAAGGTGCATGCCGCCCTGCTCAAGGTCATCCAACCCCATCTCACCGAACATCTGCGCGCCTGATACACCCAAACCGCGGCGGTCACCCGCCTAAAGTTTTCTTTCCGGGAGTCGTTACAACCAGTGAACGCGGATAGATGGGTGCGCTGTATGGATCATCAAAACGACAATCCCCCTCTGGGCAACCAGGCGTTGGAGCTGGTGATGCGGGACGTGCTGGACGGCATGCAGGAGATGTCGCTGGCGATGGGTTTCGCACCCGGACATGCAGGCGGCTTTGAGATTCTGGAGATCGCCCCGGAGCAATCGGCGACTCTTGCCGTCGACGCCCGTTCCGAGAGGGAAGAGACCGAAAACGCCGCAGTCCTGGACTTCCCGCTCCTCAGGGTTGCGGGTTAATTTTTCGTATCGACCCCGCGCTCCAACTCCCCTGCCCGGCGTAGCTCCCGTTTCAGGATCTTGCCCGCCGCGTTCTTCGGCAACGCCTCACGGATAATCACTTGCCGCGGAATCTCGTGGCGCCCCAGATGGTCACGGCAGAAGGCGCGGACCTCCGCTGCCGTGAGGGTCGCATCCGCCTTCGGCACCACATGCGCCACCGGGATCTCCCCGTGCCGTTCGTCGGGTTCCCCCACCACCGCCGCTTCCGCCACTTGCGGATGGCGATAGAGCACCTCCTCCACCATACGCGGATAGACGTTCATACCGTTGACGATGATCATGTCCTTCTTGCGATCGACGATGTAGAGGTACCGCTCTTCATCCAGATAACCGAGATCGCCGGTGCGCAGCCAGTCGCCGAAGAAGGTCTCGGCAGTCGCCTCCGGCAGGTTCCAGTACCCCTTCATCACGTTCGGGCCACGCACGCAGATCTCGCCGATCTCCCCCTGCGGCAGCATCTTTCCCGCATCGTCGAAGATCTCGATCTCCACTTCCGGTATCGCGAGCCCCACCGAGGCCGGTTTACGCACCCCGCCGATGGGATTGACGCAGGTCACCGGCGAACATTCGGTGGGACCGTCCCCCTCGTGGATCGGGATACCGAACCGCTCCTCGAACCGCCGCATCACCTCCACCGGCATGGCGGCCCCGCCCGAGATCCCGAACCGGATGCCGGACCAGTTGGCCAGCTGCGCATCCGGCAGCGACAGCAGAACGTTGTAGATACTGGGAACCCCAAGAAACACCGTCGCCCCCACCGCCCCGATGGTCTCCGACACCAGCGCCGGCTCGAACTTCGGCACCGGCGCGAACGCCAGACCGTGCAACAGCGGCGTAAGCATGCCGACGGTGGCGGCAAAGGAGTGAAACATCGGCAACACCACCAGCAGCCGGTCCTCCCCCGGCCGTAACTGCATGGCGGTGACCACGCTGCGGGTGTTGGTGAGCAGGTTGCGGTGGGTCAGCATCGCCCCCTTGGGATGGCCGGTAGTGCCGGAGGTGTAGAGGATGGCGGCCAGATCCTCCGCCGGATCGAAGTCAGGCACGGGCGCGGCGGCATCGGTGGCACAAAACGATTCGAACGACACATCATCGGACTCGGACGACGCCCCGCCGATGGCGACCGCGAATTCCAGCGCCGGCAGCTCACCCCGAAAAGCGGTCACCGCCTGCTCCAGCGCCTGATGATAGAACAGCGCCCGCGCCCCGGCGTCCTGCAGGATGTAGCGGATCTCCTTGGGATTGAGCAGCAGGTTGACCGGCACCACCACCGCACCCGCCTTGACGATGCCGCAGTAGGCGACGGCGAAGCTGTCGGAATTGATACAGTAAAGCCCGACCCGGTCACCCTTGCCGATACCCCGCTGCCCCAGCGACGCCGCCACGGCGTCGGAGGCGCGATTCACCTCCCCGAAGCTGACGCTACGCTCCGGGAACAGCACCAGCGGCTGTTCCGCACAGCGCTCCGCCGTGCGGCGCATGCACTCCGGTAAAGAAAGATTATCCCGCTCCGCATTCATAACCGCCCGCCCTGTTCTGTTCGTTAAGTCGGGAAAGAATACTATGTTTTCCTGACGGAAACCGCATCTCCCTGCCGCAGTGGACACAAGCGAGCGGATGCGCTTCGATGGTATCTTGTCGTGAGGCATCAGCACGTTTGTTCAAATTATCAGTTGCGGTATCCTTTAGCCCATGGTTGTCCTGCAGAAGGAATGGCACCGTGAAACAGCATGCGTCCCATTTTATTACTGACACTAGGGATTAAGTCGAACAGCATTCATGAACGATAAACACGATTTAGCGGTAATCCTATCCGGTCACCTTCCCATCATCGTCATACAGTCGCACGAAGAGATAAGGGTGCTGAGTATGCTACGGGATATTGCGCATGAGAAAAATCGGCCATTGTCACTGTGGTCTATCACGGAAGGTCTCCGTAAGGACAAATCGCCATCCAGAAATGCCGATATCGACTGGCAAGCGGTGACCTTCGATGGACAGCGGGATGCCCCGAAACATACTGACACCACCAATCCTGAGGTGATGCTCGATCATATCTACCGGGAACCCAACCAGCCGATTATCGCGCTGCTTGATTTTCATCCTTATCTCGATAATCCAAAAATTGTCAGGATGCTGAAAGAGGTTGCCATCGCCCATCCTCAGAATGGAATCTCCGTCGTGCTGATTAGTCATGCCCTCGAATTACCGGCAGAGTTACAGCGTATGAGTGCCGCCTTTGAGATGTCATTGCCGGACACGGACCAAATTAAACAGTTGATTCAGGATGAAGCACGCATCTGGACATTGCGCAATGGCAACAAGAAGCTGCGGGGAGACAAAACCGCCTACCACAAGCTGGCCCGCGCCCTGACCGGTCTTACGGTAAGCGATGTGAAGCGATTAATCCGTAATGCCATCTATGACGATGGCGCCATCACCCATAGCGACCTCCCCGGGGTGATGGAGGCAAAATACCAGCTGATCGGTCAAGACGGCCTGCTCTCTTTCGAATACGAGACCGCGCGTTTTGCTGAAGTGGGCGGATTCTCCCGTCTCAAGAAGTGGTTGGATCTACGACAACCCGCCTTCCTTGAGAACAACGATTCGCCATTGGATCCACCCAAGGGCGTGCTGCTGTTGGGGGTCCAGGGTAGCGGTAAGAGTCTGGCGGCAAAAGCCGTTGCCGGTAATTGGGGCTTACCCCTGTTGCGCCTCGATTTTGGCGCCCTCTATAACAAATATATCGGTGAAACTGAAAAAAATATTCGCCAATCCCTTCAAGCCGCCGATGCAATGTCACCATGCATCTTGTGGATCGACGAGATAGAGAAAGGGATATCATCCGGTGACCATGACGATGGCACCTCCCGGCGGGTCTTAGGAACCATTCTGACCTGGATGGCGGAGCACCGTAAATCCGTCTTCATTGTAGCTACTGCAAACGATGTTCAGTCCTTGCCTCCCGAGCTGATCCGCAAGGGACGTCTGGATGAGATCTTTTTTGTCGACCTACCCAAAAAGAGCGCCAGAGAGAGTATCTTCCAGATTCATTTCGAAAAGCGAAAAATCAATGTTGCGCCGATTGATCTGCAACAGTTGGCCGTTGCAAGTGAAGGATTTTCGGGCGCAGAGATTGAGCAAGCGGTCGTTTCGTCTCTGTATGCCGCTCACGGAGCCCGTATACCGGTTAACACCGAGTTGGTGCTGATTGAGATAGAAAGGACACAACCCCTTTCGGTGGTAATGGCGGAGAAGGTGGAGGCACTACGCCAGTGGGCCTCCAATCGCACTGTTCCGGTGGATTGAGAGCGACCCTGAGAGAGTGGACTTGCACATGGGACTTTTGCCGATAAACAGCCGTGAGCGGTGCTACATTCCTGCTTCCCATTTCCTCATCCTCCATGCGGAGAAATAGCGAAGAACCCCGGGGGAAATCTCGCCACAATGACGGCAGTAACCACCCCTCTCCGCCTTCTTAAGAAAGAGGAGACATTGAGGTGCTCCGTCAAGGAGGAGGGGATAGTTAAGGTTCCCTAAATGACGCGGGAGAAGTTTTTCTGTTCTTTCTTCGCAGCTAAATAACGATCGAAGGTCATGCAGATGTTGCGGATCAAAAGCCGCCCGCGGGGCTGCACCCGGATACCGGTTTCGCGCAGAGTCAGCAACCCGTCCGCCTCCATCGACCTCAACTGCTCCAGTTCGGAAGCGAAGTATTCTTTGAAATCGATCCCCCACTGATTACCCACAGCCGCGTAGTCCAGGATGAAGTGGCAGATCAGGCGGGTGATCACGTCCCGCCGGATCTCATCGTCACGGTTGAGCTCGATGCCGCGGAAGATCGGCAGCCGGCCGGCGTCGATCAGCGGGTAGTACTCGTCCGGGGTGCGCACGTTCTGGCTGTAGGTGGCCCCCACCATACCGATAGAGGTGACCCCCATCGCCACCAGGTCGCAGTCGGAGTGGGTGGAGTATCCCTGGAAGTTCCGGTACAGCGTGCCGTCCCGTTGCGCCACCGCCAGTTCGTCGTCGGGCCGCGCGAAGTGGTCCATGCCGATGAAGACATAACCTGCGTCGGTCAGCCGGTCGATGGTCATCTTCAGGATATCCAGCTTCTCCTGGGGCGACGGCAGATCCTCCGCATTGATGCGCCGCTGCGGCATGAACAGCTGCGGCAGGTGCGCGTAATTGAAGACCGATAGCCGGTCCGGCCCCACCTCGATGATCCGGTCCAGGGTCTTACCGAAACTATCCACCGTCTGGAAAGAGAGGCCGTAGATCAGGTCGATGCTGATGGAGCGGAACCCCTCGTCCCGCGCCGCCTGCAGCACCGTCATGGTCTGCTCTTCCGACTGGATGCGATTGACCGCCTTCTGCACCTTGGGATCGAAATCCTGCACCCCGAGACTGAGCCGGTTGAACCCGATCTCCCGCAGCAGCGCGATGGTATCGCGGGTGGCCTCGCGCGGATCGATCTCGATGGAGTATTCGCCGGTGTCGTCGTCCGCCAGGGTGAAGTGCTCACCGGTAACCCGCATCAACTCCCGCATCTCGTCGTGGCTGATGAAGGTAGGGGTGCCGCCGCCCCAGTGTAGCTGTTCCACCCGCCGGCTGCGGTCGAACAGTTCACCCTGCAGGGCGATCTCCCGGTGCAACCGCTGCAGATAGGGAGCGGCCATGCTGCGATCCTTGGTGACCACCTTGTTGCAGGCGCAGTAGTAACAGACGGTATCGCAGAACGGGATATGGAAATAGAGTGACAGCGGCTGGCCGGAGCGGTTGGTCTCCGCGGCCACCTCCCGGTAGCGCTCTTCGCCGAACCCTTCGTGGAACTGCGGGGCGGTGGGATAGGAGGTATAGCGCGGACCGGCGTAGTCGTACTTCTCTATCAGCGCCTGATCGAATACCAGCGACTGGTCCATCTACTCTTCCTCTCCCACGTCCAGGCCGTAGCGGTGGGTCTCGTTAATTTGTCGGAGCAACAGGGCGAACGGAATCTGCTCGGCGTGCCGGTCCAGAATCTCCATAAAACGCAGATCTTCCCGGCCGAAGGCGTACTCCCCCTTGCTCATCGCCTGGTAGATCTCTTCGATGCTCCATTCGAGGACATCCAGAAAGGCGGGGAAATAGCCCACCTCGCCGACCTCCTCCATATCGTACAGAAGGCACTGACGCAGATCCTGCACCTCAAACCGGGCCTGCTTCACCCACTCGGCGAACTCCTCGGCGGTTCGGGCGCGTTGAATGCTCATACTGCCTGCTCCTCAAACATCGGGCGGCACTCCTGCAACTGCTCCGCCGTCAGCAGAAACACCCCGGAACCGCCCCGCTCGAATTCCGGCCAGAAGAAGGGGACCTGGGGGTAACGCTGCTCCAGAGCCACGGCGCTGTTACCCACCTCCACTACCAGAATGCCATCCGGGTTCAGGTGGTCCGGGGCCGCCTGCAGGATGCGGCGCACGATGTCCAGCCCCTCTTCGCCCGCTTCCAGTCCCAACGCGGGCTCGTGCCGATATTCGGCCGGCAGTTCCGCCATCTCCGCCCGGCTGACGTAAGGGGGGTTACTGACGATGAGGTCGTAGCGCCTGCCCTCCAGGGCGGAAAACAGATCGGATTGAATCGCCTCGACCCGCTCGTTGAGATGGTAACGTCCGATATTGATCCGCGCCACCTCCAGCGCTTCCGGCGAGATATCGGCCGCCTCCACCTCCGCCTCGGGAAACGCCTGAGCGCAGGCGACCGCGATACAACCGCTGCCGGTGCAGAGATCCAGGACCCGATGAACCTGATCCGGCTCGATCCAGGGTTCGAATCCTCCCTCGATCAGTTCTGCGATGGGCGAGCGGGGAACCAGCACATGCTCGTTTACATAGAAATCGAGTCCGGCGAAGGTTGCTTGGTGGATCAGATAGGCCGCCGGCAGCCGCTCCTCGATCCGCCGGATCAACAGCTGGCGCACCGCCTCCCGTTCGTTCGGGGTAAGCCGGCTCTCGAGATAGACAGGGGGGAGATCATAGGGCAGATGCAGGGCGTGCAGCACCAGCAGGGCCGCCTCGTCCAGGGCGTTGTCGGTACCGTGGCCGAAAAACAGACCCGCCTCGTTGAAGCGGGTTGCACCCCAACGGATAAAGTCACGCACGGTTTCCAGAGAAACGGTTTCCCAGGACATAGCCTTCTCGCTCGCCTATAGAAAGAAAGCGGGAAGGATAGGGAATTTACCGGTCTTTTACCAGCGATCCGCCGGGAACCGGCGCGGAATGCCCTCCGAAGGCAAATATGCCTTCGGAGTATCCATTCCGTTTCCGCGATATCGGGGGACGGCCTCAGGCCGCTTCCGATTTCTCCCGGCGATGGTAGGCCGCACAGCCTCCCTCACTCTTATCGCAGCCGCCGACCTCAAGGCCGCCGCGGTGCACCAGGTCCGCCAGCGAGATATCGCTGAGGAAGGTGTAGATCTCCCGGCTCAACTCGTCCCACAGGTTGTGCGTCAGGCAGATCTTCCCTTCCTGGCAGTCCCGGTTTCCGCTGCAGCGGGTGAACTCCACCCACTCGTCCACCGCACAGATGATATCGGAGATAGAGATATCATCCGCCGGTCGACCCAGGTAGTAGCCGCCGCCCGGACCACGGACGCCCTTCACCAGCCCTTTCGCGCGCAGACCGGCAAACAGCTGTTCCAGGTAAGAGAGAGAGATCCCCTGGGTTTCGGAGATCTCGGCCAAGGTTACCGCTCGATCTCCACCATGGAGAGTGAGATCCAGCATCGCAGTGACGGCATAACGCCCTTTGGTAGAAAGTCTCATAATAATATTCCTTATGTTGAATGGTAGATTAATTCCTACCATTCTTATAGGGTATAAAAAGTATCAGTTCCCTAGGGAAATTGTCAAGATTATATTGGAAAGATTCTAAAAAAAAATCACCGAACCCGGCCGCCACACTGCGAAATGACCGTTCCCCCCGCCCCGGGGACCCGGCTATCAGCGATGGGCAGACAAAGAACACCCAAATCCTGAAAATCGATGGCCCTGGCCCACACAATAAGAGAGCCATTTTGAGAGGAAAAGGTTCACTTTCCATTTCTGATCCAGCGTTGGATGCTCCATACCCCGGTTGAGGGGCAGGATGCGTTGCCGCAGTTCCAACACCTCGACTTGGCCGGAATCGTGATAGATCCGGAGTTTGGCGTCGGGATCCGGATGGGAACCGTTTTCCTGGCTGAAATGGTATGTGAGCTGCAGTAGCGTCGTATAAGGGGTCTGCTCCAGCACCTCGAGATGGAGATCCATGGCGCCCTGCCGCCGTGAAAGGTATCGGCCCTGGAGTGTCCGGATGTCGGGAGCCAGTCTCAGCAGATGGCGGTAGTTCTCCTCGCACAGGTCCAGCAACTGACCCACCGAGGGCCGTTGGAGAAACAGACCGCGCAGGGCCTGAGGATACCAACCTCTTCTCATTTTCTCCCTACCTGCACCGCAACCGAAGCGGCCGAAGCGGGAACCGCCGTTTGCTCTGAATACATGCTTTTGATCGTAACAAAAAACGCCCCATCTTTATGGATGGGGCGTTTTTTTTCACATTCAAGTAACAGGCGTGACGACAGAAACCGGCTCAGGCACTCCCTTCCTGTTCCGCGATCTGTTTGTGAACCTCGGCCATATCCAGGTCGGAGGCACGCTTGATCAGTTCCTTGAAACCGGACTCCGGCAAGGCGCCCGCCTGGGAAAAGATAATCACCTTCTCCCGGAAGATCATGAGCGTGGGGATGGAGCGGATCTGGAAATGGGCCGCGATTTCGTGCTCCTCCTCGGTATTCACCTTGGCGAAGACGATCTCCGGATGCTCCTCGGATACCTTCTCGTAGGTGGGCGCGAACGAGCGGCAGGGACCGCACCACGGAGCCCAGTAATCCACGATTACAAAATCATTGCCGGTTACGACTTCTTCGAAGTTCTCTTTATTCAGTTCGATGACAGCCACATCCACTCTCCCGTTACGATCCCTAAAGGTTATGATTCTATCAGAATTTGCTAATTAACCAAAAAGCCGGGCACCGCACCCGGCTTTTCCGGTAGCAGCTTTATCCCAAGGCTGCGAAGATGGTGTCCCGGATCTGGTCCACCCCGCCCACACCTTCGATCCGGTGGTATTTGGGAGCGCCGTCACCCCCCCGTTTCGCCCAATCGGAGTAGAAAGCGATCAACGGTTCGGTCTGATCGTGATACACCTTGAGACGCGCCTTCACGGTCTCCTCTTGATCGTCATCCCGCTGGATCAACTCCTCACCGGTCACATCGTCCCGCCCCTCCTGCTTGGGCGGATTGTAGAGCACATGGTAAGTGCGCCCGGAGGCGAGATGCACCCGGCGGCCGGACATGCGTTTGATGATCTCCGCATCGGGGACATCGATCTCCACTACCGCATCGATGCCGACCCCGGCCTCGCGCAACGCCTCCGCCTGGGGGATGGTGCGGGGAAACCCGTCGAACAGGAAACCGTTCTGGCAATCCGGCTCCTTGATCCGTTCCTTTACCATGCCCATGATGATCTCATCGGAGACCAGGCCGCCCTCGTCCATGATCTTCTTGGCCGCTTTGCCCAGTTCGGAGCCCGCCTTGACGTGCGCCCGCAGCATATCGCCCGTGGAGATCTGGGGAATCTGATATCGTTCTTTGATGTAATTCGCCTGGGTGCCTTTGCCGGCACCGGGACCACCCAGCAGTATCACTCGCATCGCGGCAACTCCTCGTCGCTTCAAAAGGTAAAGTCTGCCACAGGAGCGCCGGAGAGACCATTCGACCCTGCCGATCGAGCGATTCATGGAATCTATCTCTCCCCCGTCATGCTTTGGTGATACGCTTTCGCTATGAAAACCGTCCCGGTCAATCTGGTCATGGCGCTGCCGGCGGAGGCCAAGCCGGTGACCCGCCATTTCGGGCTGCAACGCGACCCATCCGCGACCGAATTTCCGCTCTACCGCGGTACAGGGATGGCGCTGACGGTCAGCGGCCCGGGGCAGGCGGCGGCCCAACGGGCCACCGAGTGGCTGGGCTCTCTGGTGCGAAATGAGGCGATCTGGATCAACCTCGGGATCGCCGGCCACCCCACCCGCCCCGTGGGCCAGGCGGTGCTGGCCGATCTCGTGGAGGACGATGCAACGGGCGAGCAGTGGCAAACCACGCCCCTGCCGGTCCCGCCCTGCGCCACCGACCGGGCGATCACTTTGAACAATCCGGACCTTAACTATCAGAGAAACGCACTGGTGGAGATGGAGGCGGCCGGCTTCTTCCGGGCCGCCAGCGCTCTTGCCGCCCCCGGCCGGATCTACTGCCTCAAGATCGTCTCCGACAACCGGCAGAATCCGGCGCACGGAATCACCGGCAAGCGGGTATCACAACTGCTGGAGGAAGGGCTGGCGACCCTCGAATCGTTGTTGCAACAAGTGAGGAACAACCCATGAATCCGATCCCGGAAAACGTCATCGTCACCGGCGCCAGCCGCGGCATCGGCCGGGCCGTTACCGAACGGCTGCTGGCCGAGGGATGCCGGGTGATCGGTATCGCCCGCCGTTTCGATCCGGACGATCCGTTCGGGAGCCGCTTCCAGCCGGTGACACTCGACCTCTCGCGCATCGACGAACTGCCGGAGCAACTCCGGAAGCTGCGCCGGGAGTACCCGGAGACCGAAGCGCTGATCTGCAACGCCGGGTTCGGGCGCTTCGGTTCACTGGAGGAGTTCTCGCCGGAACAGATCCGGGAGCTGATCGACACCAACCTCACCAGCCAGATCCTGATGGCCCGGGAGTTCCTGCCGGCGTTGAAGAGCCGGGGCAGCGGCGACCTGATCTTCATCGGTTCGGAGGCGGCGCTGCACGGCGGACGCAAGGGTGCCGTCTACTCCGCCACCAAGTTCGCCCTGCGCGGCCTGACCCAGTCGTTACGCGAGGAGTGCACGGGCGCCGGGGTGCGGGTGGGGATCGTCAATCCGGGCATGGTGCGCACCGGTTTCTTCGACCGGCTCGATTTCCGGCCGGACGATGACGAAGCGTGCCACCTGACCCCGGAGGATGTGGCCGAGGCGGTCTGGCTGATGCTCTCCACCCGCCGCGGTGCCGCCATCGACGAGATCAACCTGTCGCCTCAGAAACGGGTGATCCGGTTCAGCGGCCAGGAAGATCCGAAAAAGGGATAAGCGTTCAACCGGCGTCCCCCAGTTCCACGACCTCTACATTGCCGTCCTCCACCCGCCAGCGCAGATCGAAATCATAGAAACGAAAACCGTAGATTCGCTCCCCTGCTTCCTCTTGATAAGCGGGTCGTGGATCCAACTCCAGCAGCCGGGTAATCAGCGTTCGCAGCTCAGTTCCATCGGGCCGCGCCGACAACTGTTGTTCCGCCTTCTCCGAGAACCGGACCTGCAACTTCGGGGGGGGCGCCGCATGCGCGAAGCCGGAGCGGGCGTCGGGGATGCTGTCCACATAGGGCACGTAGGGTTTGACGTCCAGCACCGGGGTGCCGTCCACCAGGTCGATCCCCGCCAGTTCCAGCCGCACCCCGGTCTCGTCCGCGATCACCCGCTCCAGCGTCACCACCGACAGCCCGATGGGATTGGGCCGGAACGGAGCACGGCTGGCGAACACCCCCACCCGGCGGTTGCCACCCAGCCGGGGCGGCCGCACCGTAGGTTGCCACTCTTCGCGCAGGGCTTGGTGAAACACGAACTGCAGCCAGAGATGAGAATATCCCTCCAGCCCGCTTACCGCCTCCGGACGGTTGAAGGGGGGCAACAGTTCCAGCACCCCGCGCACCTCGGGCACCAACCCCGGCTGCCGCGGAATCCCGAACTTCTCCTTGAACGGCGAGTGCACGATCCCGATCGGTTCGAACTCATAACGCATAATCAACTCCCTCGGTTTGGACCTGGTAGTGCGAGAAGGCTATTCTTGCCGGCAACCAACGACCATTCACCCGCATGACCTACTTCTGGATAAAAATGGTGCACGTCGCCACGGTGACGTTCAACCTTCTGTTCTTCAACCTGCGTCTCTACTGGATGCTGCACCATCCGGAGCGGGTTCGAAAACGCGGTGTCCGGCTGCTCTCGCAGAGTAACGACACCCTGCTGCTGGCGGCCGGTATCGGCCTCACCTGGATGAACGGCTGGACCCCGTTCCAGAACCCCTGGCTCATCAGCAAACTGGCGGGGCTGCTGGCCTATATCCTGTTGGGCGGCATCGCGCTGCACTGGAACGGCCCCCGGCGCCTCCGGCTTCTCAGCGGCCTGTTGGCCCTGCTCTGTTTCTGCCATATCGTCGCCGTCGCCCTGACACGGAATCCTCTCCCCTGGCTGCCGCATGGATAGCCCAATGAGGCTCCCGGCTTTGTCGGGGACGGACAAAATTTTACCTGTGCGTCGATCGAAAGAGTGTAATCAGAACTCTCGCCAAGGCGCCAAGCACGCAAAGAAATCAAACGCTTCGCTTGGCGTTCTTTGCGAGAGTATATTTCGTTACGCCAACCGAGACCGGTCAGAACGGCACAACAGCGATCCCGAATTGAGTCCGCCGGTTTGACGACGGTAAGATGGTATCCCTGCATTCTCAGAAAACCCGGAAGCCACCAGCATGAAGTTTGCCATTCTCCCCGTCACCCCGTTCCAACAGAACTGTTCCCTGATCTGGGACGAGACCACGCATCGGGGAGCGGTCATCGATCCCGGCGGAGAGATCGACCGGATCCTGGAGGCGGCCAGGGAGCTGGGGATCGAGCTGGAAAAGATCCTGGTCACCCACGCCCACGTGGACCACGCGGCGGGGGTGGCGGATCTGGTGGAACAGTGCGGCCTGCCGGTGGAGGGACCCCAGCGCGACGATGAGTTCCTGATCGAGCGCCTGCCCCAGCAAGCCGAGATCTACGGCTTTCCCCCGGCCCGGCCCTTCATCCCGGACCGCTGGTTGGAGCAGGGCGATCGGGTGCTGGTGGGTGAGCTGGAGCTGGAGGTAATCCACTGTCCGGGACACACCCCGGGCCACATCGTCTTCTTCCAGCGGGAGGCGCGGATCGCGTTCGTGGGGGACGTGCTGTTCAAAGGTTCCATCGGCCGCGCCGATTTTCCCCGTTCCGATCCTGCTGCGTTGCTCCGCTCCATCCGTGAACGGTTATGGCCGCTGGGGGATGACGTGGCTTTCGTTTCGGGGCATGGCTCCATGTCCACCTTCGGGGAGGAACGGCGCAGCAATCCGTTTGTCGCCGACGCCAATTTCCCGGACGCTTGAAGCCGGGCTAATTGCGGGATTTCTTCCGCCCTTTCTGCATCTTCATATTCAACATCCGGATGGTGGCGTTCATGGCGGCGAACACCTGATTGGAGTGCACGCCACGGGTCTTGAAGCTGCCCCGGTCGTCGCCCCAGGTGATGGTACATTCGGTCAGGGCGTCGGTCTTGCCGCCGCGCGGGATTCGCACCTCGTAGTCCAGCAGTTCCGGCATCTTGAACTCCTGCTTCTTCAGCACCTTGTTGACGGCGCTTACGAAGGCGTCGAAACCGCCGTTGCCCACCCCGGAACTGAGGTGCACCTCACCCCCGATCCGGAGTTGGATGCTGGCGGTGGACTCCAACTTCAGACCGCTGGTGACGGAGCAGTTGATCAACTCCACCTGTTCGGAGTCCCGCCCCTCCAGCACCTCTGCGATGATGAAGGGCAGATCCTCGGAGGTGATGCTCTTCTTGGAGTCGCCCAGCTCCACCACCCGTTTGAGCACCTTCTCCAGGTTCTCGTCGGAAAGCGAAATATCGAGCCGCTCCAGATTCTTTAGTACCGACGCCTTGCCACTCATCTTGCCCAGGGCATAGCTGCGCTGGCGGGCGAACCGTTCCGGCGTCAGTCGGGTCTGATAGAGCCCTCCCTTCTTGTCGCCGTCCGCGTGGATACCGCTGGTCTGGGTGAACACATCCATACCGACGATGGGCGAGTTGTCGGAGATCCGTTTGCCGGAGAAGTTCTCCACCATCTGGCTGAGGCGCACGATGTGGGATTCGTCCACCGCCAGCTTCAGACCCATCTGATCGCGCAGGTTGACCACCACCTCCGCCAACGAGGCGTTACCCGCCCGTTCGCCGAGGCAGTTGACCGTACAGTGAATGGAAGAAACCCCCGCCTTCGCCGCCATCAATGCATTGGAGGTGGCCAGCCCGTAGTCGTTATGAGGATGGAAATCCAGCGTCGCCCAGGGGAAACGGCGGACCATATCCGAGAGGCTCTCGTACACCTGATCCGGGGTCATCACCCCCAGGGTATCCGGCAACATGATGTGACCGACGGGGACGTTCCGCAGCCCCTCCATCAATGCGAACACATACTCCGGACTGTCCTGATAACCGTTGGACCAATCCTCCAGATAGAGGTTTACCGCCAGCTTGCGCTTGTGGGCGTACTCGATGGTCTGGCGAATATCCTTCAGGTGCTGCTCCAGCGACTTGCGCAACTGACCGCGGCAGTGTTTCTCGCTGCCCTTCGCCAGCAGATTGATCACCCGTCCGCCGGTATCGACGATCCAGTCCACGCTTCGCTTATGGTCGACGAATCCCAACACCTCCACCCGGTCGGCCAGCTTCTTGCGCTTCGCCCACTGGATGATGTTGGCCACCGCCTCTCTCTCCCCCTCGGAGACCCGGGCCGACGCCACCTCGATACGGTCCACCTTGAGCTGCTCCAACAACGCCTTGGCGATGTTGAGTTTCTCCGCCGGCGAAAAGGAGATCCCCTGGGTCTGCTCGCCGTCCCGCAGGGTGGTATCGAGAATCTTGATATGTCGAGCTGTTTTTGCCATTTCTGGTTTCCGTCGGGCCGCGCCCGAGATTCAGTAACCGGCTATTCCGCCAGCGCCTCTTGCATGAACCGCTTCACAACCTCCCGCTCCGCCGCCAACACCGCGCAACGGGTCTCCTTCTCCAGCAGACCTTGCAGGCAGGGGGGCGGGTCCGCCTCGACGCCGATGGCGTCACGCACCGCATCCCCGAACTTGGCGGGATGGGCGGTGGCGAGACAGATCGCCCCCGGGAACTCCTGCGCCGCGCGTACCCCCACCGCAGTGTGGGGATCGAGGATGTAACCGTGATCCTGGTAGGAGGAACGGATCTGTTCCCGGGTTTCTTTTTCGCTGACCGCCGCGGCATGAAACAGTCTCTGGACCTCGGACCGCTTCTCCGCCGTCACCTCCAGTTTTCCGGTACGCGCCATCTGCTCCATCAGTGCGCGCACCCCGGCCGCATCCTCGTTCAATAAATAATAGAGGTAGCGCTCGAAGTTGGAAGAGATCTGAATATCCATGGAGGGACTGATGGTGGGGTACACCTCACCCGCCTGATAGACCCCGCTGTGCACGAACCGGCTGAGGATGTCGTTTCGGTTGGTGGCCAGAATCAGCCGCTCCACCGGCAGACCCATACGCAGCGCCATGTAACCGGCGAAGATATCGCCGAAGTTTCCGGTGGGCACCGAGAAGGTCACTCGCTGCTGCGGATCGCCCCCGGTCACCCGGCCCCAGGCATAAAAATAGTAAACGATCTGCGCCAGGATCCGGGCCCAGTTGATGGAGTTGACCGCCCCCAGGCTGTATTCACGCTTGAACTCCAGATCGTTGAACAACTCCTTGACGATCCGCTGACCGTCATCGAAGGTGCCGCGGATGGCGATGTTATGGACGTTCTGGTCCAGCACCGTGGTCATCTGCCGTTCCTGGATGGGAGAGACCCGCTGATAGGGGTGCAGGATGAAGATGTCGATCCGCTCCTGACCCCGCACCCCGGCGATGGCCGCCGAACCGGTATCGCCGGAGGTGGCGCCCAGGATATTGAGCCGCCCGCCGCTACGCTCCAGCAGCAGTTCGAACAAATTCCCCAGAAACTGCAACGCCACATCCTTGAAGGCGGCGGTGGGACCGTGGAACAACTCCAGGATGCGCAGCTCCCCCAACTCCACCACCGGGGTCACCTCGGGGCTGTCGAAGACGGCATAGGAGCGTTCCACCAGATCGGTCAATTCCGCCCGGGTGAGATCCCCTTCCACATAGGGAAGCATCACCTCCACCGCCAGTTCCCGGAACGGCAGGTCGGCCCACTTCCGCAGGGCCTCGGCGCTCACGGACGGAATCGTCTCCGGCAACAGCAGGCCGCCGTCGGTGGCCAACCCCATCATCACCGCTTCGGAGAAGGTGACCGGGTCGACACCGCCGCGGGTACTGATATAACGCATCGTTACTGTCCTTCCGGTATTCAGAAATAGGAAGCGAGTATATCAGTTCCCGGTGATGGGGCGCTGCTTCCGCTCGCCGGAACAGCCTCGCATCTCGATATACTCTGCGTTCATATTCCGGTTTTCGAAAAACCTAACCTTTTCTTTTTCTCGTGCCGCGCTGATCTCTTCCGGGTCGCGTCACAACTCGTCGCCCTCGCGTATTTTCCCGCCTGGCATGAGTATCTCCGGGTTGCCAGGCCGGCACCAGATGGCGCTTGCCGTTGCCGATGAGATCGGCCCGTCCCATGCGCTTCAGCGCCTCGCGCAGCAGCGGCCAGTTCTCCGGATCGTGGTAACGCAGAAACGCCTTGTGCAGCCGCCGCTGGCGCAGACCGCGCACCACCGGCACCGTTCCCCGACCCGACCGAAGCGGCTGCAACGGATTGAGACCGGTATGGTACATGGCCGAGGCGAGCGCCAACGGTGTGGGCAGGAACGCCTGCACCTGGTCCGGCCGGAAGTCGTTGCGTTTCAGCCAGAGCGCCAACTGGAGCATATCCTGGTCGGTGGTGCCCGGATGGGCGGCGATGAAGTAGGGGATCAGGTACTGCTCCTTGCCCGCCTCTTCGGAGTAACGGTCGAACAGCCGTTTGAACTTATCGTAGACCCCGATCCCCGGCTTCATCATCATCCGCAGCGGCCCTTCCTCCGTATGCTCCGGGGCGATCTTGAGATAGCCCCCCACATGGTGGGTGACCAACTCCTTTACATAGGCGGGATCCCGCACCGCCAGGTCGTAGCGCAGGCCGGAGGCGACGAACACCCGCTTGATGCCCGGCAGCGTCCGGGCGCGCCGATAGAGACGGATCAGCGGGGTGTGATCCGCCGCCAGATGCCGGCACACCTCGGGGTAGATACAGGAGAACCGCCGGCAGGCCGCTTCGATCCGCTCCTCTTCGCAACGCATCCGGTACATGTTGGCGGTGGGGCCGCCGAGATCGGAGATGTTGCCGGTAAAACCGGGCACCGTATCCCGGACGGTCTCGATCTCCCGCACGATGGAATCCTCCGAACGGCTCTGGATAATGCGTCCCTCGTGCTCAGTGATGGAGCAGAAGCTGCAACCGCCGAAACAGCCCCGCATGATGTTGATGGAAAAACGGATCATCTCCCAGGCCGGATTGCGCGCCGCCCCGTAGGCGGGGTGAGGCCTTCGGGTGTAGGGGAGTTCATAGATACGATCCAGCTCGCGTTCGGTCAGGGGAATGGGCGGCGGATTGAGCCACACCTCCCGCTTGCCGTGGCGTTGCACCAGCGGACGGGCGTTGCCGGGATTGGTCTCCAGGTGAAACCGCCGGGACGCCTGGGCATAGAACAACGGATCGGACGCCACCTGATCATAAGAAGGGAGACGGACCACCGTCTGTTCCCCCGACCGCGCCGCTTCCGTATGGGGCTGCCGCTCCCCGATTCCGGTGGCATCGATCTCGCGCCACCCCGCCGGAACCGCCGATCGCAGAACAGCGGTGCCGCGCAAGTCGGTGATCTCGGAGATCGGCTCCCCCGCCGCCAACCGGTGGGCCACCGCCACCACCGCCCGCTCCCCGTTGCCGAAGATCAGCAGGTCCGCCTTGGCGTCCGGCAGGATGGAACGGCGCACCTTGTCCGACCAGTAGTCGTAGTGGGCGATGCGGCGCAGGCTGGCCTCAATGCCGCCGAGCACGATGGGGACCCCCGGACAGGCCTCCCGCGCACGCTGGGCATAAACGATGGTTGCACGGTCCGGGCGCCTCCCCCCTTCGCCGTCCGGGGAGTAGGCGTCGTCGGAACGAATGCGCCGGTCAGCGGTGTAGCGGTTGACCATGGAGTCCATGTTCCCGGCGGTGATGCCGAAAAAGAGGTTGGGACGACCCAGCTTTCCGAACGCCTCGGCCGAGTGCCAGTCGGGTTGCGCGATGATGCCCACCCGGAACCCCTGCGCCTCCAACAACCGCCCGATCAGCGCCATCCCGAAACTGGGATGGTCCACATAGGCATCCCCCGTGATGAGGATAATGTCGCAGCTGTCCCAGCCGAGCTGTTCCATCTCCTCCCGGGACATGGGCAACACCGGGGCGATACCGAAGCGCTTGGCCCAATATTGACGATAAGAAAAGAGATCCGGGGACGACAACATAGCGTGCATAGTAACTGAAACCGCCATCCAGGTATTCCCGCGCCGGCTTTGTATTAACCCATTGTTTTTACGGTATATTTGCGAACGTTAATATTCTTGCAATCGTTGACGGGTAGGCAACCGCAGGCTAGGATGCCCACAGGTCAACCGAGACGAGCGACCGAAAAACAGAAGGGATTTCAAGCGTTAGGCGGGGAAATCCCGAAAGATAACGGTTGACAAGTACCCCTTTCTGGTACACGCTTTCCAAAATTAGAGAAATAATTCCAGTAAAAACAACTGGAAAGAACATAAAGCTACATTACAACCTTAGAACAGAACATCGCCTGCACGGGAGGATTATTAAATGAACCGACGTCATATTACGGCCGTAGCGGTCGCACTCTGCCTGGCTGCTCCCGCAACCAGTTTTGCCACCAACGGCTATTTCTCGCACGGCTACGGCACAAAGAGCAAGGGTATGGCCGGCACCGGCGTCGCTCTGCCTCAGGACTCCCTGGCCTCCGCCACCAACCCGGCGGGCAACGTCTGGGTGGGAGACCGTGTCGACCTGGGGCTCGCCTTTTTCTCGCCGGATCGGAGTTATACGGTCACCGGCGCGCCCAGCGGCGCCCCGGGGACTTTCGGCCTTGCGCCCGGCAGCTACGACAGCGCCAACGAACTGTTCCTGATCCCCTCCTTCGGCTGGAACACTATGATCGGGAACGATGCCGCCTTTGGGGTCGCACTCTACGGCAACGGCGGCATGAATATCGAATGGTCCGATGTCCCCTTCCCCGGAACGTTTGCCGGCGGGGCTTTCGGCGGCGATGACACCGCCGGTGTGGATCTG
>JBNKCL010000067.1:0-24924 GCA_050287725.1 Sedimenticolaceae bacterium
GCCGCCGCCCCGCGGGATGAGCGTAAGGCCGCACTCGATACAGGCGCGCACGATGGGCGCCACTTCCTCTTCCCGGTCCGGGGTAATCACCACGAACGGGATCTCCACGCGCCAGTCGGTGGCGTCGGTGGCGTGCGAGACCCGCGCCAGCCCGCCGAAGTCGATGTTGTCCTTGCGGGTGACGTGGCCCAGGGCGCGCCGCACCTTGCGGCGCAGGCGGTTGTTCTCCTCGAAACAGGCGGCGAACCGGTCCACCGCCGAACGGGCCGCCGCCAGCAGTTGCAGCGCCTGGCCGTTATCCTCGGCGCGCGTCTCGAACTGATCCAGCCGATGATGCAGCGCCCCCACCAGCGCCTGGCGGCGCTTGGGATTGGCCTGGAGATCGTCCTGGAGATAGGGGTTGCGGGCCACCACCCACATGTCCCCCAGCACCTCGAACAGCATGCGCGCCGAGCGGCCGGTGCGGCGGGTGCCGCGCAGCTCCTCGATCAGGCGCCACATCTCCTCCCCCAGGAAACGGATGGTGATTTCCCGATCCGAGAAGGAGGTGTAGTTGTACGGGATCTCGCGGATCCGGCTGGCGGCGGGTTCACTCATCAGCGATCACTGCTACCCCCCGGGCGGGGGATGATTGTGGTGAAATAGGGACTAATCCGTTCATGATATCAGGTGCCGTTCAATGTCCGAAGAGAAAGCGGTCTTTCTGGATCTCGCCACCGTCGACTGCGGCGATGTCGATCTTGCGCCAGTGACCTCCGTCGCTTTCGACTGGAGCCTGCACGCCGCCACCGCTCCGGAAGAGACCGCCGAGCGGATTCAGAACGCGACCCTGGCGGTCAGCAATAAGGTGATCCTGGACCGGGGGATTCTGGAGCAGGCAAACAACCTGAAACTGATCTGCATCGCCGCCACCGGCACCAACAACGTAGACCTGGAAGCGGCCAAAGAGTTTGGCATCGCCGTCACGAATGTGGCCGGCTACTCCACCCCCTCGGTGGTGCAGCATGTGTTCGCCCTGATCCTGGCGCTCACCACCCGCCTGCCACAATACCGGGAACTGCTGGCCGCCGATGCCTGGCAACGGAGCGACCAGTTCTGTCTGCTCGATTTTCCCTTCCGGGAACTGAGCGGCAAGGTATTGGGCATCGTCGGCTACGGCGCCCTGGGCAAGGCGGTGGCAAAGGTGGCGGAGGCGTTCGGCATGGAGGTCGTCATCGCACAGCGACCCGGCGGAGCGGCGCAACCGGGCCGCCTGCCGCTGGAGACGTTATTGGCGGTTGCCGATATCGTCTCCCTGCACTGCCCCCTCACCGAACACACCCGCGATCTCATCGGGGCGCGGGAACTGGCGCGCATGAAACCGGACGCGCTGCTGATCAACACCGCTCGCGGCGGCATCGTGAACGAACCGGCGCTGGCGGACGCCCTGCGCAACGGCCTCATCGGCGGCGCCGGGGTAGATGTCCTGACGCGGGAACCGCCGACGGAGGGCAACCCGCTGTTGGCGCACGACCTCCCGAACCTGCTGCTCACGCCCCACATCGCCTGGGCCAGCCGGGAAGCGCGCCAGCGGCTGATCGCCGAGATCGGGGAGAATATCCGGGCGTTTCTGACCGGCGCCAGCCGCAATCGGGTGGTGTGAGCCGTGCGCGTCATCGAGCAACAGATCCATGCGGGACCCAACCTGTTCGCACCCTGTTCGGTGGTACGGCTCACCGTCGAGCCCGGCCCCCTGGGGTTTTACCATCTCGCGTGCGACTCGTTGGAAAGCTCTTTTTTGGAAAAACTGCAGGCCTGCCTGCCCGCCTTCCGGCCGCAGGGCGACGAATCGTTCCCGCTGTTGCTGGCGCGGCTTACCGCGCAGCTGCAACGGGAGGCGGAAGGCCAGGTGGAGTATGCGGCGGTGCAGGAAGAACCGGAGACCGGCCGCCGCCACATCCTGGTGGGCTATCGAACCCCGGCCATAGCGCTCGCCGCCTGGAATCTTGCCTGGCTGCTCGCGCTCCACTGCCTGCCGCCGAACCGTTTTCCCGCGGCGGCCCAACCCGGCTTCGATTACCCCGCCCTGTTTTCGGCCTTTCTCAAGCAGGTCGACCTTCATGGACTCGGCGGATATAGCACCAATCGCCTCCTCGATGTCGCCGAACGGCAGGAGATCCCCTGGTTCCGTCCCAGTCGCCAGAGCCGCATCGTGCAGTTGGGCGAAGGGGTCCGGCAACGACGCATTATGACCGCCCTCACCGATCATACCTCCGCCATCGGATGCCGGCTGGTGGGCAACAAAGCGGCCACCCATGATCTGCTGCGGGCATTGGGGGTACCGGTACCGCGTTACCGTGTGGCCACCACCCCGGAACAGGCGCTGGAGGCCGCGCGCGAACTGGGCTATCCGTTGGTGCTGAAACCGATCTCCGGCACCCATGGGATCGACGTGCAGGTCGGGATCGGCAGTGACCGGCAACTCCTGGAAACATTCAACGAGGTACGGGAGAGACATGGCAACCTGCTGCTGGAGACCCTGATTCCCGGTAGCGATCATAGATTGCTGGTGGCGAACGGCCGCCTGATCGCGGCCGCGCGGCGCACCCCCGCACAGGTGGTGGGAGACGGCGCGCATACGGTGGCGGAGTTGGTGGAACAGATGAATCGCGATCCGGAACGGGGACCGGGGGGACAGAAACAGCTTTCGCAGGTCCCGCTGGAAACCACGCTGCCGGAGCTGGCGGCCCAGGGGCTCGCTCCCGATTCGATCCCGGAACCCGGCGCAGTCGTCCGTTTGCGGCGCACCGCGAACATACACGCCGGCGGCAGCACGGAGGATGTGCTGGACCGGGTGCACCCGGATAACCGGGCGCTGGCGGAACGCATCGCCCGGATCGTGGATCTGGATCTGGCCGGGATCGACCTGATCATCCCCGATATCTCCCGTTCCTGGCGCACCACCGGCGGGGCGGTGTGCGAGGTTAATTCCGGACCGGGACTGCAACCCAATCCGTGGGCCGCGGCGCCCGTCCTGGCGGAGCTGTTTCCGACGCCGGAGCATGCGCGTATCCCCACCGCCGCGGTGACCGGCAGCAACGGCAAGACCACCACCTGCCGCATGTTGGCCGCCATCCTGCGGCAACAGGGATTGACGGTGGGACTCTGCTGTTCCGACGGCACCTACGTCAACGATGAGGAGATCTCCGAAGGGGACAACGCCGGCGGACGCTGGGCCCGGAGGTTGCTGCTCGATCCCGACGTAGAGGCGGGGGTGTTCGAACTGGCGCGCGGCATGGTGGCCCGGAAAGGGACCTATATCACCGGCGTCAGCGTGGCCGCAGTGCTCAACATCACCTCCGACCATATCGGAGTAAAGCATACCGAAACCGCCGAGCGGCTGGCGGCGGCCAAGGCGTTGGTGGCGAACCTGGCGCGCGACACCCTGGTGCTGAATGCCGACGATCCGGCGACCCTCGCCTTGCGGACCCAAAGCCGTGCGGAGCGGATCGTGCTGGTAAGCATGCAGGCCGAACATCCGGTGATCGCCGACCACCTGGCGGGCGGCGGACGCGCCGTCACCCTGGAGGAGCGGGACGGTGTGCCGCATGCGGTACGGCGGGAGGGAGATGAACATCTGTCGCTCCTGGATCTGACCACGGTCCCGGCCACCTTCGGCGGCCGCGCCCGCTACAACCTGCAAAACGCCCTGTTCGCCGTCGCCCTGGCGGACGCCCTCGGGGTGACCGGCGAGCCGATCCGGACCGCTCTGGAGGGGTTCGTCATGAACTGGGAGCGGACCCCCGGGCGGCTGAACTTCCACCCGGGGCTGCCCTTCGAGGTGGTGCTGGACTACACCCACAATCCCGAGGGAATGACTGAGCTGTGCCGCTTCCTGGAGCAACACCCGGTCCAAGGGACGCGCTCCTGTCTGCTGTTCGCCTATGCCGACCGCCCGGAAGAGCAGGCCCGCCTGCTGGGCCGGATCGCGGCCGGCCACTTTGACCGTTTCGTCTGCACCACGCCGTGGGACCCGCGCGGGTGCGATCCGGAAAAAAGCCTGCAATGGGTGGTCGAGGGTCTGGAAGAGGGCGGGATACCGCCGGAACGAATCGTTCGCATACCGGAACGCTTCGCGGCCGTCGATCGAATCCTGGGGGATGCCGCCGCGGGGGATCTGGTGGTGATCTTAAGCGAGCGGGAGGTACGGAAACAGGTGTGGGAGCGTATCGGAACCGTAGCCGCCCGATTCGGGTAAGCGGCTCCCTACGCCCCGGCGGGTCTTGTCAGGGGAAGATCTTTTTTGCCGTCTCCTCGTCCAGCAGTTCCACCATGGAACAGGCGGCGGCGTAGGTCCCTTCCGACTCCTCCAGCGGAATGCAGCGGATCACCTCCACCCGCGCATGCAGCGGCGGGGTGATCTGACTGCAGGGCGTGATCACGATGGCGAGTTGGTTGCCGGGTTCCACCTGTTGATCCACCCACAGCAATACGCCACCGCCGCTGAGATTCTTCACGATCGCACCGTCGACCCGGTCGGAACCTTCTAACCGAAACTGGGCCGGGCACTCCACGGTCATGCGGGGGAAATCACGTTTTTCGGAATAATCTAGCATGCTTCTTTACCCTCGGTTTGCAGGAAGAGATGGTCGCTCCGGCTGCCGGGAACCCAACCGATCGACCGGCGCTTCCTCGACCCGCTTCCGGCAAGGAAACCGATTCCCCGTTGCATCAACCGCCGAACACTGATTTCAAGCATAGTAGATCGGCGGCCGGGGTCGAGACTTGAACGACGGCCGCTTCACTCCGCGCGCTCACGTTGCGCCTCCTGTTCCAATTCCCGCGCCTCCTGCGCTGACAATCGGGTCCACGGCAGAGGAAACAACGGCGGCACCCGTTTGCGGTATTTGCGATACGAGTCGCCGTGAAAGACGATCAGTTTGCGTTCTTCCAGACGGGAACCGAGCAGGAAATAGAGGCTGACCAATACCGAAGAGGTGAGCAGGGCGAGATCCATGTCCCGGGTCCAGACCAGCACCAACCCGAGGGTATACCAGGGATGCCGCACATGCCGGTGCAGCGGTGAGATGTGCAGCGTCTCGCGGTCCTCCACCGTCCGTTGGCCACGCCGCCATTGCCGCAGCCCGAGAAACTCCGCTCCGTCGTAATAGCGCAAGGTCCAGAGAAACAGCGCGCAGGCCGTCAACGCCAAACCGTTGGCGACCCATGCCGCCGCACCCCGCCATTCCCACAGCATGGGGCCGTGCCACGCGAAGGTGAGCCACACCGGCGGGATCAGAAGCAGCAACGCTGTCCCGTTGAACATCAAACGATAGAAAGGTCCCAGGCGGGGCCAATGCCGGGCGCACCAACGCTTGACCGCCAACGAAGCCAGGAGGGAGTGGATCAGGAAATAGCCGCACCAGACGGCTGTCAGTACGGCAATCAGAACCGGCGGCTCAGGCCTCAAACTTACCGCTCAGCAACCGTTGCGCCTCCATCATCTCCAACTCGCGGGAACCGGAGACCACGATTTCCGGATCCGGCACGAAATCGAGATCCGAGTCCAACCGTTGATAGGGCACCGAATTGAGAATCACCTTCATGGCATTGAGGCGTGCCGTGTGCTTGTCGTTGGAACGAATGATGGTCCACGGGGCGTGGGTGGTATGACTGCGCTTCAGCATCTCGTACTTCTGCTTGGTGAAGTCGTCCCAGCGCGATTGTGCCTGCACGTCCACCTCGCTCAACTTCCACTGCCGCAGCGGGTCGTTCCGCCGGCGTTCGAAGCGGCGCGCCTGCTCTTCCTTGGTGACGCTGAAATAGAGTTTGATCAGGAACGTGCCCTGCCGCACCAGATCCTTTTCGAAACCGGTCACCCCCGTCATGAAGTTCTGGTACTCCTGCGGGGTACAGAATCCGAACACCGGTTCCACCATCGCCCGGTTGTACCAACTGCGGTCGAACAACACCACCTCGCCGCCATGCGGAAAATGGCGGACATATCTCTGAAAGTACCACTGGGACCTTTCTTCCACACTGGGCTTGGGCAACGCCACCACCCGATAGTGCTTTTCGTTCATGTAGCGCGCGACCCGGCGGATGGTCCCGCCCTTGCCGGCGGCGTCCCGTCCCTCGAACAGAATGATCATGCGCGAACCGGTGTCCTCCAGATGACGTTGCATCCGGATCAGTTCCGCCTGGTAGGGCTTGAGCGCCATTTCCTGGCGATAGCGACGCACCGCCTTCCGGTTCTCTTTCTTCAACTGCCGGTTCACATCGGTCAGTTTGACGTGCTCAGCCACCAGATCTTCCAGCAGCAAGCGCCGATTCCCCACTTCGATGAGCCGGAAGTCGCCGCCGTCTGTTTTTACAGGCGCAAGATTGTTCTTTTGATATCTATCGGTCATGTCGTCTTGTCCGGACGAAACATCCATTCTGTAAACAATCCCCGGAAACAAATCCGCCCTCCGCCGTTCCGACGGGGAACAAATTGCTCCGGGGACCCTTTAATATTACGCCACTCGCCGCTATTTTTCCTCTGAATCTGTGCAATTCCTCCGGGCGAGAGGCAAACCCGGCCTTGCGACCGCCCGATTCGCTTCTGGAAGTTGCATAGCCACCGCGCTACAGTCAAAGAATCAGGACAGAAACAGCCGCGAATCACCATGCAGATCGATCGACCCGAAGCCTATATCACCGCCACGGAACTGGAGATCATGGCCCAGACCCTGCCGCTGACGGGCGCCCGCATCCTGGAACTGGGTTGCGGCCGCGCCTGGATGACCCGCCGGATCGCCGAGGAGTTTCACCCCGCCGCCATCATCGCCACCGAGGTGGATCTCATCCAGCATGAAAAGAACCTGCTGATCACCGACCTGCCGAATGTCACCTTCGTTTACGGCGGGGCCGAGACGATCGACCTGCCGGACAGCTCCATCGACGTGGTACTGATGCTGAAATCCCTGCACCATGTGCCGTTGCAGTCCATGGACCGGGCATTGGAGGAGATCGCCCGGGTGGTAAAGCCGGGCGGACTGATCTACCTCTCGGAACCGGTCTATCGCGGCCCCTTTAACGATCTGATGCGCCTGTTCCATGACGAACAGGCGGTACGGCAGGCCGCATTCGACGCCATTTGCCAAGCGGTGAGAAACAAAACACTGGAGTTGGTGGAACAGATCTTTTTCGAGGCCCCGGGCCACTACCGGGACTTTGCGGAGTTCGAGGAGCGCATGCTGAAGGTGACCCACACCCGGCACCAGATCGACGAGCCGCTCTATCGCAAGATCCGGGAAGCCTTCCAGCAGCACATGACCCCCGACGGCGCCTATTTCATGAAGCCGAGCCGGGTCGATCTGCTGCGACGACCGAATCGATGACTGAATGGATTCGCATCGCCCGCCGCAGTTGCGGCGCCTACCTGCGAATGATATATTCTAAATGAGAATGATTCTTATTTGTGATATTGTATGACCAGCGGTAGCCCGCAGCATGAAACTCCAGCATTCATACGCCTGAACCGCCTGCCGGTGGGGAGGCGGGCCTGCATTCGTGAGATCCAGGGCGGCCAGACCCTGTCGCGCCGGCTCCTCAGCCTGGGGCTGCGCATCGGCTCGCAAGTGGAGGTCCTCCATCACCGGGGACGCGGTGTGGTGGTAGTGTGCGGCGGCAACCGCGTCGCCCTGGGGGGCGGGGTCAC
This sequence comes from Sedimenticolaceae bacterium, assembly GCA_050287725.1. Classification (GTDB taxonomy): domain Bacteria; phylum Pseudomonadota; class Gammaproteobacteria; order Chromatiales; family Chromatiaceae; genus CBFDBF01. The sequence goes on from JBNKCL010000067.1 coordinate 7,682, forward strand.
CGAAAAATTGTTGGTGGAACCCCTTCCCGCCCCAGTCCCGGAGCCGGGACCCGCGGAAAACCCCAACCGCTAGTCCCGATCGTTCCAACCTACGGAGGCCCAAGTGCTGACCATCGCCCTCGGCGGAAATCCCAACTGCGGTAAATCCGCTCTGTTCAACCGTCTCACCGGCGTCCGCCAGAAGACGGGGAACTGGCCCGGCGTGACGGTGGACCGCAAAGAGGGGCGCTTCGAACTGGAGGGCGAGGAGGTGGCGGCCATCGACCTGCCCGGCATCTATTCCCTGGACGCCTCCTCTCTGGACGAACAGATCACCCGCGATTATCTGCTGTCGGGCGAACCGGCGCTGATCGTCAACATCATCGACGCCACCAATCTGGAGCGAAACCTCTATCTGACGGTGCAGCTACGGGAGATGGGGTTGCCGATGGTGGTGGCCCTCAACATGATGGATATCGCCCGCAAGCGCGGCATCGACCTGAAGCTGGATCATCTCAGCGAGCACCTGGGGTGCCCGGTGGTCCCCATCGTGGCGGTCACCGGCGAAGGGATCGAGGAGTTGAAACGGCAGATCCGCCGGGTGGCGGACGACCCCGTTTCCGCCGGTTTCCAGGTTACCCACGATGAGAGTGTGGAACAGGCGATCGCCGACCTGCTGCCGGCCCTGGCCGGGAAATGCCCGAAAGCGGACGGCCGCTGGATCGCCCTGAAGTTGCTGGAAGGGGACCCCCATGCCGTTTATCTCGGCGGCCCGGAAATGGACCACCAAGTGAAAGAGTGGCGCCGGATCATCCAGGAGCGCACCGGCGAAGAGGCCGATCTCTATATCGCCGACGCCCGCTACGGCCATGCCCACGCCCTGGCGCAACATGTGATCCATAACCGCGGACAGGTGGGGCGCACCGTCACCGACCGGATCGACCGGTTGGTGCTGAGCCGCATCTTCGGGGTACCGCTGTTTTTGCTGGTGATGTATCTGATGTTCCTGTTCACCATCAACATCGGCGGCGCCTTCATCGACTTCTTCGACGGCGTGGCCGGCGCGATCTTCGTGGACGGGCTGGGAGGCTGGCTGCGCAACCTCGGCGCGCCGGAGTGGTCGGCGGTGCTGCTGGCGGACGGCGCCGGCGGCGGCGTCAAGATCGTAGCCACCTTCATCCCCATCGTCGCCTGCCTCTATCTCTTTTTGTCGGTGCTGGAAGACACCGGCTATATGGCGCGGGCCGCCTTCGTGATGGACCGCTTCATGCGCACCATCGGGCTGCCGGGCAAGGCGTTCGTGCCCATGATCGTCGGCTTCGGTTGCAACGTGCCGGCGGTGATGGCCACCCGCACCCTGGAGAACCAGCGCGAACGCAAGCTCACCATCCTGATGAATCCCTTCATGTCCTGCGGCGCCCGGCTTCCGGTGTACGTGCTGTTCGCCGCCGCCTTCTTTCCCAGCAACGGTCAGAATCTGGTGTTCGCGCTCTATCTCATCGGCATCGCCATCGCGGTACTCACCGGCCTGATCGTGGGCCGCACGCTGCTCTCCGGCGACTCCACCGGTTTCATGATGGAGCTCCCTCCCTACCACCTGCCCACCGCCAAGGGGGTGGCGCTACGAACCTGGGACCGGGTGAAGCTGTTCATCAAGGATGCGGGCAAGATCATCGTGATCATGGTGGTGGTGCTGAACATGCTTAATTCGGTAGGCACCGACGGCAGTTTCGGCAATCAAGACAGCGAAAACTCGGTGCTGAGCGCGGCCGGCCAAACCCTCACTCCGCTGTTCGCGCCGCTGGGAATCCGGGAACAGAACTGGCCCGCCACCGTGGGCATCTTTACCGGAGTGCTGGCCAAGGAGACGGTGGTGGGAACGCTGGACTCCCTCTACGCCCAGATCGCGGCCGAGGAGGCAGGCGCACCGGAGGAGGCGGAACCCTTTCGCTTCTGGCCGGCGATCGAACAGGCGTTCGCCACCATCCCGCGCAATCTGGCCGCCCTCTCCGATCAGCTGCTTGATCCGCTCGGTCTGGAGGTCGGGGACCTGGGAGACCGGGAGAGCGCCGCTGCGCAACAGCAGGTCCGCACCGGCATCTTCGGCGCCATGGCCACCCGCTTCGACGGCCAGGCGGGCGCCTTCGCCTATCTGCTCTTTATCCTGCTCTATTTTCCGTGCGTCGCCACCATGGGCGCCATCCTGCGCGAGACCGGCGGCCGCTGGGCCGCCTTCGTGGCTGCCTGGACCACCGGTGTCGCCTTTACCACCGCCACCCTCTATTACCAGATCGCCACCTTCCATCGGCATCCCGGCAGCTCTCTGGGCTGGATCATCGCCCTGGGAATCATCGCGGCGGGGGTCATCGTACTGCTACGCATGTGGGGCCGCCGGGAAGAGGGGGAAGGGATTCCGCGGCATCCCGGAGGGACAGCCGCATGATACTGGCCGACATCAAGCGCTATCTGATGGAACGCGGATGCGCGCCCCTCGCCGACATCGCACTGCACCTGGGGAGCGATCCGGATGCGGTGCGCGGCATGTTGGAGCAGTGGATCCGCAAAGGCCGGGTGCGCCGCCGGATGGCCAACGCCGCCTGCGGCGGCAGTTGCCGCGAGTGCGATCCCACCGCTACCGAGATCTATGAGTGGATCGGCGCCCCCGGCAACGAATCCGGGGAGCAGGTGATCCGATTCCAACCCCGCAAATAGGGCGCACCGCTCCCGCCGCTCAAGATCCCATCGCTACGTCCGCTAACAGGTTGAGAGCAACTGTTAGAGAGAAGTGATGTCCGAAGTCAGCCACAGCGCCGCCCTTGCCCCGGTTCTGGGAAACCAGAACTGGCAAATGCAGGTCACCATGGCGCAACTCAACCTGCAACAGGACGCCATGGAGACCGTCGGCGAGGGGGTTTTGAAGTTAATCGAAGCGGCCGCCTCGGTGACCGCCGGTCCCGACGGCCCCCTCGGCCAAAATTTCGATTCCTGGGCCTGAACCGCCCGTCCGCGCACTACTGGCGCTTCCCCACCCGCACACAACACGCCGCAGCGCGGCAATCAGCTCTGATCGTGCTGCAGAATGAACGCGTGGAAGGCGGCCGCCAAATCGGCGAACACACGCAGGAACTCGGTTACGTGCTTGGGTGACATCCCGGCGTTGGCCAACAGATCCGACTCCAGCACCGGATCGTTTTCATTATCCAGGAAGGCGCGCGAAAGACGCTTGGTCCGATTCCAGGTATTGACGTCCTGGTACGAAACCTTCACTCCGCTGATGCCATAGTAGGCGCGCAGATCGCCGTCATCCTCCACAAAGAGGACATGGGAACGGCCGTTGATCTTTATCAGCAACTGGCCGGGCTCGAGGATGGTGACGGAATTGTAACCCTCCGCATTCAGGATCTTCACCAGCTCCGCATCCGAAAAACGCCTTGCCAGCTCGGGCGCCGCCAAAACAACCGTCGATGCCAACATGGTCAGCAAAAACAAAACAAGTAAAAAACTGCGTCGCTTCATTATTGTTCCCCCTATTATGTACCGTGAACAACCAGAGTACAGGAGCCCTTGCTTAACGACAGGGCTCCGCCCTTTCCATATATATACAACGTGTTACGACGGATCCTTGTTCGAAAGGATGCAGTTATAACTTTCATCGAGCTTCATCATGATATCGCTTTCCGGATTATCGAATTGCGAACTGACCGAGAAAATAACGCGTTCCACACCCTCTTTCTCAAGCTGATCTCCCACGCCGTCCGACATAAAAGCATAAATTCCGCTGATGCCCAAAGGATGGAGTTGCACCGGAACCGAAAAAACCTCGGATTCCGCCGTCATGATCAAGCTAATCGTATTGATGTCGTATTTTGAAGTCACCTTGCTTCCCAGGCGGAAGCCGTATTTTTCCTTACAGGCCGCATCCATGGCAGGCGCGCGCGATCCGGTGTTCTGAACTGCAAAGATCCGGCTCAACTCGACCGTTTCGGTACCGCTTTTCTCCTCTGCAAAGGAAGTTCCGGGCAGAGCGGCAAGCAGTCCTGTTGCGATGACTGCGGCGGTGAGGAATCGATATTGCTTTGACATGACATTAGTTCCTTTAATTTGATGGAGACGGATGAATAGTCCTTGTTACTACTCAAGCCAATGCAATGCTTCCGGGGTGGATATCCTATCGAGAAACAGATTCATTCCCTGAGGCTGCCGAACAAGTGTAAATACGACCGCCCCGGAATTCAATCGACATGTACCGGAACAGGACATTTGATGTCGATTCACAAACGGCCCGAAAGCCCTTATTGCTTGCCGAAAACGATTGCCCCGGGACCGTCATCTTCCGAGTACGGCCAACGCACCCCGATAGATCGGCTCATCGATAAACCCGTACCGTTCGTGCACAAAGCCGGTATTCCCTTTCGCCGCCTCGGTCTCAAAGCAACGCACAATGGCCTCGGCCCGCTCGATCTCTTCGGGACCGGGGATGAAAATCCGATTGGCGATCTCCACCTGTCCCGGCGAGATACAACCCTTGGCCGGAAAACCCATGCGTTTCTCCAGGCGGCACCACTGCTCGAAAGCATCCAGATCCCGGTACTCCTGAAACACGAAAGAGACCGGATACAAGCCGGCGATGCGCGCATCCACCAGAAACCGGGACAACAGATAATGGGCCGTAGGATCGTCCGGAGTCAGCACCGAATGCGGCAGCCCCAGATCTGCGCACAGATCCAGCACGCCCAGATACGCCGTATCCACCCGCTCTTCCACCCTCAGCTCCGGGAGATTCTTTAACGCCTCGCCGGTTTCGATGGAGAGGTGTATGCGGATTGAAGGATCGATCAGGTCGCAGGCGCGCTTCACCTCCGCCGCATGCCGCAGCTTGGGGATGCGAATGGCGTCGGGCGTTACCCGGTTGATCCGTTCGATATCCTCCTCACCGCCCTGTCCCAGCGGATTCACGCGCACCACCAGTTCCGGCTTCGCTTCTCTGGCGTTCGCCACGAACAGTGCGGCCAACGCCCGGGCCCGGGGTTTCTCTTCCGGGGCCACGCCATCCTCCAGGTTGATGACGGCGATATCGGCCGCCAGTTGGTCCAACTTATTGAGATGTTCCACCCGGTGGGCCGAAACCATCAAGGCGCTTCGGCGCAGGCGCGCGCCCGGGGAACGGGCCGGGATACGGTCCGGTAACCGTCTTTCGATCTCTTCCACCCCGGCCTCTTCCAGCCAGGCAATCTGTTCGAAGATCATGGTATCGGTACACTCTCACGATTGTCGGAACCCGCTTTCCGGGGAGTATGCCCTATTCGTGACCGCGATTGCGAAACGCCCTGCGCACTACCGTCGCCGCAACTCCAGCAACCGGTCGTTCTCTCCCAGAATCAGTTCGAACTCTCCCTGCACCCCGTCACGGGTAACGAACGGCCGTAGCGCCGCCGCCGGGAAGCGAACCATGCGGCCGTCCTCCGCCCGCACCTGTACCGCCCGCGCCACACCGCGGTAGTAACGAAGATATTGTTCACTGGAAAGCTGTAGTGAGAAGCGGATCGTTGATTTCATATCTGTTTGCCAATGATTTTGCGTCATTTGCCCCTGGCGTCCGGACCATAATCATCACTACATTTTGCCCTTTTGTCATTTCCGGAAACTAAGGCAAATAACTTATCACATGCGCCACAACACACAAATCGTGTACTGGACTACCACGCCAAAAGCTTAACCCCCCAGAAAATAAAAGTAATTTCTTTGGCATGTCGATTGCTATCTCTTGGTCCGGAAGAAGCCAACTAACGGCCTTCAGCACAAAAAGGGAAATTGCACCTATTTATCGCCGATTCGGCAGTATCGCATTTACCCACGGCAGACCTGAGATAAATTCTCCCGCAAAAATTAAATCAAGGGGTGCGGGGCATCCACGAGTTTCATATAACCAAAAGACAACAACTCATGAATACAAAACGCAAAACAATAAAATACAGCATACTCATCTTCTGCGTTCTGATATTTCAGTTTGGCGCATCATCAGCAGCCGAGGAAGAAACGAAACAGGACGATCCGGAGGCGGGTGAAACGACAGCCAAAGACAGCAACCAGCCGATGATCACCGTAACCGCCGAGCGCACCGAAAAAGAGGCGCTTGATACTCCGGCCAGTGTCAGCGTGATCACTGCTGATGAAATCGCACGACATTCTGCGCAAAGCCCGGAAGCACTTCTGAAAAGCGAGGTGGGGGTTGATTTAGCCACAACCCCCTCCGCTTCCGTGGATCGCGTGGTATTACGCGGCATCCCGGAAGGATATTCCGGCAATACCACTCAATATCTCTTGAATGGGATGCCTGTGGATGCGGTCCAAATCTCCACCAACCGGAATCCCTGGCAACTGGTTTCCACCTCGGATATCGAACGCATCGAAGTGGTCCGCGGACCCAGCTCTTCCCTTTATGGTGCCAATGCCATGGGTGGCGTCATCAACATCATCACCAAACGCGGCAGCGGCGAACCGTTTCTGCGAATGGGTGTCGAGACCGGCTCCCACGATGGGCAGGCTTACAGCCTTGAAGCCGGCGGCTCTTTCGGTGACTTTGATATCCGGGTCAGCGGGCGCGATTTCACCAGCGACGGCTATCGGCCGATTCTGGAATCCTCCTGGGGTGGCTCCGATTATGATCTTTCCGGACGCAACAGCGACACCCGGCATCTTAACGGACGCCTGACCTGGTGGCCGACGGAAAATCGGGAGATATCCGCAGGCGTCTATCATTACGAAAATGCTTACAACTGGTGGGGAGGACACCCTAATTACCGCACCGATTCGGACGGGACCGGCGCCGATTTTCTCTACAGCGAAGCATTCACCGACACGGCAAAACTAAAATTCAAACTGCAAACCTTGGATAGCGCGTATGACTACTCTTCCGACAACAGTTATGAGGATATCCCGGAAGACCCGCTCGTCATGGAAGACCGGTACCGGGATGAAGAGCAGGCCACCTCGGCGGAACTGCAACTGGAGTTCGAACCGCTCAGCAACAACACCCTGATCGTCGGAGGAAGCTATAGCGTCGGCAGCTGGGAACTCAACGGCGAAGAGTGGTGGAGCGACTACCCTAACTGGACACCCTACTCCAAAAGCAACAAAAGCAAAGTGTACTCGCTGTTTATCCAGGATGAAATGCGTCTGGGCGGCGGCTGGAGTCTGGTATTGGGCGGCCGTTATGACAGTTATCGATTTTACGACATTGAGGTCAACGGCGGTGACCGTTCCGATATCGACGACTCCGTTTTCAATCCCCGCGTCGGAATTAACTATCGATTCAATAAAGTCGCATCCATCTATGCATCCGCGGGTACCGGCTACATTCCGGCCAATCCCGGCCTTATCTACCGCTCCGGCGGGCGCTGGCTCGACAATCCTGACCTGAAGCCGGAAGAGTCCACCTCCTGGGAGACAGGCCTGAAGTTTGAAAACGCCTTCGGCTGGCTCAGCGGCAGCTTGGCGCTGTTTCGCACCGACTACAAGGATCGCATCACCTCCGTCATGCTCCCAGGTCCCGTCGGGACCTGCACCGGTCCCTGGTGTTGGCAATACCAGAACATTGCCAAACTCCGCGTCGATGGCGTCGAGCTGACCCTGAAAGGCACCGTCGCGGAACGCTGGCACCCGTTCATCAACTACACCTATAGCGATGCCGAGATCAGAGAGAACCCCGCCGATCCGTTAACCGAAGGAAACACACCCGCCTACGTCCCGCGGCATAAATACAATGTCGGATTGGAATACGAAGGCGCGCAGGACTATCTCGTTCGCGTAGCCGGCCGTCATGTCTCCACCCGCTACTGGAGTGACCGCCATTTCGCCTGGACCGAAATGGACGGCTTTTTCGTTACCGACGCCAAATTCATCAAGCGCTTCCGCAGCAACGGTAATTTGCCTGCGATGGAACTTTCGCTCGCCGTAAACAATATCTTCGACGAGGAATACTCGGAATTTCAGAGCGAACTGGCAGACGGCCGCAATTGGTGGCTTGAACTGTCGGCCCAATTCTGACGGCGAACAGCATAAAACCATGCGCCACTGTTTTTTAACAGTTGCACCACCCGGTTTGTCCGGCCACAGGGCAAAAGACCTTAAAGGAGAATGTTATGGAAACGATAAAACTCAATGAAATGAAAATCTCCGAGATCGAGTTCGAACCCTTGGAAGGCTTTGAAGAGGAGTTCCACGAAATGACCGTCTGTGCCTGCTGCGGCACTCAGGGCGGCATGAAGTGCGGCTGCGGCCCACGCTTCTAAAGCGATATCACTGAGCTGAAAAGCTAGCAACCGATGCCCCGTGGCCGGGCAACTTAAACAAAAAAAGGAAATTACCATGCAAGAGAATGCGCAGCCCCGCCCCGGAGACTTTCATGTATTCCAGCACGCGGACACCTGGTTCCTATTCCTAACCATCCCGGTGGCGGTATTTCGGATCGATTCCGATACTGGGCGGGTATTGCACCAATTCGAGGCCGGCACCGAAGCGGGCGACGCGACGGAACAGGAACGCCTTGCTTCAGCCGCCCGGTTCATATCCGAGTACACCCGCCGCGCGCGCCCGGCAAAACCTTTGCGCGCTCCGGCGGACATCGGCGACAAAGTAGGCGGTCTCTATCTTTTCGTATGTCAGGACTGCAACCTGCGCTGCAGCTACTGCTATGGAGACGAAGGAGAATATGGCAACCGCTGCGACATGAACGAGGAAACACTTAAGCAGACCTTCGACACTTTTTACGAACAGCGTGACGGAAAACACTTCCTGACTTTTTTTGGCGGAGAACCGCTAATGAATTTTCCGCTCATGCAACAAACAGCGGGGCTATGCCGAGAGCACCGGGAAAACAACAGGGCCGACATATCACTGGGTATCGTCACCAACGGCACCATTTACAACAACAAAATCCGCGATTTTTTTCACCAGCACATTGACAATGTAACTTTCAGCCTTGACGGACCGAAGGACGTCAACGACGGCCAACGCATCAGCAAATCGGGACAAAGCGTCTATGCCACTGCGGAACGCAATATCCGAAAGCTGACAGACAAAGGACAATTCAACTGGGCCTTTCGCAGCATCGTCACCAGCCGCAGCTACGACCGCGTGGAAGAGATCTTCGATCACCTGGATTCTTTCGGTTCCGGCGGCATCGGGCTGGTGGATGTGGATGTGCCTCCCGGCCACCCGCTGCATGTAGACGACGAACAATATTGCCGGTTTCTGGAACAGATTGTTGCGGTAAACCGCAAGGGGCTGAAAAGTTTCCTGGAGGGGGATCAGGCGGTGGCCTTCGAATACCCTTTCTACATTTTGTTTTACCTGATCTCCCGCAGCCACGCTCTCTACCACTGCAACGCAGGCAGCAATCTGCTGGCGGTAACCGCCGAAGGAGACGTATATCCTTGCCACCGTTTCGTGGGTGAAACTTCTTTCCGGATGGGAAATGTCGCCGATCCTCAGCTGAAGGAGCAGCCGCACTATCGCGAACTACGCCAACGCTTCATCGATCTGACAGTGGACAATCGGCCTGTATGCAGCAATTGCTGGGCGCGCTATTTATGCGGCGGCGCCTGCGTGAAGCATGCCTGGTCCAAGCACGGCGACCTTGCAGCGCCGGTGGAACGTCACTGTCTTTACATCAAGACGGTAGTAGAAGCACTGCTGCCGGAGTTGGCCGCGGTAATGGCCGACAATGAACAACGCAAAGCGTTAAAAGAACGTCTTGCCGCAGCCATCTCCAATCGCTATGGAACCACCACCTGGTCGGACACACACTATGCTCGGACAGACGCACATCATCCGGGGTAAGGAACGGGACTTCCTTTTTTTTCCCGCCACCTTCTCCCTCTACGCAATTCCGTCCGGCCTGACGCCGCCGTTCGACATTGCGGCACTAGGCCCGAAAGGGGACGCTTTGCTGGAGGCGGAAATGCGCCTTCACCACCGTCTGGGGTCGGCGCCACAACCGCCTTCGGCACCCACCAGTCTGTGTCTCTTCCTGGCCCAGGACTGCAATCTGTGCTGCGGCTACTGCTACAACAAAGGCGGGAAAGCGGTGGGGGCGCAACAGCGAATGCCGCCGGAGGTGGCACAAACAGCCCTGAGCCGCTTCTTTACCAAACCGGGCGAATCCTATGCAGTGAGTTTCTACGGCGGAGAGCCGCTCCTCAACCGCAGTACGCTGGAACAGACCGTAGCATTCGGCGAATGGCTTGCCGCCGAACGGAGCTTTCGCATCAGCTTTCACATCACCACCAACGGGACCCTGTTGGATGCCGAGGCGTTGCGTTTGCTGGCCCGCTTTACCACCGTCACCGTCAGCCTGGACGGTCCTCAGGCAATACACGATCGTTACCGCCGTGACCGTGCCGGAGCCGGCAGCCATGACAACGCACTCACAGCTCTGCGTGCACTCAAGTCGCTGCACGGCCCCCGCGTCACCATAAAAGGCACCCTTACCGCTGCCGGAGCAGCCCGCTACAACTACACTTCGGACTACCTCAACTCACTTGGCGCTGATGCGGTAGGAATCACACCCGTATTTACCTCTGCAAACCACCCGGCATGGATCGACGACGAAACCTATGCGGCATACGTGGAAGAGTATCTGGCAACCCACTGCAATCCGGAGCAGGCCCTTGAAAACCCGGAAACCCACGGCACCGCCCTGGAACTGATGAGACGCATCCTGCAGCGGCAACGGACGCACCGCCACTGTCATGCGGGAAGTGACCTGGCGGTTGCCGCTGACGGCACCCTTTATGCCTGTCATGGTTTGGCAGGCGAACAAGCCTTTCGCATGGGCCATGTGAACGAATCGGAACCCGGCGTTGAGTACCGGCTGGTCGCGGAACGGTTTGCCGCTCTGGGGGTAGACACTATAGAGTCCTGTCGTGGCTGTTTCGCCCGCTATCTTTGCGGCGGTGGTTGTTATGCCCACGGCCACTTCTTCCATGGTGATCCCAGCCGACCCGACCCGCGCCATTGCCACTTGGAGCGCAAACAGCTGGAACGGGTATTGGCGGGGCTGGGGGAGATCCTCCAGGATCCGGCACGTCGAAAACAACTTCAGGCTCTCATAGGCAAGACGGGTCATGGCAAATAAACTTGCCAACATTACCTTGTTGGTTGCGCAGTGCTGCAATTTGCGTTGTCGTTACTGCTACGCCGGCGGCGGCGATTACGGTATGCCGACTCAGCGCATGACGGCCACCACCCTGCGACGCTCCCTGGAGCAATTACTGCCTCTTGCCGGCCCACGCCTCACCCTCTCCTTTTTCGGCGGCGAACCACTGCTCAATCTGCCGTTGCTACAAAGAGCGGTCATACTGGCGCAGCGTTTGGGTGAAAAAGCCGGAACCGACATACGTTTCGCTCTGACCACCAACGGAACTCTGCTGGAGGGCCGCGCGCTGGAGTTTGTCCGCAGGCACGTTAACTCGTTGGCGGTGAGCCTGGACGGCAATGCAGCGGTAAACGACGGCACCCGGCGCTTCCGCCTAGGGAACGGGAGCGTCCACGCGAAAGTAGTCATCGGACTGGCAAGGCTGCGGGCCACCGGAGCATCCTTCAGTCTGCGCGCCACCGTCACCCCAGAAACCGCTCCGTTCCTGGCCGAAAGCGCGGAATATTTAGCAGGACTGGGAGCAGTATCCCTGCGCATCGTACCCGACTTCGGCGCCACCACCTGGCCTGAAAACGCGCTGGAGGCCTTGGTGAACGGCTTCGAAGCCGTTCACCGCGTAGCATTAACTCGCGCTCTGAATGGACACAGCCCGCTGGGAGGCGAGGCGCTCTATCCGATTCTGGAAAACCGCCTGCACGGCATCATACGCACGCGGCCTTGCATGGCCGGAGAAGAGGTGGTGGCGGTAGCCGCCAACGGCGACCTTTATCCCTGCGATCACTTCGTGGGCCGTGCCGAATACGCCATGGGTAACGTTTACGATCCTGATTTCCCCGGTCCGGCTTTTACCCGGGTGCAGGAACGGCTTGCGGCCAATACCACAGCCGTCCGGCCCGTCTGTCAAGAATGCACAGTACGCGATATCTGCGGCGGCGAATGCCCGGCAGTAGCCACGGAAGATACCGCGACACCCGACGCAACTTTTTGCTGTTTCAAGCATGAAACCACCAGACGGCTGCTACTACTACTGGAGCAAGCCTCCCTGGCAGGCGAACTCCCTACCGCCCTGCGCCAGCTTGTGGAGATAAAAAAATGACGGCCATCGAATTAAAACAGGTGGTGCGCAATTACCCCAATGGAATAAATGCGCTGAGCGGGGTAAGCCTTGATGTCCCGATCGGCGAAATCTTCGGACTGCTGGGCATCAACGGCGCCGGCAAGAGTACCCTTATCAAAATCATCACCACCCTGCTGCGCCCTACCGGCGGAGAAGTGCGGGTGTTGGACCAAGATCCCCGACAGGAGGCGGTGGCACTGAAGCGCGCCCTTGGTGTAGTTCCCCAGGAGAACAATCTGGACAACGAACTTAGTGTACTCCAGAACCTGGAATTTCATTGCCGCTACGCCGGGCTGCCACGGAGAATTTACGCTCCCCGCATCAACCACTGGCTGGAAATACTGGAACTCGGCCCGAAACAACAGGCACGCATCATGCAGCTCTCCGGCGGCACTCGCCGCAAGGTGATGCTTGCCAAGGCGTTTCTCACCGAGCCCCGGCTATTGATACTGGACGAACCCACCAGTGGCCTTGATCCGGCAATGCGGCGTCGGGTATGGGATGCAATCATCGCTTTTCGCGAACAGGGCGGCACGGTGTTTCTCTCCAGTCATGATCTGGATGAGGTAGAGCAACTCTGCGACCGGGCCGGGATTCTCCACAACGGCCGGCTCCAAGGTATTGAACGACTCTGCGGCCCGCCGACGCAACCTGGCCGAAGCCTGGAAACCGCTTTCCGCTGTGCGGTGGGAGTTTGACCGTGCGCTTCACTCTGGCTCTGCTCCACCGCCATCTGGTAGCCGACCTCAGTTCACCGCGTATGGCTTTAACGCGGCTGATAATACAACCGGCGATCTACCTTTATGTATTCGGCTACGTAGTAGGAGGCGTGTTCTCCGGTGACGGACCTGGTTACGCTTCGGTGATGGGCCCGGGTATCGTGGCCATCGTAATCATGACCGCCCCCTTCGGTGCGGTAGGCGGACCTTTGGTATCGGGCTACTATTTTCGAACTCTCGAAGGATGGTTGCTGGCACCTGTTTCTCTACACCAACTCCTGATGGCCAAAGTGGCAAGCGGGGTGGCCTACGGAACCCTGAGCGCCGCCATCGTAGCACTATTGCTCTGGGTCATTCTTGGGCTGCACCCTACGGGCCTATGGATACCTTTGCTCCTTACGATCGCGGGTTCCGCATTTTTCTCTCTCCTCAGCCTGGTGGTACTGCTGCTGCCGGAAACACCCGCACGCGGGCAGGAACTGTTCTCCTTTCTGCTTATGCCCATGACCTTCTTCGGCTGTACCTTTTATTCTCATGCCATGCTGGAACCACCCTTCAGCCAACTAGCCCTTCTGCTCCCCACCACCTATATCGCCGAGGGCCTACGCGGCGTCTACGCTCCTGATCAATCACATTTACCGCTGGCTGGAATACTGCTGGGGCTGGCCGTTGCGCTAGCGATACTGGCACCTCTCGCGATCTGGAGTTTCCATCGCCGGTTCCGAGACTATCTCTGGTGATTGCCTTCCGCGCATATCCGGCCAACCTCATGACTGCCGGCATGGCATTTGGGTTGTTGCTGTGGCTGACGGCGGGGGCAGCTACCGCCTCAGAGGGAAAAAGCGGATCGGTAACCGTAATCACCGACCAGGATATCGCCCGCGAACGCCCACCGGATCTTATCACCCTACTGCGTTCCCGTGTCGGTCTCGATGTGACAGGCGGTAATGTGACCATGCGTGGTGTACGCGGCGTGGTATTCGTGCTGGATGGCTTTACCGTCGGAGCGGAAGAGATTAATCAAGTCAGGCCCGAACAAGTAGTACGCATCGAGATTCAGCGCGGAGCGGACTCCGCCCGCTACGGCGCCAACGCGATGGGTGGTGCAGTTTGGGTTACGACCCGACAAGATGGTACGACGGATCACAGTACCACAACCGTCGGCATTTCCTCTTCCGGCAGCCGCTTCACCCGGTTGAGCGGCCGCCGGACAGCCGAAGCGTTCACCGTCAGCGGCCTGGCCGAGCATCAATTAATAGATGGCTATCGGCGGGTTACCAAATCCCCCTACGCCTACAACATAACAGTAGAGAACGAACGTTACGAAAAAACCTTGCTGGACACATCAGCCGGCTGGCATGGGACAAAAGCAACTCTGGGCATCAATCTGAAATACCGTGAAAACCTGTCCAATCTGGGACGCCCCCACTGGTGGTGGGATGACCGCGAAACAACATTCAGGGCAAGCGGCCAATGGATACCTGTCCCGGATCTGCACATCAATGGGCGTCTCGGCTGGAGCAACTACAGTGACCAAGCACTGAAAGATGCCGGCACCGGCACCAGCGGCGCGGCACTGGAACCGGCGCTGCGTTTCTTCACCGACGTGGAGACACAAGAGGGCGAATTCGGCGTTGAGCGGACCCTGCCCAAAGGTCGGTTAACAAGTCTCTTTTCGGCAAGCCGCGAGCGGAACTCCGACCGGATTTACGACGAAGTCGGGGACAGCGAGGCCTTCCGGCTGGATGCAACCACCGATAACCTCGCCTTTGCCGGAGGCTGGGAAAGCCTCCTGTCGGAGGCACTGCAGTTTCAACTTGGAATCCGTTACGACCGTTATCGCTACCACGATATTTATGTTTTTAACGCCGCTTCCGACCCGTCCGAATTTCAGGGGCGAACAGTAACGCATAACGCGCTCAACGGAAAAGCGATTCTCGCCTGGAGCCTCTCGCCGCAAACCAGGCTCAGCACTTCGGTCGGCACCGGCTTTCTGCCCCCCACACCGGGACAGCTTTACTACACGGAACTGAACGACGCCAGCTGGTTTCTCCCCAATCCGCAGCTTAAACCCCAACGGGCCCTGACCCTGGACGCCACTTTGGCCCATGAGTCGGCCAATGGGACAACCCTGAAGCTAACCGTCTTCCACACCCGCTGGCGCGACAAGATCGGTCCTATCATCATTGATTACGGGACGCCCGTGGTGCGCCAATACCAGAACCTGGGCGCAGCGGAGTCCAACGGACTGGAGTTGGAGTTACGCCAAATCCTGAGCGCCCGATGGACGCTGGCACTCAATTACACCTATAACCGCACCCGCATCACCGGCGACGACGCCCATCCCGACTATGTAGGCAATGAGCTTCCGGACATGCCGCGCCACAAACTCAACCTCAGTCTCGATTGGAACAGCGGCGGTCACTGGACAGGGCGGTTGCTGGCGCGCCACGTCGGCAGCACCTGGACCGATGAAGCCAATACCACAACCGATGCACACGGTTATCAATGGCGCAAAGAGCCTTATACCACCCTTGACGCCAACCTGGCGGGCAAATTTGGGAAACTCGAGTTCACGCTTGCCGGTGACAATCTGTTCGACCGACATTATCGCAGCGGCTTTTTCTGGCGTGACGAAGGACGTGTGCTGCGAGCGGAGTTAGCATGGAATTTCTAATTACTGACAATAAACGCCAAACGGAGAATAACTTAATGATTAGAAATATTGCGGGATGCCTATTGCTATGTTGCGCATGGCTTGCGCCTCACAGCGCCGACGCCTGCCGTCCGTTCGGCTCTTACGCTTTTGTAGAAGACGCCAGAGGAGGCGTCTGGTTCACCGAAGGCGATAATAACGCCGTTTCCTATCTCGCCCCGGACGGCACGGTAACCGCCTACCCTTTGCCCACACCGGGAGCGGAGCCAGCGGATTTGGCCCTTGGCCCCGACGGCGATTTATGGTTCACGGAGATGTATGCAGGCAAACTCGGCCGTCTGACCCCCGATGGCAAAATCACCGAATACCCGCTCATAGGCGATCATCCTCATCCATGGAGAATCTGGGTCGATAACGAAAACCGCGTCTGGTTTCTGGAGGGACAGGACCCGGCTCGCGTGGCGAGCCTCTCGCCCCAGGGAGCGATCCGCAACTATATTCTGGCAAAGGGATGGCCGACCTCCATGGCGCCGGCGCGTGACGGCGGGATGTGGCTCACTATCCTGGAGCCGGCCGGCAACGATGACGGCCTGGAAAAGGCATACGGACGCATCATTCATTTGGCGAGAGACGGAACGCGCCGCGAACTGCTGCGGCGACCCGCAAGCTGTCCCATGAATATCGTTCCGGACAACACCGAACAACTCTGGTTTTCCGATCGCTGCCGGCATGTTATCGAACGTATTAATCATGATGGCACCCTGACAAGTTTCGATCTTCCTACCGAGGCGTTCGTTCAGGACATGGGGCTGGATGCCGACGGAGTGCTCTGGTTCATCGACAACACACGAAACCTCATCGGCCGACTCGATCCGGCGGGAAATATAAAAACATATCCCCTGCCCGGTGACACCGGCGGACCCTTTGCCATGTCCATGAGCAAACACGGAGGAGTGATCTTTTCGGAAACCTACAACTACAACATCAACCGGCTTAGCCCCGACGGCATATTCACCGAACAACTGATCAACGTGGATCATCGCCAACAGGTGCAACGGGTGGAGAAAGGAGAGGTCTGCTATCTGCGCTTTGCCAGCGTTATCCGTCGCAAGCAACAGATGGAAGCCGAGCGGGCCGCCGCGATCTCCGACGGAAAACTCTCTGATGAAGGAAGCGCGGGTGCAAAGCTGTTGCGGGAACGATGCCTGGCCTGTCACGACATCAAACGCATCTTACTGGCTCGCAAAAGCGATTGGCGGCCAAGCCTTGGCCTGATGACTACCTATATGGGTATCCGCCATGTGGTGCCACTGACCGAGAAGGAGCGCAATGTCTTGCTGGCCTACTTAGACACCTACTACAACATCGGCCGATGAGAGACATCGACAAATAACTCTTACTGAAACAAGCGAAAAAGTTACCGCTTCGCGATAACGACTAACTTCGCAGCCGCACCAACAGACTGTTGATATGCTGCTCCTGGAGTCGCGCACGCAGTTGATTGGCATCCGCCCGACTGAGGGGACGACTCAGAACCCGGTAAAACAGATCACCGCTCTGTACCGTAACCTTC
Organism: Sedimenticolaceae bacterium; assembly: GCA_050287725.1. Lineage (GTDB taxonomy): Bacteria > Pseudomonadota > Gammaproteobacteria > Chromatiales > Chromatiaceae > CBFDBF01. The sequence continues at coordinate 24,884 of JBNKCL010000067.1, forward strand.
TGGATCTCGGCCTCCACCCCCATCAGGGCGAGGCTCGCCTT
>JBNKCL010000068.1:0-11900 GCA_050287725.1 Sedimenticolaceae bacterium
TGATCTCGCGCGCCATGATCTCCAGGTCGAGCGGCTTGTCTTCCGGGCGATAGGGGATGCCCAACCCGCCGCCGATGTTGATGAACTCGAAGCGGATGTCCAGTTCGGCGGACAGCCACTCCACCGTCTCCAGCAGCATCTGCGCGGTCTCCACCATATAGGTATGGTTGCGTTCGTTGGAGGCGAGCATGGTGTGCAGGCCGAAGCGCGAGGCGCCCGCGGCTTGCGCCTGGCGGTAGGCTTCCAGTAATTGATCGTGGGACACGCCGTACTTCGCCTCCACCGGGTTACCGATGATGTGGTTGCCGGTGCGCCGTTCCCCCGGGTTGTAACGGAAGCAGATCAACTCCGGCATCTGCGGCACCTTGGGGATCAGGGAGATATCGTCCAGGTTGAGGATGCAGCCCCCCTCCGCCGCCGCAGCCAGGAACTCCTCATGGCTGGTGTTGTTGGAGGTGAACATGATCTCCTCGCCGCGGGCGCCGGTGGCGCGGCTCAACACCAGCTCCGGGATGGAGCTGCAATCGAAGCCGAAGCCGACGGAACGCATCAGTTCCAGAATGGCGGGGTTGGGCAGTGCCTTTACCGCATAGTATTCCCGGAACCCCTCCACCCCGGCGAACAGCCGCTTCAGGGTCTCGCAGGTCTCCCGGATTCCCTGCTCGTCATAGATATGAAACGGGGTACCGAAGTGCGCGGCGATCTCCGGCAGTGCCGGCAGCAGGCGTTCCCGAAACTGTTGTGACATTGGCATTTAGATCTTCCTCTAACCTACCCGTATATCACGGGTATCTACAAATTATCTGGAAAATAACGCAGAGACCGCAGAGACGCAAAGGACGCAGAGTTTTTAACGAAGGCTCTCAGCGAAAATTTCGGGTCAGAAAAAGAAATTCTTTCGCCAAGGCGCCAGGAACGCCAAGGAATCAATGGCTCTCTTCTTGATGGCGACGGGTCGTACGGACAATTCCCATGATTTGTGAATGCCTTGCAATCGTTCGGCGGTCTCAGTCATTCTTCCTGTTTTCTTGGCGTTCTTTGCGTCTTGGCGAGAACTTGAAGCTCTTGCCAAGGGTTTTCTGCTTTCTTCGTTAAATTCGCGGACTCTATTTCAGGGCCTGTTCGATCCGTTCCATCGCCTCGGCGACGTTCTCGAAGCTGTTGAAGGCGCTGATGCGGATGTAGCCCTGACCGCATTTTCCGAACCCGACCCCCGGCGTGCAGACCACGTCCGCCTTGTTCAGCAGCAGATCGAAGAACTCCCAGGAGTCCATGCCGCCGTCGATCCAGATATAGGGGGAGTTTTCGCCGCCGATGCATTGGTAGCCGAGCGAAATCATCCGTTCCCGGATATAGCGGGCGTTCATCATATAGTAGGAGACCAGCTCCTTGACCTGGGCCTTGCCTTCGGGGGTGAAGACCGCGGCGGCCGCTCGCTGCACCGGGTAGGAGACGCTGTTGAACTTGGTGGTGTGGCGGCGGTTCCAGAGGTCGTAGACCGAGACCCGCTCACCGGCGGCAGTGTAAGCACTGCACTCCTTCGGCACCACGGTGTAGGCGCAACGGGTGCCGGTGAAGCCGGCGTCTTTGGAGAAACTGCGGAATTCGATCGCCACTTCGCGCGCCCCCGGCAGCTCGTAGATCGAGTGCGGCAGTTCCGGGTCCTGGATAAACGCCTCATAGGCGGCGTCGTACAGGATCAGGGCGCGGTTGGCGCGGGCGTAATCCACCCACTGCTGGAGTTGTTCCGCGGTGATGGTGGCGCCGGTGGGGTTGTTGGGGAAACAGAGGTAGATCAGATCCACCGGTTCCTCCGGCAGGGCGGGCACGAAGCCGTTCTCCTTGGTGCCGTCCAGGTAGACGATGCCTTCATAGCGGCCGTCGTTCCAGGGACCGCTGCGGCCGGCCATGACATTGGTGTCGATGTAGACCGGATAGACCGGGTCGGGGATCGCCACCCGGATGTCGGTGGCGAAGATCTCCTGGATGTTGCCGGTGTCGCACTTGGAGCTGTCGCTCACGAACACCTCGTCCGCCGTTATGTGGGCTTTGCGGGTCTCGAAGTAGTCCCGGGCGATCGCCTCCCGCAGAAAATCGTAGCCCTGCTCCGGGCCGTAGCCGTGGAAGGTCCGGTCGTCGGCCATCTCGTCCACCGCCCGATGCAGCGCCTGGATGCAGGCGTCCGGCAGGGCGCGGGTGACGTCGCCGATCCCCAGCTTGATCACCTTGCGTTCCGGGTGCGTATCCTGATGGGCGGCGACCCGCTTGGCGATGTCGGAGAAGAGATAGGAGGCCTGCAGTTTCTGAAAGTTTTCGTTGATTTTGATCATGAAACACCTCGGGTCCGGGATGCGCGACGATCCGGCCCGGCAAGCCGTCCGGATTGCGTAAAAAGGGGCGTAGTATAGGGCATCCCGGCGCGACGAACCAAGATCCGGAATCAATCTCAACTGGATAATCGAAATGCCCGATTGTGGGAGCCCGGTCCACCGGGCGATTGATCAGGCCATTCGTCCACAGGAGTGGGCTCCTACAGGGATCTCAAAGGGATTCAGCGGGTTTGTTTTCGTCCAGCTGTTCCAGGATCCCCTGTTCCAGGCAGGTGAGGGTGGTGTGATCGATCAGGGGCTGGTTTTCGAGTCCGGTGATAAAGAAAGTGTCTTCCGCCTGAGCGCCCACGGTGGCGATCTTGGCGGCGTGCAGGCTGACGCCGCAGCGGGCGAAGACCAGGCCGACCCGGGCCAACAGACCCGGCCGGTCGGCGGTGACCAGTTTCATGATGGTGCGCTGGTTGACCGGGTCCTGGGCGAAGTCGATCCGGGTGGCGACCGCGAAGTGCTTCAGGTGCCGGGGAACGCGCCGGTGTACCTTGAGATCGATCTGCTCCGGGTTGCGCAGACCCTTTTTGAGTTTTTCGATGATCTCCTTCTCGCGGGCTTTGGATGCGATCATCTTACTGTTCTCTTCCAGCACCGAGAAACTGTCCAGAGTGGTGCCGTCATCGGCGGTCTCGATGCGTGCATCGACGATGTTGAGACCCATCTGGTCCAGCAGGGCGGTTGCCTGCGCGAAGAGTCCCGGGCGATCTTCACTGTGGAGGAAGATCTCCGAACTGCCGCGCGGACTTTTGCGCAACACCCGCACCTCCGGCAGATTCGCGCGCTCGGTGGTGAGAACCGTCTCGGTGTTCCATACGATCTCTTCCGGGGTGGACTGGAGGAAATAGTCGATGCTCAGTTTCATCCACAGATCGTGCGCCTGCGCATGGCTGATGCCGCGCTCTTCCAGCAATTGGTAACTCTTGCGTTGTTTTTCCTGGATCAGCTCGTCGGCCGCCTGCGGATGCTGTAGTCCGCGCAGCAGGGCGCGGCGTGCGGCCAGATAGAGTTCCCGCAGCACGGCGTCCTTCCAGGAGTTCCACTTCTTGGGATCGGTGGCGCGGGCGTCGGCCACCGTCAACAGATAGAGGTAGTCGAGTTTGGTGAGGTTCTCCACTTCGCAGGCGAAGTTGAATACCACCTCGGGGTCACTGATATCCTGCCGCTGGGCGGTGATGGAGAGGATCAGATGTTTCTGCACCAGCCACGACACCAGTTCGCTGTCGCGCTCGCTCAGATCGTGTTGGAGACAGAACTTGCGGGCATCCTCGGCGCCCAGCAATGAGTGATCGCCGCCGCGGCCCTTGGCGATATCGTGAAACAGACCGGCCAGATAGAGCAGTTCCGGTTTCGGCAACCGTTCCATGATTTCGGTGCAGAGCGGGAACTCCTGGGCGTATTTCGGTACCGCGAAACGGCGCAGATTGCGGACCACGAACAGGGTGTGCTCGTCCACCGTGTAGACGTGGAACAGGTCATACTGCATACGGCCCACGATGTGGCTGAAGATCGGCAGGTAGGCCGCCAATATGCCGTAACGGTTCATACGCCGCAGCTCGTGGGTGATCCCCTTGGGCTGGCGCATGATCTCCATGAACAGGCTGCGGGCGCGCAGGTCGGCCCGGAAAGCGTCATCGATCCGATGGCGGTTGGCCCGGATCAGGCGGACCGTGCTGGCGCGCACCCCTTTGAGTTCCGGGTGGAGCTGGAGCTGCAGAAAGATCTCCAGCAGGGCGTACGGATAGTGCCGGAACACATCTTGGTGAGTCACTTCGATAAAGCCGTTGCAGGCCTGGAACCGCTTGTTGATCGGCGTGATCTCCTGCGGCCCTTCCTGATGCAGGATCGCTTCCCCGAACAGTTGCAGCAGCCGTTCGTTCAGTCGCTCCAGCCGGATCACGGTGCGGTAGAACTGCTGCATGAATTGCTCCACCGCCAGGTTGTCTTCGCGATCCACAAACCCGAATTGCTGCGCCAGGGTGCGTTGATAGTCGAACAGCAACCGGTCTTCCCGGCGGCCGGTAAGGGTATGCAGGGCGAAGCGGATCTGCCACAGGAAGGAGCGCCCCTCGATCAGGGCGTCGTATTCCGCCTCGGTCACGAACTTGTGACCGAACAGGCCGTGCATGGTCTCGCAACCGAAATGGCGTTTCGCCACCCAGCCGACGGTCTGGATGTCGCGCAGCCCTCCCGGCCCGTCCTTGATATTGGGTTCCAGGTTGTAGGCGGTATCGTCGTATTTGGCGTAGCGCTGCTTCTGCTCTTCCCATTTGGCCCGGAAGTAGCGCTCACTGGACCAGATGTGCGCCGGACCGGTGGCGTGGCGCATCTCCTGAAACAGTTTCCAGCTGCCCCACAGCAGGCGTGACTCCATGATGTTGGTGATCACCGTGAGATCGTTTTCCGCCTCGCGCACGCAATCCTCGATGGTGCGGACGCTTTGTCCCACTTCCAGTCCGATGTCCCACAGAAAGGTCAAAAATTGTTCGATGCCGTCCCGCAGCTCTTCCCGCTTTTCGTCTTCCAGCAGGATCATCAGGTCGATGTCCGATGCGGGATGCAGTTCGCCCCGGCCGTAACCGCCCACGGCCACCAGGGCGACCGAGGCCGTCTCCGGTATCTGGCGACGCCAGGCGGCGATCAGCAGGTGGTCGGTCAGTTTGGTGCGCAGCGAGACCAGGGTGGTGACCGGGATCTCTTCCGCGAAACCGAGTTGCAGGTTTTCCGTGCCGCGCGCCAGCGCTTCACGAAAGCGGGCGATCGAATTCCCGCTGCCGTCCAGTTCCGGCTCAAATACGGAAGCGTCGAATCGCGTGGCCATAAAGGTGTGTTGTCCGCTGTTCGCTAGGGTCGGACGGCGGCCGCTTCCCGTTCCTCCCGTCGGAGGGTCAGGATCTCGCTGCCTTGTTCGGTGACCAGGATGGTGTGTTCCCATTGGGCCGAAAGGGAACGATCCTTGGTGACCACGGTCCAGCCGTCCGGCAGCAATTTTACCTGACGTTTCCCGGCGTTCACCATCGGTTCGATGGTGAAACACATACCGGGTTCCAACAGGACGCCGGTTCCCGGCGTGCCGTAGTGCAGCACTTGCGGTTCTTCGTGAAACTCCCGCCCGATGCCGTGGCCGCAATACTCCCGGACCACCGAGAAGTTGTGGGCCTCCACGTACTGCTGGATGGCGTGCCCGATATCGCCCAGATGCACCCCGGGACGGACCGTCTGGATGCCGATCTCCAGGGCTTCCAGGGTGACCCGTACCAGGCGCCGCGCCAGTACCGACGGCTCGCCGATGAAGAACATCTGGCTGGTATCGCCGTGAAAGCCGTCTTTGATCACGGTGATGTCGACATTCACGATATCGCCGTTTTTCAGGCGCTTGCTGCTTGGAATGCCGTGGCAGACCTGGTGATTCACCGAGGTGCAGATCGATTTCGGGTAGCCGCGATAGTTGAGCGGAGCGGGGATGGCCCCCTGAACGTCGACGATGTAGTCGTGACAGATCCGGTCCAGTTCCTCGGTGGTGACCCCCGGCCGGACGTGCGGTTCGATCATCTCCAGCACGTCCGCCGCCAGGGCGCCGGCCGTACGCATCTTCCCGATCTCATCCGGGGTCTTGATGATGACGCTCATACGGCGCTCTCGCGGGGGGCGGTGCTGCGGAAGAGTGGGCTGGACATAGGGTTGTGGGCCGGGCGGAAGATTGTGGTTGCAAACGCGCTATGGTATAAAACGCGCCCTGGATCCGCAAATGGGGGTCCGGAGTGAAAAATATCCACACATACACCGTCACGGTCGATGGGGTGCCTGGTTCGCCGGGTCGTCTTCCGGGGTGTATGGAGGTCCAACCCTAGACAATTCGGAGCAATACTATGAGTGCAGTAACCATGCGCCAGATGCTGGAAGCAGGCGTGCATTTCGGGCATCAGACCCGCTATTGGAACCCCAAGATGGGGTCCTACATCTTCGGTCAGCGTAACAAAATCCACATTATCAATCTGGAAAAGACGCTGCCACTGTTCAAAGAAGCCGTGAATTTCCTCGGTACCTTGAGCGCCAACGGCGGGAAAATCCTGTTCGTCGGCACCAAGCGCTCGGCCCGGGACGCCATCCGGGAAGAGGCGGAGCGTTGCGGCATGCCCTTCGTCAACCATCGCTGGTTGGGCGGCATGCTCACCAACTACAAGACCATCAAACAGTCCATCAAGCGTCTTAAAGAGCTGGAAGCGATGTTTGAGGACGGCAGCGTGGAGCGGCGCTTCAGCAAGAAAGAAGCGCTGGGTCTGCGGCGGGAAAAGGATAAGCTGGAGCTGAGCCTCGGCGGTATCAAGAATATGGAAGGTCTGCCGGACGTGCTGTTCGTGGTCGACACCGGGCATGAGAAGATCGCGATCAGCGAGGCGGTCAAGCTGGGAATCCCGGTGGTCGGTGTGGTGGATACCAACAACGATCCGGACGGTATCGATTACGTCATCCCCGGCAACGACGATGCGATTCGAGCCATCCAGCTTTACACCCAGGGCGTGTCCGCTGCGGTGCTGGAAGGGCGTGCAAGTGCCGCGCATCTGGGCGCTTCCCGCGAGGATGCCGGTTCCGCCAAGGAGTCCGCTTCGAAGGAGACCCCCAAGAAAGCCGCTCCCAAGAAGGCTGCTGCGAAGACAACCAAGAAGGCCGCTCCCCAAAAAGCCGCCGACAAGGTTGAAGAAGTCGCCGACAAGGTTGACGAGGCCGCCGACAAGGAAGAAGCATCTGCGGAGGAGTGATTTCGCACCGTCAACGGCGGTGATGAGATTACCCTATTGAAATCAGCCCCTCCGGCGCGTGCATGCGACGAGGGGCGTCATTTACACATATTTAAGAAAGTACGAGGAAGGTACCATGGCCATTACAGCCTCTCTGGTAAAGGAGCTGCGTGAGCGCACCGGTTCCGGCATGATGGAATGCAAAAAAGCGTTGGTCGAAACCGGCGGTGATATCGAGGCCGCAATCGAATTGATGCGCAAGTCGGGTCAGGCCAAGGCGGCGAAGAAAGCAGGTCGCGTAGCGGCCGAGGGCGTCATCGCCGTCAAATTTTCCGCGGACGGCAAACGCGCCGCGATGGTGGAGGTGAACTGCGAGACCGATTTCGTGGCCAAGGATGAAAACTTCACCTCTTTTGTGGATACGGTGAGCGAGCGAATCCTGAACTCCGAGGCCGCCGATGTAGAGGCGCTGATGCAGGAATCGCTGCACGAGGGAGAAGAGACCACCATTAATACTGCGCGCGAGGCGCTGGTGGCCAAGATCGGCGAGAACATGAACGTGCGCCGCTTCGAACGTTTTCAGACCGGTTCCGGACAACTGGTGAGCTATCTGCACGGTGTGCGCATCGGCGTGGTGGTGGAGTTGGAAGGCGGCGACGAGGAGCTGGGTAAGGATATCGCCATGCATGTGGCGGCCAGCAACCCGGTATGCGTCTCCGAGGCGGATGTGCCGGCGGAGATGCTGGACAAGGAGCGCGAGATCTTCAAGGCGCAGGCGTTGGAGAGCGGCAAGCCCGAGAACATCGTAGAGAAGATGGTCGAGGGCCGGATCCGGAAATACCTCGCCGAATGCACGCTGCTGGGACAGCCGTTCGTGAAGGATCCGGATGTCACCGTGGAGAAGCTGCTGGCGAATGCCGGCGCCAAGGTGGTGCGCTTCCGGCGTTTCGAAGTAGGCGAAGGGATCGAAAAGAGACAGGAGAACTTCGCGGAAGAGGTGATGGCGCAGGCGCGCGGTCATTGATCCAAAAGGAAGGCCGGTCTCTGAGACCGGCCTTTTCGTAATGAATCATCGGGGGTACCGATAACCATATGTCTGATCTGATCTGCCGGCGCATTCTGCTCAAACTCAGCGGCGAGGCGCTGATGGGTGCGGGTGATTACGGGATTGATCCGGAGGTTTTGGCCCGTACCGCCACAGATATCGGCGAACTGGTGGAAGCCGGGATTGAGGTGGCGCTGGTGATCGGCGGCGGAAACATCTTTCGTGGCGCCGGTCTCGCCCAATCCGGGATCGAGCGGGTGGCCGCCGACCAGATGGGAATGCTGGCCACCGTCATGAATTCGCTGGCGATGCAGGATGCCCTCGCCCGGATCGGAGTGGAGGCGCGGGTGCTCTCCGCGCTGACCATGACCCAGGTGTGCGAAGAGTACAGCCGCCGTGCGGCGGTACGGCATCTGGAACAGGGGCGGGTGGCGATCCTGGCCGCCGGCACCGGAAATCCCTTCTTTACCACCGATTCCGCCGCCAGTCTGCGGGCGATCGAGGTGGGCGCTCAGCTCCTGATCAAGGCCACCAAGGTGGACGGCGTCTATTCCGCGGATCCGGTGCAGTTCCCGGAAGCGGAGTTTTATCCCAGGTTGAGTTATGATCGGGCCTTGGCGGAAGGCCTCAAGGTGATGGATACTACAGCGATCGTGCTGTGCCGCGATCACGCGATGCCGCTGCGAGTCATGAACATCAACAACAGGGGAGCCCTGCTGCGCCTCCTGCGCGGGGAGGAGATCGGTTCCCTGGTGGGGAGTGAAGACTGAAAATGATCGACGACATAAAAAAGGATGCCACGGTACGGATGGCGAAAAGCGTCGAGGCGCTGGGTCATGAACTGGCCAAGCTTCGTACCGGCCGTGCTCACCCAAGCCTGCTGGACCACGTTACGGTCTCCTACTACGGCTCCGACGTTCCGCTCAATCAGGTCGCCAATATCAACGTCGAAGATGCCCGTACCCTTAGCATCACCACATGGGAACAGGGTATGGTGGCGTCGGTGGAGAAGGCGATTCTCAATTCCAATCTCGGACTGAACCCCAATACCGCAGGGAACATCATCCGGGTGCCGTTGCCGCCGCTCACCGAAGAGCGTCGCAAAGACATGACCCGGGTGGTCCGCCACGAGGGTGAACAGGCACGGGTGGCGGTACGCAATATCCGGCGCGACGCCAACCAGAACCTGAAGAGTCTGGTGAAGGAGAAGCTGATCTCGGAAGATGACGAACGCCGTGGAGAAGAGATTATCCAGAAGCTCACGGATCAGCACATCAAGGAGATCGATGAGTTGCTGGAGCAGAAGGAAGCGGACCTGATGGAGATTTGAACCAGCGGTACTGCTGGTATGCCCATCATGGCGCCTGAAGGATCCGAACAACCTGTCACCAACACTCCCCGTCACGTCGCAATCATTATGGACGGCAACGGCCGCTGGGCGCAGCAGCGCGGTCTGCCGCGGCATGCCGGCCATAAAGCGGGAGTGCGGTCGGTACGGACGGCGGTTGAAGAGTCGGTCCGTAACCACGTCGAGACACTCACTCTATTTGCCTTCAGCAGCGAAAACTGGCAGCGCCCCCAGCAGGAGGTGGGCCTGTTGATGGGGCTGTTTCTGGCGGCGTTGCGAAAGGAGTCGAAACTGCTGCGCCGGAATAACGTACGGTTACGCGTTATCGGCGATACCGGCGCATTCTCGGAGAAGTTGCAGCGGGCGATCCTGAAGGCGGAGCAGGAAACCGCGGAGGGCAGCGGCCTGCTGCTGCAGATCGCAGCCAACTACGGCGGACGTTGGGATATCACCCGGGCCGCCCGTACCCTGGCGGCCCGGACGCGGGCGGGGGAGCTTGAACCTGAGGCGATCAACGAAAGCACCTTCGCCGAAGCGCTTTCGTTTCCCGAGGTGCCGGAACCCGATCTGTTCATCCGCACCGGCGGCGAGCAGCGGATCAGCAATTTTCTTTTGTGGCAGTTGGCCTACACCGAACTCTACTTTACGGAAACCCTGTGGCCCGACTTTGATGCGGCGGCCTTGCGGCAGGCGCTGATCGAATTCGGTCGGCGGCAGCGGCGGTTCGGATTGACCGGGGAACAGGTGAGTTCCGATGCCGCACCCGAGGTGGATCGGTAGATGGCCGAAAATCTGCAACTGCGTCTGTTCACCGCCCTGTTGCTGGTTCCGTTGGTCGCCGGGGGGGTGCTGTATCTCTCCACCGTCTATCTGGCCCCGATCGTGGCGGTGGTGATCCTGCTGGGCGGCTGGGAGTGGACCCGTCTGATGGGCCTTGCCTCCCTGTCGGGGAGATTGCTGTTCCTGGGGCTTTTGACGGCGTCTCTGGTGGGGATGTTTCTCGCGGCCGGGCGCTATTTTCCCTCCCTCGGGCTCCCGTTTTTTGTGGCGATCACGGCCTGGTGGTTTCTGGTCGCTTACCGCTTGTTGCGACTGAAAACCATTGAACCGATGACGCATCCGCGGTTTCTGCTGCAAGGGGCGATCGGGCTGCTGGTGCTGGCTCCCGCATGGGCGGCGCTGATCGCGCTGCACCAGAGCAGCGCGAACGGCCCCCTATTGATGCTGTTTCTGTTGTTTCTGATCTGGACCGCGGACAGCGGAGCCTATTTCGCGGGCTATCGCTGGGGACGCACCAAACTGGCGCCGGTGGTCAGCCCCGGGAAGACACGTGCCGGTCTCTATGGAGCCCTGGCCGGCGCGGTTTGCTGCGGCCTGTTTCTGGCGTGGCTGCTCGCCGATCTGGGACGCGTCCACTGGTATGTGTTGCTGGCGGTGGTGACGGTGCTGTTTTCGGTGGTGGGAGATCTCTACGAGAGCCTCTGTAAGCGGCGTGCAGGCCTCAAAGACAGCGGCGATATCCTGCCGGGACACGGCGGGGTGCTGGATCGGGTGGACAGCCTGACGGCGGCGGCGCCGGTATTCCTGGTGGGTTTGATGTTGTTGGGGGCGGTGTGACCGTAGGGATCACCGTTCTCGGTGCCACCGGCTCCATCGGTTGCAGCACCCTGGATGTGGTGCGTCAACACCCGGACCGTTTCCGGGTGGCGGCCCTGACCGCTCACCGGGATCTGGAGGGACTCTACCGGCAGTGTCTGGAGTTCCGTCCCCGCTATGCGGTGCTGGTGGATGAGAGCGGAGGGGCGGAGCTGGCGCGGCGGCTCCGGACGGAACTCCCGGAGACCGAGGTGCTGACCGGGACCGGGGGTCTGGAAACCGTGGCCGCCATCCCGGAAGCGCCGTTTGTGATGGCCGCCATCGTCGGGGCGGCCGGCCTGTTACCGGCGCTGGCGGCGGTAAGGGCGGGGAAACGCCTGCTGCTGGCCAACAAGGAGGCGCTGGTGGTGGCCGGAGCGCTGTTCATGCAGGAGGCGGCCCGGTGCGGAGCGGAGATCCTGCCCATCGACAGCGAGCACAACGCCGTGTTCCAGTGCCTGCCGGCCGGATTCCGGGGGCGGGTGACGGAGGCGGGGGTGCGCCGGATCCTGCTGACCGCCTCCGGCGGACCCTTTCGTACCACCCCCGTGGCGGAATTGGAACGGGTCACCCCGGAGCAGGCCTGCGCCCATCCCCGCTGGAAGATGGGACGCAAGATCTCGGTGGATTCCGCCACCATGATGAACAAGGGGTTGGAGGTGATCGAGGCGTGCTGGCTGTTCGGCGCCCGCCCGGAAGAGATCCAGGTGGTATTGCACCCTCAAAGCGTGATCCATTCGCTGGTGGAGTATGTG
>JBNKCL010000069.1:0-10917 GCA_050287725.1 Sedimenticolaceae bacterium
CCGGAACAGCGCGACCAGGGCCACGATGTCCTCGAAACAGTCGGGCTGCAGGCGTTTGATCAGATCCTTCATCCCGCGCGATTCCAACTGGAACACCGCGGTGGTGGCGCAACGCTTGAGCAGCGTAAAAGCGGCAGGATCATCCAGGGGGATGGCCGTGATGTCGATGGGCTCGGCACCGCTCTGCGCGCGGCGGGCGTTGATGGTCTGCAGCGCCCAATCGATGATGGTCAGGGTGCGCAGCCCGAGGAAATCAAACTTCACCAGGCCGACGCCTTCGACGTCGTCCTTGTCGAACTGGGTGACCAGGTTATCCCCACCCGGTTCGCAGTACAGCGGCGTGAAATCGGTCAGCACGGTGGGGGCGATCACCACCCCGCCGGCATGCTTGCCGGCGTTGCGGGCCAGCCCCTCCAGTTGTTTGGCCCGCTCGATCAGCTCCTCCACCTCCTCTTCCTGGCACGCCTCCTTGAGCTCCTCGCTCTCCTCCAGCGCCTTGTCCAGGGTCATCCCGATCTCGAACGGAATGAGTTTGGCGATCCGGTCGACAAAACCGTAGGAGTGGCCGAGCACCCGCCCGACGTCTCGCACCACCGCCTTGGCGGCCATACTGCCGAAGGTGATGATCTGGGAGACCGAGTCGCGGCCGTAACGCTGCGCCACATATTCGATTACGCGGTCGCGCCCCTCCATGCAGAAGTCGATATCGAAGTCGGGCATCGACACCCGCTCGGGATTCAGGAACCGCTCGAACAGCAGATCGTGCTGGATCGGATCCAGATCGGTAATCCAGAGCGCATACGCCACCAGCGAACCGGCCCCGGAACCGCGCCCCGGACCCACCGGGACGCCGTTCTCCCGGGCCCAACGGATGAAATCGGCCACGATCAGGAAGTAGCCCGGGAACCCCATCTTGATGATGACGTCCAGCTCGGACTCGAGCCGCTCCCGGTACTCCTCGCGTGATGCAGGGGGATTCGGCACGGCGGGATCGAACAGCGCTGTGAGCCGCTTTTCCAGTCCCTGGCGGGACTCCTGGCGGAAGAACTCCGCCAGGGTCATTCCCGCGGGCACCGGAAAGTCCGGCAGATAGTTCTCCCCCAGTTTCAGTTCCAGGTTGCAGCGTTTGGCGATCTCCACGCTGTTCGCCAACGCCTCCGGGATGTCGGCGAACAGCTCCACCATCTCTTCCGGGGTGCGCAGGTATTGCTGTTCGCTGTAGTTTCGGGGCCGCCGCGGATCGTCCAGGGTGCGGCCGTCATGGATGCAGACCCGGATCTCGTGGATGCCGAAATCCTCCGGCCGCAGAAAACGCACATCGTTGGTGGCCACCACCGGGACCCCGGTACGCGCGGCCAGTTCCACCGCGGCGTGCAGCACCTCCTCTTCCCCCGGGCGCCCGGTCCGGTTCAGCTCCAGATAGAAGCGGTCCCCGAAGATCTTGCGCCACTCCGTCAGCAGTTCCTCCGCCTGCTCCCGGTTGCCGGTGAGCAGGGCGCAACCGATCTCCCCTTCCCGCCCCCCCGAGAGGGCGATCAGCCCGGCACTGGCCTCCTGCAACCACTCCCGTTCCAACATCGGGCGTCCCAGATGCTGCCCCTCCATGTAGCTGCGCGAGATGAGGCGGGTAAGATTGCGATATCCGGTACTGTTCTGCACCAGCAGTACCAGGCGGGAGGGTTTGTTGGCGTCCAGATCGTTGCGCAGCCAGCAATCCACGCCGATGATCGGCTTGATGCCGCTCTTTTGGGCCGCCCGGTAGAACTTGACCATGGCGAACAGGTTGGACTGGTCGGTGACCGCCACCGCCGGCATCCCCGCCTGCGCCACCGCCTCCGCCAACGGTTGAATCCGCAACGTGCCGTCGACCAGGGAGTATTCGGTGTGTACGCGGAGGTGGATAAAGCGGGGTTCCATGGAAGCAGATCATACCCTATCCCGGCTTTCCGGATCAGGACCCGGAACCGGGGAAAATTCACCAAACCGGGATCTATCCCAGCAGTCTGCGGACCGGCCCGAAGGAGCGGCGGTGGATGGGGGTGACCCCCAGCCGTTCCAGCGCCTCCAGATGGATCTTGGTGGGATATCCCTTGTGGCGCGCCAACCCGTAGCCGGGATAATGCCAGTCCAGTTCCACCATCTCCCGGTCGCGCGCCACCTTGGCGAGAATGGAGGCGGCGCTGATCACCGCCACCGTACGATCCCCGCCGATCACCGCCTCGGCGCTGCACGGGAGTTCCGGGCAACGGTTGCCGTCCACCAGCACATGCTCCGGCGGCAGCGCCAACCCCGCCACCGCCCGCTGCATGGCGAGCAGGGTGGCTTGCAGGATGTTGATCCGGTCGATCTCCTCCACCTCCGCCCGTCCCAGCGCCCAGGCCAACGCCCGCTCCCGGATGATCTCCGCCAGTTCCTCCCGCCGCTTCTCGCTGAGCGCCTTGGAGTCGGCCAGGCCGGCAATCGGCCGTTCCGGGTCCAGGATCACCGCGGCCGTCACCACCGGCCCCGCCAGGGGACCGCGGCCCACCTCGTCGACACCGGCCAGATAAAGAGTGGTTGTTACAGGCATATTTCTTTATTTACCACAGAGAACACAAAGGATGTTTGGGAAACCCGCCCGGACGTGTCTTTGTCCTTCCGATCGGACTTGGTTCTCGCCAAGACGCAAAAAACGCCAAGTGAAGCGTTTGATCTCGTTGCGTGCCTGGCGCCCTGGCGAGAGTATTAATTTCTCTGCGCCTCTGCAGGCTACTGCTTGTGAATCAACGCAAGCACCGCCTCGGCCGCCGCCTGACTGGCATCCCGCCGCATCTGTCGGTGCAGTTCCCGGTAGCGCGCCTGGATCGCCGCGACCCGTTCGGGCGATTCCAGAAACCGCAGCACCGCGTCGGCCAGCGCACCGGGCGTAACCGCGTACTGGATAAACTCGGGCGCCAGCTCCTCCCCCGCCACCAGGTTTGCGAGCGACACATATTTGATCTTCAGGAGTCGCAGCAAGCGTTGGCCGATCTCATAGGTCAGCGTATGCACGCGATAAGCGACCACCGTCGGCCGTTTCAGCAACAGCGCCTCCAGGGTGGCGGTGCCGGAAGCCGCCAGCACCACGTCCGCCGCCGCCATGGCATCCCGACTGTCGCCATCCAGCAACGTAACCGGCAACGCCGGGGCGATTTGTCGCAGCTGCTCCTCAAACCAGTTCCGAATTCGTTGACTCGCCAGCGGCACCACGAACCGCAGCGACGCATCCCGTTCCAGACAACGCAGGGCGGCATGCAGGAAATCGGTTGTAAGAGAGCGCACCTCACTCATGCGGCTGCCGGGCAACAGCGCCACCACCCGTCCGTCGCCGGTTAGCCCGATCCGGGTGCGCGCCGCTTCCGCATCGACCTCCAGCGGTATCTCGTCGGCAAGGGGATGACCGATATCGGCCGCCCGGATGTGGTGCTGTTCCAGGAACGGTTTTTCGAACGGCAGCAGGCACAAGACCAGATCCGCCGAGCGCTGGATTTTCTTGACCCGCCAGGTGCGCCAGGCCCAGACCGAGGGACAGACGTACTGCACGGTAGGTATGCCGCAACGCTTCAGCTTGCGCTCCAGCCCCAGATTGAAATCGGGGGCATCGACACCGATGAACAGATCGGGAGGATGGTCTTGAAAATAGCGCGCCAGTCGTCTTCGGATTCCGAGCAGCTCCGGCAGATGGCGCAGAACCTCCACCAGACCCATCACCGAAAGGCGTTCCATCGGGAACAGGGAGCGGCATCCGGCGGCGATCATGCGGGGACCGCCGATGCCTTCGAACTGCGCATGGGGAAAATGTTGTTGCAGCGCCCGGATCAGGCCTGCACCCAGCAGGTCGCCGGAGAGTTCGGCGGCCACGATTCCGATCCGTAGCGGCGGGACGTTACCGGACAATGCTGCGTTCGCTTTGTTCCAGGAAGCGGTACATCCGGCCGATCTCCGGCCACTCATCCGCCATCTGTCGCAACGCCACAACCGCTTCGTTCAATTTCCGCTTCTCTTTGTAGATCAGCTTGTAGGCACGCTTGATCTGGGCAATCTCCTCTGCGCTGAAATCGCGGCGCCGAAGCCCCTCTGAATTGATACCGTGCGGTTGGGCCGGATGCCCGCCCACCATGATATAGGGCGGGACATCCTTGGCGATCGCCGAGCCCATGGCGCTGAAACTGTGAGCGCCGATCCGGCAGAACTGATGCACGATACTGAATCCGCCGAGGATCGCCCAATCCTCGATCGTCACATGCCCGCCAAGCGATGCGGCATTGGCCATGATGACATGGTCACCGATTTCACAGTCGTGCGCGACATGGGTATAGGCCATGAACAGGTTGTCCGAACCGATGCGGGTCACCCCGGAGTCCTGAACCGTTCCGCGATTAAGGGTGGTAAATTCGCGAATTACGTTGCGATCGCCGATCTCAAGACGGGTCGGCTCGCCGGCATACTTCTTGTCTTGCGGCGCGGCGCCGATGGATGCGAACTGAAAAATCCGGTTGTCGTTACCGATGGTGGTATGACTCTCGATCACGGCGTGCGGACCGATGCTCGTACCCTTGCCGATCCGGACCTCGGGCCCGATTACGGCAAACGGTCCAACCGTTACATCTTCGTCCAACTCCGCTTTGGGATCGATAATGGCACGCGCATCGATCACGGAGCGAAATCCCGCGCCGTACACATCACATCCGCGGTTGCGGCGACATTTCCATCCACCGTGGCGGTACAGGAGAATATCCCGATCCCTCGTTTCATACCGACCTGCACCGCTTCCAATAACAGCTGGTCGCCCGGTTCCACGGGACGCTTGAAGCGTGCCTTGTCGATGCCGACGAACAGATAGATGGTCGTATCCGTGACGATGTCCGGATTGGATTCCATAGCCAATATGCCGGTCGCCTGCGCCATCGCTTCTACGATCAACACCCCGGGCATTACCGGGCGAATCGGGAAATGTCCATTGAAGAAAGGTTCGTTATAGGTAACGTTTTTCAGCGCCAGCAACCGATGGTCCTTTTCGTATTCAAGGACGCGATCGATCAGCAAAAAAGGGTAGCGGTGCGGAAGCAGTTTCAGCACCTTGTTTATATCCATTATATTCAAAACGTTCCCCTCTAAATCGGCGCAGCTTCAGACGCCGCGGCTTGAATTGGCATTACCCGAATCCGTTATTCCTGATCTTCACGGTCCGAGTCGGATGAAAGTTTTTTCTCCAACGCCTTAAGGCGTCGGACAATATCATCCAAGCGCCGAAGATGAGCGATGGTCTTGCGCCACTCCAGATTGGGTGCCACCGGCATTCCGCCGCTGTAATAGCCCGGCTCGTTCATCGATCGGGTCACCATCGCCTGACCCGAAATATGGGTGTGATCCGCAATCTCGATATGCCCGGTAATGCCGACTCCGCCGCCGATAGTGCAATTGTTACCGATGCGCGTAGACCCGGAGATTCCGGTACAAGCGGCGATCGCCGTGTTCTCGCCGATATGCACGTTGTGCGCGACCTGAATCTGGTTATCCAGTTTCACGCCGCGCAGCAATACCGTGTCACGCAAAGCGCCACGATCCACTGTGGTATTGGCGCCGATCTCCACGTCGTCGCCGACCACCACGCTTCCGAGCTGGGGTACCTTGATCCATACCCCGTCATCGTTGGCCAGGCCGAAGCCGTCACTGCCGATCACAACTCCCGGATGCAGCAATACCCGCCGGCCGAGCGTGACACCGTCACAAAGCGTTACGTTCGCCACCAACCGCGTATCGTCCCCGACACGCACGCCTCGTCCCACTACGCAGCCGGGACCCAGCGAGACCCGGGCGCCGATCTCGGCACCCTCCTCCACCACCGCGCACGCTCCGATCCAGGCCGAGGGATCGACTTTTGCGCTGCCTGCAATCACCGCAGAAGGGTGACGGCCCGCATGCACGGCCGGCGCCGGAAACATGCAACTGCTGATACGGGCATAGGCCAGATGCGGATTATCGCTTACTAAGGCGTTAACCGGGCACTCCGCCAGGAATTCGGGCTTTAAGATTACCGCCGACGCCCGGGTGGTACCCAGATATTTTCGATATTTAGTGTTGGTCAGGAACGCGATTGCACCCGCCGTCGCCTCATCGAGGGTGGCGACGCGATCAATCTCGCACTCGCCATCCCCATGCAGCTCCGCTCCGGCTACATGCGCCAACTCACTCAGTCGGTAGCCCATGCCGGCGCCCCCGGAGACTCTTGTTATTTACCCCTAGACTTTTCCTTGAGCCGCTTCACGACCTTGTCGGTAATATCCAAAGCGTCATTGGCATAGACCACACCGTCACCCAGGATGATATCGATGTTTTCCGCCTTACCGACCTCACGCACCACTTCCATGATCTGACGCACGAGCTTTCTGCGTTCTTCACCGGCGCGCATATTAAAATCGTCTTTCGCTTCCTGCAGATCGTAATTCAGCTTGCGCCGCCGCGAGCGAATATCCTGTTCCTGGCGCTTCGCTTCCGCGGCGCTCATGACATCCCGATCCTTTTCCAGCTTATCTTCCAGCTGCTTGATCTTTTTTTGGTCGGCGACCAGGCCCTTGGTCTGTCTCTCGTATTCAGCTTCCAGCGCTTTTTGGGTTGCCTCATATTGAGGAGACTGCTCCACCGCTTTGGCCAGATTGACCACAACAATCTTCTCCGCCTGTGCAGTGCCGATCCCGGCAACCCCAAGCAACACCAACGCCACAAAAATCACTGACTTTTTCAAGACCTTTCTCCAGATTTGTTAAAAGGAAGTTCCAAACGTGAATTGAAAGTTTTCGGTTTCGTCGCCGGACTCGTCGTTCAACGGCGCAACCAGGTAGAGCCCCAGCAATCCCACCGGCGACATCCAGGTCATGGAAACACCGGCGGAGTAACGAATATCCCCCACATCGAAGTTCTCACTGGTGGTATCCCAGACGTTACCCGCATCGAAGAACGCGCCCAGACGGACCGCCTTCGGGGCGATACCGAACGGCTCCGGGAACAGCAGCTCGGCGTTCCCGACCAACCGCAGATTGCCCCCCAACGGATCATTATTTGGGTTATCACGGGGACCGAGGCTGTAATCCTTGTAGCCGCGCACCGATTTCGGTCCGCCAGCGAAGTAGTTCTCGAAGAAGGGCAGACGCTTGGTGTCGCCATAACCGTCGCCGTAACCCACGTCGCCGTTCAGCGAAAGCGTAAGGTTATCGGTCAGGGGGAAATAACGCCGATGCTGGTAGCTGACCTTATAGAAGGTCAGATCGCTGCCGGGGAAGGTGACGTTGGCGCCGAACCTCTGCAGGCCGCCCGAGGTGGGGAACATATAGGAGTCCCGGGAGTCGTGGGTCCAGTTCATACCCAATTCGTAATTGAGGAAGGTATTGCCATACATGTTTTCAAAATCCGTCACCTCAGTCGAGGCGCCGCCCCCCACCTTGAAATCGGTATGCTCCACCGACAGACTGAAATTGAGACGGTCGTATTCGTTGAGCGGGATTCCGAAACTCATCCCCGCCCTCCCCACATCGGTGGCGTACTTGGCCGTATCCACTTCGCTGAAATCGGTCTGCTGATAGGAGAGATCGAATCCGCGGCTGATACCATCCACCGTGTAATAGGGATTGGTGTAAGCCAGCCGATAGAGCTGATTCCCGGCACTGGTGTTAAAGCCGAAGCTTACATGCTTACCGGTACCGAGGAAGTTGTCCTGGCTGATACTGGTATTGAAAATGATCCCCTGGGACTGCGAGTAACCGATACCCGCCATCAGGTTACCGGTGGCCTTTTCCTTGACCTTTACGTTGACATCGATCTGATCGGTGGAATCGGCAACCGGCGGGGTCTCGATATTGACCTCTTCGAAATACCCCAGGCGCTGCAACCGTTCCCGCGACAACCGGACCAGTTCGGTGGAGAACCATGCCGACTCCAACTGCCGCATCTCCCGGCGCAACACCTCATCACGGGTATTGCTGTTGCCGCTGATATTCACATGCCGCACATAAACCCGCTTGCCGGGATCCACGAAAAAGGTGATCGCGACCGTTTTCTTATCCTGATCGATCTCCGGGATGCTGTTGACGTTCGCGAAGGCGTATCCCCGGTTGCCCAAAAGCGCATTGATGCGCTCGGCGCTGTCGGTGGTCTCCTTGCGGGAGAAGGTATCGCCGCGATTGATCTGGATCAGCGGAAACAGCTCTTCCTTCGGCACCACCAAAGTCCCGGCCAGCTTGATGTCGCTGATCTGGTAGATATCCCCTTCGGTGATATTGATGGTGACGTAGATGTCTTTCTTGTCCGGCGTAATGGATACCTGGGTGGAATCCACTTTGAAATTGATATAGCCGCGATCCAGATAGTAGGAACGCAGGGTTTCGAGGTCGGCCGCAAGCTTCTCGCGCGAGTATTGATCGCTCTTGGTAAGCATCGACGTCCAGCCGCCGGTATTGAGCTGGAACTTATCCAACAAATCGTCTTCGTCGAAGGCGTTATTGCCGACGATGTTGATCTGCTTGATCCGGGCCACCTCACCTTCATTGATGACGATATCCAGCGCCACCCGGTTCCGCTCCAGCGGGGTCACGGTGGATTCCAGCTTCATACCGTAACGGCCGCGGCTGAAATAGAGGCGCTGCAACTCTTGTTCGATCTTGTCCAGGACGGAACGATTGAATACCCGTCCCTCCGCCATACCGATGTCTTTCAGACCGGTCAGCAGTTGTTCGGTATCGATCTCTTCGTTGCCGGTGATGTTGATGTTGGCGATGGCGGGACGTTCGGAAACAAAGATGATCAGGACATTCCCTTCCCGCTCCAGGCGCACATCCTTGAAGAATCCGGTCTTATACAACTCCCGGATGATGGAGCCGGTCTCTTCCGAATCGATCTGGTCGCCGATCTTGACCGGCAGGTAGTTGAACACCGTGCCCGCCGAGATGCGCTGCAACCCTTCGACCCGGATATCATCGA
This sequence comes from Sedimenticolaceae bacterium, assembly GCA_050287725.1. Lineage (GTDB taxonomy): Bacteria > Pseudomonadota > Gammaproteobacteria > Chromatiales > Chromatiaceae > CBFDBF01. Next base: position 8,992 of record JBNKCL010000069.1, read on the forward strand.
TCACGAACGGCTTGGCCACGGCGGCCGCCGAGAACAGCGCGATTGCCAGAAACAAAGGCGCCAGGAATAGTCTGAAGGTGCGTGTCATTTATTCTAACTTCCAGTTTTCTCTGAATTATTATCGACCTGCAAAACAGTCTTCTGATCCCCCCTTCCAGCGGGGGGACCTAGTATAGATGATCTTTTGCCGCTATCCCAGCAGCCGAGAGATATCAACATAAAAGGCCAGCCCCATCAATAGGAGCAGAATCACCAGCCCGATCTGCTGCCCCCGCAACTGCGCCTCCTCCGACAAAGGCCGCCCCTTGATCCCCTCGATCAGGAAAAAGAACAAATGGCCGCCGTCCAGGATCGGCACCGGCAGCAGATTCAGGATCGCCAGGCTGACACTCACCGCCGCCAGGAATTTCAGGAAGAAGGAAACGCCGTAACTGGCTGATTTCCCCGCAATTTGAGCAATGGAGATCGGACCTCCCAGATTCTTTACCGAGGCCTGGCCGACCGCCATGCGCCCGAGGATCCGCAACATGAAGACCGACTGGTCCCAGGTCCGCAGCCCCGCCTCGGAGAGCGCCGCCATCACCCCCAGCTTCACCGTCACCCGGTACCGCTCCAGCAGGCCCTCCGGGACCCGCGGTCCGGCCCCGATGCGGCCGATCCTCTTCTCGCCCTGCACCAGGCTTCCCACCCGCAGCTCCAGAGGGATCTGTCGTCCCTGACGCTCCAGATCGAGGGCCACCGCCTGGTCGGGATGCTCCTGGATATAGCTGACGAACTCCTCCCAGTCGCCGACCGGCCGGCCGTCAACCGTCAGGATCCGGTCCCCCGCCAGCAACCCCGAGGCCTGGGCCGTCTCACCCGCAACCAGTTCCCCCACCACCGCCGGCACGTTCGGCCGCGCCAGGGTGATCCCCAGGGTTCCGAGCGGATCGCCCTGATCGGCGAGGGTCGCCAGAACGCCGCCCGGGAGATAGCGTACCCGCTCGACGCCGTTCTCGCTTCGCACCCGGACCGGAACGCTGGTATCTTCGCCCGCCTCGGCCAACAGCGCCCGCACCAGGTACTCCACGGTCGGGGTCTCCCGCTCTCCCACCGCCAGCACCTCATCGCCGCTCCGAAAGCCCGCATCGGCAGCCGGCGTGGCCGGCGCCACCTCCCCCACCAACGGACGAAGACCGACTTCACCGCTCATCAGCACCAGCCAGAAGGCGAGGATGGCGAACAACAGGTTGGACAGGGGACCGGCCGCCACGACGGCGGAGCGCACCGGCAGAGACTGGCGGTTAAAGGCGCGATGACTCTCCTCTTCCGCGACCTCTCCCTCCCGCTCGTCGAGCATCTTCACATAACCGCCCAGCGGCACCATGGCCAGCACGTATTCGGTGCCGTCCTTACGCCCGGTCCAGCGCCACAGCGGCCGGCCGAAGCCGACCGAGAACCGGAGCACCTTCACCCCCAGCCGGCGCGCCACCCAGAAGTGGCCGAACTCATGGACCGTGACCAGCACGCCCAGGGCGATAAGAAAATAGAAAATGGTAGAGAAGAGTGAACCGGTCATTGTGCTTCAGACCCTTGCAGTTACCGCTTGTTCCGCCGCCGCCCGTGCGACCCGGTCGATTTCCAATAATTCCTCCAGGGTGGCGGCATTGCCGGCCGGCGCCGTCTGAAGGGTATCTTCGATCACCGCCGGAATCGCGGTAAATCGCAGGCGTTGTTCCAAAAAGGCCGCCACCGCCACCTCGTTCGCCGCATTCATCACCGCCGGCGTACCGCCGCCCTCCCGGGCGCAGCGGTACGCCAGATCCAGGCAGCGAAAACGATTCAGGTCCGGCGGCTCGAAATCGAGCCGGGCGATGGCCGCAAGATCCAGACCGGCCACCCCGGACTCGATTCGTTCCGGCCAGGCCAGGGCGTGCGCGATGGGGA
>JBNKCL010000070.1:0-29173 GCA_050287725.1 Sedimenticolaceae bacterium
TACATGCGGACCTTGCCCGGCTCGATGGACCGGAACTCCTGTTTGCGGTTGGTGAGATCGTTGTAGACCTGAAGCATGGCGATTCCCGACGACCGGCCGGGAGACGACGAACGGATTCCGGTCGCGTTTTCCGGCACGGAAAAAGATGCATAGTAAACGAAAGCCCGGCCGCGACAAAGAAGCAAGCCCGCCCGAAGGGTTTTTCCGGCCCCCTGAAAGCCGTATCATGTAGCGCTTTCAGCGGGCGAAACCGATGCATCCGTCCGCCCCGTTGGCCACCGAGGAACCCAGGAACGATGAAATCGAAACTACTGCATCTGATAACCGTCCTGTTACTGACCTTGGCGCTGGCGCTTCCCGCCTCTGCCGAAACCGTCCGGGTGGTCATGCAGACCAACCTGGGAGAGATCGAACTGGAACTGGACGGCGACCAGGCGCCAAAAACCGTGGAAAACTTTCTACGCTACGTCGATGAGGGTTTCTATCGCGGCACCGTCTTCCACCGGGTGATCAACGGATTCATGATCCAGGGTGGTGGGTTTACCCCGGATGTAATGAAAAAAGAGACCCATGCACCCATCGCCAACGAGGCGAGCAACTGCCTCAAGAACCTGCGCGACACCATCGCCATGGCCCGTCTCCCCGATCCCGACTCGGCCACCTCTCAGTTCTTCATCAATCACGCGGACAATCCCGACCTCGATTACCCCAAAGCGCGCGGCTCGGGTTATGCGGTATTCGGGCGCGTGATCCGAGGGATGGAGACGGTGGACCGGATCGCGGACGTATTTACCGGATCCCGATACGGGATGAGCAACGTCCCCAACCAACCGGTCATCATCGAAAACGTCACCCGAGTTTCCGACAGCAAATAAAGGAACAGAGAAATGATCACCCTAAAAACCAACCTCGGCGATATTGTGCTGGAACTGGACTTCGAGAAAGCCCCGAAAACCGCAGAAAACTTCGCCCAGTATGTACGCGACGGCTTCTATGACGGCACGATCTTTCACCGGGTCATCGACAACTTCATGATCCAGGGCGGCGGCTATCTGCCGGGTATGGAGGAGAAACCGACCCGCGCACCGATCGAGAACGAATCCAGTAACGGCCTGCGCAACGTGGCCGGCGCCATCGCCATGGCCCGCACCATGGACCCCCACTCCGCCACCGCCCAGTTCTTCATCAACGTAGTGGACAACCGATTCCTCGACTACCCGTCCCAGGACGGCTGGGGTTACTGCGTCTTCGGCCGCGTTACCGATGGGATGGAGGTGATCAATCGCATCAAAGGGGTCGCCACCACCAGCCGTCAGGGCCACCAGGATGTACCGGAAGAGGACATCGTGATCGAAAAGGCCGAGATCAGCGAATAGCTGAACCTCTCCACGATGGCGGAAAACCTGTTCATCTCCGATCTGCACCTGTCGGGAGAACGCCCCGCCACGGTGGCGCTGGCGTTGCGTTTTTTCGAACAGGTGGCGTCCCGGGCCGACCGCCTCTATATCCTGGGTGATCTGTTCGACGCCTGGCTGGGAGATGACGACGCCACCCCGCCGATCCCGGAGGTCGCGGCCGGGTTGGCACGCTTGAAGGAACAGGGCACCCAGGTCTTCCTGATGCACGGCAACCGCGACTTCCTGCTGGGGGACGCCTTCTGCCGGACCACCGGCTGCACGCTGCTGCCGGACCCGAGCGTTATCCAACTGGAGGGAGAGCCGGTACTGCTGATGCACGGCGATCTGCTCTGCATCGACGATCACGGCTATCAGGAAGCGCGCCGGAAGTTGCGGAATCCGGAAACGGTCGCTTACATCCTTTCCCGGTCCCTGGCGGAGCGTGCGGCCATGGCGGCCGACATGCGCCGCCGCAGCGGCGAAGCCACCTCGCTGCTGCCGGAGGACATCATGGATGTCAATGAAACGGCGGTGCGGGAAGCGATGTTACAACACCACGTCCGGTTGCTGATCCACGGTCACACCCACCGCCCGGCGATCCATACCTTCGAACTGGAAGGAAAACCGGCCCAACGGATCGTGCTGGCTGAGTGGACGGAACAGGGCGGGAGCTATCTGCAGGTTCTTAACGGCAAGCCAAAACAGATTTCCTACTCGTAATACCCGCGCCCCGGCGCCGCTACTCCGCGGGGAAGAAAGTCACGTAGTAGTAATTCACCTCCCACCGCCGCACCCCTTGCCGGATGGCAAGCAGTTCTTCCGGAGGGGGATGTTTCTCCATTAACAGTACGGCAGATCCGGGTTCCTTCCGTACCCGCTCGTAAAGTTGGCTGTCCGGCTCCTGCGTGATGTTGTGCCGCAGATACCAGCGCATAGCGTGCTTATATGCCCTACCGCCACCGTAGAGCGTAGCTTCCGGCGGAAGAATGGTTCGAATCTCATCGGCCACCGGATGCACGCTGTCGGCCTGATCCAATTGGGGTTTTACCACCAGGGCAAACGGCCACACCAGAATCCAGACCACCATCGCCAATCCCACCACGGTGGTCGAAATCCGACTCCGGACGACACCCCGGACCGCCGCTACCGCCGCCGCTACCGCAAGCGCGGAAAACACCACCGCCGCACCCAGATAACCGCCCAGTAGTTGCCATGTCGTCCGGATCTGGTGCGTACTACCCAGATTGCGCCCCTGCACCAACCAGTTGATGACCCCATCGGCATCCGTAGCGATCGCCGACAACAGGAGCAGCGGTACCAGACAACACAGCACCACCCCTACACCCGCCACCAACATCACCCGGCGTTGGGCTGCCGTCGCTTGCGCGACCATCCGGTCCCAGTACCAGCCCAGCAGCAACGCAAACGCCGGCATCAGGGGTAACAGATAACGGGCCGCCTGTTTGCCGCCAAGACTGAACAGCACGAACCCCCCGAGAAACCAGAACAGCAGCGCTTTCAGGTTGGCGTCATTCTCCCTTCTCGCCTCCCGGATCCCGAACCAGATGGCCCCCGGCAGAAACAGCGACCAGGGGAAGGTGCCCAGAAGCAGATGGGGCAGATAGGCAAAAACCGATTTGCCGCCGACATCGGCATCGCCGCCGCTCCCTTCCCACCACTGCAGCACCTGTCCGAAAAGAAAACGATCCACCAGTTCAGGCGGGGCCGTCAGCACCATGGCGACGTACCAGGGCAGCGCCAACAGCAAAAACAGAATCAGACCCCGGCCCAGCTTCACTTCCCGCAGGCTTTGTCTGCCGCTCGAACTCAGCAAGTGGTATCCCGCGACCGCGAACGGGAGCAACAATCCTACCGGTCCTTTCGCCATTACCGCCAACGCGCTTAAGGCGTAAAAACCGTAGATCCAGTTCGCATGCACGGAACCGGAACGGACCAGCCAGTAACAGTACAGGGAGGCGACGATCAACAAAGAAAAGAGCACGTCGATCCGTGCGGCGGAACCGTTCGACAGGAACAGTATCGAGGTCGAAAGCACCAGGGCGGCGAAGACGCCGGCCCGCAAACCGTATAACAGCCGCCCCAGCAGATACACGATCCAGACGATGGCCAGGGCGGCCAACAGAGCCGGGAGATGCATCGCCCAATTCTGCCAATCAAAATGGGAACCCAGCGCCCCTACCAGCCAATGATAGAGCGGCGGCTTGGTCATGGTGTTCGCCGCCACCTCGTAGTTGAGGGAGGGCAGGATCAGATTACCCCGCTCCAGCATCTCCCGCGCGATCTCCGCCGCCCGCGCCTCGCCCGCCCGCACCAGATCGGCATTCAGACAGGAGAGAAAAAACAGCACGCTCAGAGCGAACGTGACGAATAACAAAAACAGGAGAAGACGACGCTGCTGATTATCGCTTCCGGAGTGCTGGGATTGGAATAGGGACAACTACTGAATCCTTAGGAATAACAGAATTGCGCCGGCTTTACGCCGGCGCATTGAACAATGTCGTCAGACTGATTATTTGAGATTCGCGACGTAGGTGGAGACCGCATCGATATCTTCGTCGCTCAGGCCTACCGCCACACCGGTCATCCAGGGATTCACCCGCCGTTCACGATCATCACGGAAAGTAAGCAGCATCTGGTTCACATAATCGGCCCGCTGACCCGCGATCATGGCGTAACCCGCCTGCCCTCTGCCATCCTCTCCATGGCAGGTATGACAGACGCGCTTGAAGATCTCCTTCCCTTTCGCCCGCAGTTCCAGCTGCCCGCCGCCGGAGGTCTTGGGCGGCAGTTCGGAATAGAAGATGGCGATCTTGATCATATCTTCTTCCGAGAAGTTATTGGCCAACCCGCCCATCATAAAGTCCTTGCGGCGACCGTCCCCAAAGCGCTGAAACTGATCGATGATGTAGACCGGATTCTGGCCCGCCAGATTGGGTACGATCCGCTTCAGCCCTTCCCGCTGAATGGCAATCCCGTTCTCGCCATGGCAGTAGCGGCAGAGCACCGTGCGATCGCGACCTTCCCGCATAATCGCAGCAAGCCTCTCTGGATTGGAGGTCACCTCGGCGATTCGGGCCTGTAATCGCTTTTTCAGGGCCTCAGTAAGTTGAAAAAGATTGTCCTGGTTCCCATCGGCACTCACCGCCGCTTCGACCAACCCGAAAACCAATCCCAAAACAACCAATATTGATGCCAGCTTGCGCATTCGCTCCTCCAGGGAGTCTTTAAGTCTTTGATTCTCATTCAGCCGATACGGGAAACAGCCACACCCTCTCTTTCCCATTATCTATTACTTCGACACGTTGCGGAATAACCTTAGTTTGTATCATCTACAGGGAGTTATGACAACTTCTGCAAGCGTTTCGTTTAATCCGACTGAATTACTGGGTGGCCTTTTGCGCCACCTCTTCCCGCAGGTAGACCGGCAGGGCGGACCCCGCCGTTACCGCCCTCCCATCCTGGAACGCCGCCACCCCCAGCAACGCCACATCATAGGCACAACCCTGCAGTCCGGGCGTCACGGAACGGAGTCGTCCGGCCAGCCGTGACGCCAGCAGCTCGCCGTAGCTCTCCCACCCTCCGCCGACGCCGCACCAATCGCCGCCCTCCGGCGCTGACACCCGCTCCGGCCCCAGCAGTTGATCGGGTTGCAGCGCCCTTACCAAGGACCCTGCCCCGACCTCGTAACAACCCCAGTAGAGCTCGCCCATCCGGGCGTCGAAGGCCGGCAGGATACGGCGTGCGCCCTGCTCCCGGAACAGGCGTTGCGCCAACGCCGCCAGGGTGGATACCGGCACCACCGGGAGATCCGCCCCGAACGCCACCCCCTGAACCACACCCGCAGCGATCCGCACCCCGGTAAACGAACCAGGCCCGCAACCGAACGCCAACGCATCCAGCTGGTTGGGACGAATCCCGGCTTCCGCCAGCAGTTCATCCATCTGGGCGAGAATCAGCTCGCTCTGGCGCCGCGGCTCCGACACCAGCCGCTGACGGATCTCTCCCTTCAGATAGAGGGCGGCGGAACAGGCCTCGCCCGCAGTTTCAATGGCCAACAACTTCATGCGCTGAATTGTAACCCGCTTACCCCAAATAAACCGACGCTTTCACTCCCTCGAAAAAGCCGCAGGATCAGCTCGTTTCTTCACCCTCGGAATCGGTCGCAAAGAATCGTCGGACATCGGCCAGTTCCCGGGTGCGCGCCATAGGCGGCATGCTGGCCAGGAAGGTGTGGCCGTACCCTTTTTTCAAGAGCCGCGGGTCGCAGACCACCAGCACGCCCCGGTCGTTCTCGTCCCGGATCAACCGCCCGGCCCCCTGTTTCAGGGCGATGGCCGCCTGCGGCACCTGGAACTCCATAAAGGGGTTCCCGCCCTGCTCCCGCAGGGCGTCGATGCGGGCCTGTAATACCGGATCGCCCGGCGAGGCGAACGGCAGCTTATCGATCAGGACACAGGAGAGCGCCTCGCCGCGCACGTCCACCCCCTCCCAGAAGCTGGCGGTCCCCAACAGCACGGCATTGCCGAGACGCCGGAACCGCTCCAGCAGTTCTCCCTTGGGGGCGCTGCCCTGCACCAGGATCGGATAGTCGATGCGGGTCTCCAGCAACTCGGCCGCCTCCCGCAACGCCCGGTGACTGGTAAAGAGCAGAAAGGCCCGACCGTGACTCGCCTCCAGCACCGGTATCGCCACCTCCAGCACCGCCTCGGTGTATCCGGGACTGCGCGGTTCCGGCATCCCGCGAGGGATGAACCAGAGCGCCTGGCGGGGATAGTCGAAGGGACTCTCCCAGCGGGCGGTCTCCGCCTCCTCCAGCCCTAACCGGTCCTGAAAATGGCGAAAACTGGTGCCCACCGCCAGGGTGGCGGAGGTGAAGACCCAACCGGCCGGATGACGCTCCATCTGGGCGCGAAACAGCCCGGCGATCTCCAGTGGGGTGCGTGTGAGACGAAAACTCTGGCGATGGGTCTCGAACCAACGCACGTCGCCCTCTTCACCCTCTTCGCACAGGGCCGCCAAACCCAACCCCAACGCGCCGCAACGCTCACAGCAACTCGCAAGCCCCTTACCCCGTTCCCGCACCGCCGCCAGCGACTCTTCCAGTCGCGCCAGTCCCTGCTGTACCTGTTCCAGGGCGGCGAGGATCTGCCGATCACCGCTGATCTCGCGCCAGGGACCGCGCCGCAACTCCACGCCGAAGCTCAGTCGCAGATCGCGCACCGCCTTGCCGAGGGCGGCCGCCCGTTCCGGGATCTCCGGCAGATCCCCCGCCTCCCGGTGATACTCCTGTTCGCTGTCGCGCGCCAACTCCAACAACTGCCTGCCGCTCACGCTCAGACCGAAGAAATTGCCGGCGGTCTCGGGAAGTTGGTGTGCTTCGTCCACCACGATACAGTCGGCGGCCGGCAGCAGCTCCCCGAACCCCTCCTCCTTGAGGGCGAAATCGGCGCACAACAGATGGTGGTTGATCACCACCAGATCCGCCTCCTGTGCCCGGCGCCGGGCCTCGACCAGATGGCACTTACTGTAGACGGGACACTCCTGGCCGAGACAGTTGTCGCTGGTGGAGGTGACCAACGGCCAGATCTCACTATCCTCCGGGATCTCGGTAAGCTCGGCGATATCGCCGCTGACGGTCCGGCCGGACCAGCGTTGCACCGCCCCCAGGTGATCCACCAACACCCGCGCCCGGAGTCGTCCCTCCAGCAGGGCGTTCTCCATGCGATGGATACAAAGGTAGTTGGCCCGCCCCTTGAGCAGCGCCACCTGGGCCGGTACCCCCAGGGCGTCGCGCACCAGAGGCAGATCGCGATGAAACAGTTGGTCCTGGAGGTTCCGGGTGCCGGTGGAGAGGAGCACCTTACGACCCGAGAGCAGCGCCGGAACCAGATAGGCGAAGGTCTTGCCGGTGCCGGTGCCGGCCTCGGTGATCAGAACACCGCCCTGTTCCAGAACGGCGGCCACCCGCTCCGCCATCTCCAGCTGCTGGGACCGGAAGGTGAAACCCTCCAGCGAGCGGGCAAGCAGCCCCTCTCGCCCCAGTACTTCGGAGATTTCATACATGGACGGACCGACGAATCTCAGGGGGCTTGATTGTCCCAGATCTCCGGTGCCACTCCCTCTTCCCGGGTCCAGACCAGACGTCCGATGATCTTGAAGCGCGCCACCGAGAGCGCCCCGCGTTTGGCGCGGTTGCTGCTGGATTTCGCCGCGAACTCCAGCAGCTCTTCCCGCTCGGCCTCGTAGATCTCATAGGGTTCGTACTCCTCGTCCATGAGCACCAGGAGTACGGCGTCCCACGGCTGTTCCATGCGGATCTGGCCCACACGTTGCCCCGACTTCCCTTCATCGAAGATGGTTCGGCTCTTGATCTGCAGTCGCCGCCCCTCACGCTCCGGGTCGACCGCATCGAACCCGCCTTCCGCCCCCCCCGCCGGTTTCAGCCCCAGAAGCCGGATCGCGTCGTGGACGGCGATTTCACTGCTGATACCAGGCAGCGGACGGCCCATGGTGCGCCGGTAATCCGCGGCCAACCGCCGTGCCTGGCTGATCAATTTCTCTTCGGCATAGAGGCTCACGCCGCCGTACCTCTCCAATTTCCGGAAATTCGGAATGGTCTGATTCTATCTGATTGATGGGAAAAGGCCATCCGGGAAAGGCGCCGGGGCCGAAAAAGAGGCCTCAGTCGCTTCTCACCGCCTTGCGTTCGGCGTCGCGCGCGCCCTGTGAATCCCCCAGGGAACGGCGCGCCCACGCAATCAGCCGCCAATTGTCCCGCTTCAACTCGGGATCGTCCCCCGCCAGGGTGTTGGATTTTGCGGCCAGATCGGCCGCCAGCACCGGCTGTTGCTGTTCCGCGCGCAGGTGGGCCAACCGGTTCCAGAGGCGGGCGTTCCGCGGTTCGATCCGCAATGCCCGCTCCACCGTCGCTACCGCCTCGACGCTGTTCCCCTCCTCCTGCTGCGATGCCGCCCGCTGCAGCAGTTCCTCCACCGCCGGACTTCCGACGGTAGCCGGCCGGTAGGGGCTCAGCGCCACCCCATCTCCGGGTTCTTCGGTGCTCCCCGTCGCTTCCACCGCAGTGTCCTCCCCCGCCCCTTGCGGCTCCTGTACCGTGGCCGGTTCCGAGGATTCGCTCTCACTGAAGTACGGAATCCCGCCGCAACCGCTTAGCAGCAGCAACAGGAACATCGATAGAAACCGCAGCGTCCTAATCATTAAAAATCCCCTGAATCAGATCCCGAATCCCACCCCCGGCGCAGTCCGCATATCGGTCGGGTGCCGATCCGATTATAAAGGGATATTGCCGTGCATTGTTGCACCACCGTTCGGCCCGCAGACCGGAACCGTCGTCGATGGAGACCAGCTCCACCTGTTCCGGTAACGTCAGGGAGAGCGGCTGCGGCCGCAGGCGACGCATCATCTCCCCCCACACCCGCAGCGCCCCGCTCGCCCCGGTCAGGTGTGCGGATTGGTTGTCGTCGCGGCCCACCCAGACCACCGCCACCTTGTCGCCGCTGAACCCGGCAAACCAGCTGTCCCGCAGATCATCGGTGGTGCCGGTCTTGCCGGCAAGATTGAAATCGGGGGAAAGAAAGGTCCCGAGACCCCGACCGGTGCCGCTGCGCACCACCTCTTGCAGGTTACTGTTCAACAGGTAGACCGCCTCCGCCGGAACCGCCTGTTGCACCGTCAAAGGATAGCGCTGCAGGCTCTCCCCGTCCGCCGTCTGAACGGTCCGGATGGCGCGCAAGGGAGAATGAAATCCACCGGCCGCAAGGGTCTGGTAGATCTGGGCCACCTCCAGCGGCGACAATGAGACCGCGCCCAGTAACAGGGAAGGAAAGCGATTGATCGGACGGTTGAGTCCGAGGGAACGCAGGGTGTCCGCCACCGCATCCAGTCCCAGGCCCATTCCGAGCCGGACGGTGGCCAGGTTATAGGAGTGGGTCAGCGCCTGGTGCAGCATCACGCTGCCGTGGGCCGTCTGGTCGTAATTCTGCGGATTCCAGGTGGAGCCGTCCCGATTCGGGATCGAGATCGGTTCATCCTCCAGCGGCGATACCAGGGTATAGCGTTGCGGCTGCATCAAAGCAGTGAGGTAGACCGCCGGCTTGACCAGCGACCCGATAGGACGCACCGCATCCAGTGCCCGGTTGAAGCCGGCGAAACCCGGCTCCCTGCCGCCAACCACCGCCAACACCTCGGCGCTGTCGGAACTCACCACCACCGCCGCCGCCTCCAGCTTCCCGGGGGTGAAACGGTGATCCTGCTCCAGCCTTTTCAGACGCTGCGCCACCGCTTGTTCCGCCTGATCCTGCGCCCACGGGTCGAGGGTGGTAAAGATCCGCAGGCCCTCCGAGGTAAGATCCTCCTCGCGGTAATCGCGATGCAGTTGGCGCCGCACCAGATCCAGAAACGCGGGATAGCTGCCGCCGCCGTTGCCGCCCCGGGCGGTCACCCCCAGGGGGGCGGCCGACGCCGTCTGCGCCTGCGACGCAGTGAGATAGCCCCGCTCCCGCAGGATATCCAGCACCATATTGCGCCGTTTCAACGCCCGTTCCGGATGCCGGCGGGGATCGTAATAAGAGGGACCGCGCACCAGCGCCACCAACAGTGCCTGTTTCGGCAGATCCAGTTCCGCCAGGGGGCGATTGAAATAGAAGTGGCTGGCCAGTCCGAAGCCGTGGATCGCCCGGTTGCCGTCCTGGCCGAGGTAGATCTCGTTGGCGTAGGCCTCAAGAATTTCGTCCTTGGTGTAGTGCGCATCCAGCAGCAGCGCCATCGCCGCCTCGTTCAATTTGCGCCACAGGGTCCGTTCCTGGGTGAGATAGAAGTTCTTCACCAATTGCTGGGTCAGGGTGCTACCGCCCTGCACCATGCTGCCGGCCCGCAGGTCGGCCCAGAGGGCCCGCACAATCGCCTTGGGGTCTACGCCGAGATGGGTGAAGAAGGAGCGGTCCTCCACCTCCACCAGCGCCCGCACCAACGCCTCCGGCAACTCCTTGCGCTGCACCAGCACCCGATCCTCATTGTGCGCCGGATAGATACTGCCGATCTCCGGCGCTTCCAGCCGCGCCAGCGCCACCGGCCGGCCGGCATCGTCCTGGAGCGAAACCAGTTGTTCCCCCCGGAAATCGAGTTCCAGGGTGCGCTCTTCCTGCGCCTCGTCCCAGAATCGGAACGAACGGGTGTGAACGAAAAAACGGCCGCCCTGGCGGGACCAGGTGGCGGGATGGTAGTCAGGACGGGAGACCTTGCGGTAACCGAGGCGCTGCAGTTCCGCCGTCAACTCCTGCGGCGTAACCGGCGCCTCGGGATAGAGTTCCAGCGCCCGCCCGTAAACCCGGGCCGGCACCGCCCAACGCTTGCCGTCGAACTTGACCCGTACCGTGTGATCCAGATACAGCAGATAGACCCCGCCCACCAGGGCCGCCAGAAACAGCAACCCCAGCAAACGTCTTCGCAGCGGGGATCTTCGGTTTGATTTGCTGCGACCTTTTGCACCCGTCGATTTACGGGGCGGTTTGCGTGCCGCTGCGGTGGAACGGCGCCGATGGGTGCGTGAACTCTTGCGTGCCACAGACCTAACTACTCAATGTTGTGGGTGAAAGACGATAACGGCCGGTTTGTGCACCGTGATTGGAAAAGAGACCGCAACTCCTCACTTCCGTTCCCGTTGGTACTGCAGCATCCCGGCGGCAATCTCCTCGTTCAGCTCCCGGTACCACGACGGTTCGCCCTCCACCGGAGGAGGAACCGAATGGACCCGGAAATCCTTGGGGCTGATTAACACCGAGATCTTGTCCTTGCCGATCAGCGAGGCCAGCACAAACAGCTCCTCGACCGCATTGTTTCCGATCGCAAGACAACCCCGGGATACCGCCTGTCCGTGGATATAGATATCGCCGCCCAGGGCGGTGCGCCCATCCTTCTTTGCCTGGGACCGATCGAACTCGTTGGGATAGTTGATCTTCAGCGACAAATGGTAGCCGCTGTTGGGATTGAGCCGGACGATCCGGTAACTCCCCTCGGGAACCTGCCGATCCCCCTCTTTCAGTTTTGGTCCCGGTTCCCCGCTCATCCCCTTGATGCGGTATTCGCGGACCCGGCGCCACGCGCCGTCCTGTTCCGCCCACACCTCCATTCGCCGGGTCTCTTTGATCACCAACAGTGTCACCCGGCCCGGCGGCGGCCACGCAACGCCGGCATAGCGAAAGCGCGGCTCCAGACGCTGCTCCACCTTGTCGCGATATTTCTGGACCACCTGCGATACCGTCAATGGCCCCTGCTGGGCGATCGCCGTACCTGCTGTCAGCAACAGCAACGCAGCAGCAGCGGCAATCACCGGCTTGCAGCTCCGCCGCCCCTTTTTGCTTGCGCGTTCCAGAATCTTCCCCCGTCCGATCGTCCGGTAAAAAGGCGGATTCTACACCGTTCCAGCAACGGGCGCGAAGCGAGGCGGTGCGCTCGGCGCACCGCCCGATCCGGCAGACAAACTCAGAACAGCAGCGGCTTGGCCTGTACCACATAGCGCAGGGGTCCTCCCGGTACCAGCGCATCGAACGGGTAGCAGGTAATCAGGGTGAGGCGGTTGTCCGGGGTCGCCCCCATCAACCACCCTTCGGTCTGCCGGTGAATGGACGCTCCTTCCACCAGATAATCATGTACGCTCCCGTCCGGCAGGGTCAGTTCGATACGGTCCTGGGGCCGTAATTCCCGCAGGAACAGAAAATGGGTGTCACGATGGCCGCTGATGACGCTGTTTCCAGGTTCCCCGAGAGGGGCGGTACCGATGACATACCCCGGGCCGAAGGCCATGGTCCGGCCGCTGGCCCCGGCCAGGACGATGCGGTCTACCCCTAAGCGAGCCACCTGCAGGCGCGCCACCGGCCAGGTGTCTGCCCAGGGCCAGGGGCGCACCTCCTGTTTCCCTCCGAGGGTCTCCTCCCAGGCCTGGCGCAACAGCCGTTGCGCCAGCCACGCCTTACCCTCCAGATAAACCCCGTGCCCGAACTGCCAGATACCGACCAGCAGCAGGACGAGCCCGATCAGCCGCAACACCCCGATTTTTCGTAGATACCTCATGGGTTCCTCCTCAGACCCGGAGACGGGCGTTGAACCGTCCCCCAAAGCGCCACATCCAAACCCCGCACAACAGCGCCAGCAGCCCCAGTAACAGCTGCAGCGGCGCCGGGGTGGCGGTCTGCGGCAGGTTGCCGAACACATGGGAAGCGCTCCAGCCGTGGGGCAGATTGGTGGGCACCGGCTTGTGCGCCAGATCGGTCCCGGCAGGTCGAACCGGGGTCTTATCCACCGCCACCAGACTGGTGTAGCGGCTCACCAGACGGTGTCCGAGCGCCACCTCCAGCACCGCCTTGCGTATCTCCTCCTCCGACCGTCCCTGCGCCTTCTGGTCCATCAGATCGGCGATCTTGCGGCGCGCCCACAACAGATGGACGCCGGGGCTGGCGGCCCCACCCTGCAACACAATCCCCCGGCTCCAGGGTTTACCGTTGAGGGTCCCCGCCACCTCCACCTTGCCGGTCCCGGCAGGCAGTTTCGCCGCCACCACCACCGGTTCGCCCAGATAGAGGTCCGGCACCCGCTGCGGCCACATCTCCACCTGCTGCGCTCCGTCCCAGGTAAGATGGATGTCGGTCAACACCGGAGCCTCCAGTTTGGCGAACAACTGTTCCATCCGCTCCCGCACCTCCCGCACGTCGCCGATGTAGGTGAAGGTCCCGCGTCCGAACTGCGCCGCCCGGGTCATGAAGAAGCTGTTGGGGGCGGAGCCGATCCCGATCGTAAACAACCGGCTGGAGCCGAGGCGTTGGTGGATGGTCTTCAACAACGCCTCCTCGTTACCCACGCTGCCGTCGGTCAGAAAAATCACTTGGCGCAGCATCCCGGACCGGTCCTGACCGTCGAGCGCCAGTTGCAGCGCCGACAGCATCTCGGTGCCGCCCTGCGCCTCCAGCCCATCCACATACTGCAACGCCCGCTGCAGGTTGCCGGGATCGGCAGGTACCGCCTGCGAAAACAGGGCATCCGGACGATCGTTGAACTGGATCACGTTGAACCGGTCCGCCGGGGTCAGTCGCTGTAGCGCCAACCGCAACGCCGCGCGCGCCTGTTGAATCGATTCGCCCTGCATGGAACCCGAGGTATCGATCACGAAGATCGCCTCCCGCGGGACGCGTTGCGCCACCTCCGCCGGCTGCACCGGTGGCATCACCATCAACAGCGTGTACTGCGCCCCGTCCCACTGTTCGGCAAACAGCGCCGCATGCGGGACATTGCCTTTGGCGGGCGTCCAGACCAGTTCGAAATCGCGATCCGCAGGGATCGGGGCCCCGCTCTGCAGCCGAACGTGATAAACCTCCTGGGGATCCTGCTGCTGTTCGATCGGGTGATAACGGCTCTCCAGCCGGGCCAGCGGGAAACCGGCATCGAGCCGCACCTGGATGGTCACCGGATTGATCTTCCCTTCCGCCGGATCCACCACCGGCGGGGTGATGCGGGAGGCGTCCGGCACCTGATCGGTATTGTCCGCCCAACCACTCCCTTGAAAACTCTTCACCTCCTCCTCCGCTACCGGCACCCCGGGGATGTAACGGGGAGCGACCACCAACGGAAACCGCAGGGTGAACTCACCCTGTTGGTAACGCAGCTCCTGCTGATATTCGATCTCCACCGTCACCTCCTCCCCCGGGGCGATATTGGCCACCGCGGTGGTGAAGATGTTGGGCCGTTGCTGACTCAGCAGACTCGCCTTCTTCCCTTCCCGGCGGGCCTGCTCATACATCTTCCGCGCCTGTTCCTTCTCGCGGATCTCTCCCTCGATCACCCGTTCCCCGATCTTCATCCGCAAACGATCCACCGCCGCGTTCTCCGGCAGCGGAAAAACATACAACCCCTCCACCCAGCCGCTGCCGGGATTGCGGAACCGTTGCTGCACCGTTACCCGTGCCGTCATGCCGCTGACGTTCATCTGCACATCGGTGGCGAGTGTCGGTGCGTCCACACTGGTCCCGCCGCTGGCCAGCCGCAGCAACAGACTGCCGCGTTGTACCTGATCCACTTCCATGCGTTGGGTGCCGGCCGGAAACTCCGCCTCTCCCGCCCGCGCCGGGCTTGCCAGCAACACTGCCGTCAGTCCGAAAAGCAGCGCCGCCAACAGGGCGGCGCCGAATGCGGCAATGGTGGTAACCGCAAGATCCTTCCACAGGACCTCAATCATTTTTGCGTGTGCCATCTTTCTGCTCCTCGGTCTTGATTGGTTGCCGTTTTCCCACCGTCCGACGCCGCAACATCCGGTAGCATCCGGTCGGCAGCGCCTCGGGGGAGGCGTACAAAAACTCCTCACTCAGGGGTTGAATCATGCGGTTCATCTGTAACTCCTTTCTGACTGGATCATCGATACCCGTAGCGTCATCTCCCGTTCCCGTTCGCGGCTTGGTCCAGCGCGCCGTCCCTGGCCGGGTGCGATCCTCCGTGCCTGCGCCGGGTAGCCTTGCGGTTGTATGCAATTAAAGAGGGTTGAAATGGCAAGGAAGATGCGAAAACCGGGCAAGGTGCTGACAGAATCGGGCAACATTGTGGCAATCGCTGCGGAAGCAGCAGAAATGATCGGTTTTCACCGGCGATGGGGTTCCGATCCGGCCGGTTGGTGGTACTCTTTCCAACCGGAATCCTTGATGCGAAACCCGAACTTATGGCCAGACAGATTGCGATCGTCGAAGATGAACCCGCCATCCGGGAGAACTACTCCGACGTCCTGCGGCGTCAGGGATATGAGGTGCGCGGCTATGCAAACCGGCAGCAGGCCCTCGCCGCCTTTCGCGCCAGACTGCCCGATCTGGTGATCCTCGACATCGGCCTGGAAGAAGAGGCGGAGGGCGGGTTCGAGCTCTGTCGCGAGTTACGGGGACTCGATCCGACCCTCCCGATCATTTTTCTGACTGCGCGCGACAGCGATCTGGACACCGTCTCCGGCCTGCGGTTGGGCGCGGACGACTATCTCACCAAAGACATCAGCGTGGCCCACCTTACCGCACGCATTGCCGCACTGTTCCGGAGAATGGCGGCGCTGCAGGAGCCGGTGGCGCAAGAACGGATCATGACGCGCGGCAATCTGCGCGTCGATTTGGAACGGTTACAGGTAAGTTGGCGCGAGCGGCCGGTGGATTTAACCGTAACCGAAATCTGGTTCGTCCATGCCCTGGCCAATCATCCCGGCCATGTCCGCAGCCGCGACCAGTTGATGGAGGCTGCCAGCATCCTGGTGGACGGCTCCAGCATCAGCACCCACATCAAACGTATCCGGCGCAAGTTTCAGCAAATCGACACGAACTTCGACGCCATCGAAACGGTGTACGGGATGGGTTATCGCTGGCAACCGCCGGCTACCGGCGACTCGAAGTCGGACTGAAGGGACGCGCGGAGATGCCGAAGGCCGGAGAATCACGCCGCTTTCGCCACAGCATCCGTTTCAAGCTGTTGCTGGTCTCCCTGACACTGCTGGTCATCCCGTGGGCCGGCTATCGCTACATCCAGGAAACCGAAAGTTTCCTGCGCAGCGCCCAGGAGAGCATGCTGCTTGGCACCGCGCAGGCGGTTGCCGCAATGCTACGCGACCGTTGGGAGATGTTTACCGCCGGCGCCTCCGGCGCCGATGCCTCGGACTCGGTGGTCTATATCCATCCTCTGCACTCCGTTATCCAA
Source organism: Sedimenticolaceae bacterium (assembly GCA_050287725.1). Lineage (GTDB taxonomy): Bacteria > Pseudomonadota > Gammaproteobacteria > Chromatiales > Chromatiaceae > CBFDBF01. The sequence continues at coordinate 16,146 of JBNKCL010000070.1, forward strand.
CTGGACGGCTATCTGGAGGATTGGCAGCCCTATCTGCAGAATCGCTGGCAACTCGGGACCAGTCGCTCATTGCGCCTCGAATACCTGGTGGGAGAGCGCGAGAACTACCTCTACCTGCTGTTTCTGGTACATGACGACCGGATCGTCTACCAGCAACCCGGAGAGTCGCGAACCGACCGCAGCGATTATCTCGACCTCGCCCTGGAGCGTCCGGAAGGCGGCCTGGCGCGTTACCGCATCACCACCACCGGACCCGGCTGGGTGAACGCATTTCTGCTCTCCAACGACCCGGGCGACCCCGAGCCGGTGGCGACGGAGGATCGCATCAGCGGCGAATGGCAGGAGAACAGCACCGGCTATCAGGTGGAGTTGAAGATCCCCCGCCACCTGGTCGGCCCCCGGTTGGCATTAGGGGTGGGGGACGTGGACGACCCCCGGGAGCGGACTCTCGCCGGCCGGGTCAGCACCGCCCCGATGGAGGAGGTGGAATCCCTGGGATGGCTGGTTACGCCCAATCCGGAGATCACCCGGATCATCGGCGGACTGGAACACGCCAACGCCCGGATCTGGGTGCTGGACCGCCATCGGCGGGTGTTGGCGCGGCGGGGACAGTTGACGGCGGCCGAAAACGAGCCGTCCGAAAACCGATCCGCCTCCGGTTACTCCCGTTTTCTCTCGGGCCTGTTCCGGCTGGTGCTGGATCAGCCCACCCGGCAGTTTGAGGACGAGCGGGCCGAGGTTTGGCGCATCCAGGGCGGAGAGGTGGACGCCGCGCTCGTCGGCAAAGGCGAGACCCGACGCCGCGCCACCCCGGACGGCAAGGCGGTGATCCTCTCTGCGGCCTGGCCGATCCAGGCGGCCGGCGGTATCGCGGGAGTGGTGCTGGTGGAGCAGACTACCAACCGCATACTCTCCCTCCAAAATGCGGCGCTGGAACGGCTGTTCGGTATCACCCTGCTGTTTTTCACCGGTACGGCACTGGTGCTGCTGGGATTCGCCACTTTTCTGGCGGGCCGCATCCGGCGGCTGCGGGACCGGGTGGAAGCGGCGGTGACCCCGGACGGCCGCATCCTGCAACGGCTGTCGCCGGGTCACGCCCGGGACGAGATCGGCGACCTGGACCGCAGCTTCTCCGGCGTCCTCAATCGGCTCTCGGAGTACAACCACTATCTGGAGGCGATGGCCTCGCGCCTCGCGCATGAACTGCGTACCCCGCTCACGGTGGTGAAGAGCTCGCTGGAAAACCTGGATTCGGAACCGTCGACGAAAGAACGGACCGTCTATCTGCAACGGGCACGCGACGGCACCGAACGACTGGGATTGATCCTGCATCGCATGCGGGAAGCCACCCGATTGGAGCAGCTGCTACAGCAGACCGAACCGGAACGGTACGATCTGGGCGGGTTGCTGGCGGCGGCCTATGAAGGATACCGCACCGCCTTCCCGGATACGGTGTTCGAACTGGAACGCCCGACCGACGAAGTACTCCTGGACGGCGCCCCGGAACTGATCAGTCAGGCGCTCGACAAGCTGGTGAACAACGCGCGCGATTTCCACACGCCCGGCACCCCGATCCGGCTGGAACTGCAACGCCGGGAACCTCGCTGGGCGGCGCTCAGCGTCAGCAATCAGGGACCGTCCCTGCCGGAAGCGATGGGGGGGGAGCTGTTCTCCTCCATGGTCTCGCTGCGCGAGCATAAAGGAGAGGAGCCGCACCTGGGATTGGGGCTTTACCTGGTGCGTCTGGTTTGCGAATTCCACGGGGGCCGGGCCGAAGCGGAGAACCTGCCGAACGGCGGCGGTGTTTGTTTCCGTCTGCTGCTGCCGCTGGCCTAGAAAGCGGAGACCGGGGAAAGCCGAAGGGAGTACCTCCGACTTTGCAGGGGGAGTGCGCAGACTCTAACCTATACGCCGATCGCGAGTCTGAACTCCAATCTCTCGCATAAACGCCAAGCACGCAAAGTGAGCAAACGCATCTTTTCGCTTGGCGTTCTTTGCGTCTTGGCGAGAGTTAGTTTCGTAAGTTCAGAGATTCCTCAAATCCCGGCATACCACTCATAACCGCTGTGGTCCTCCCAGTAGCCGCCGTGACCGCCGGCGATCTGATCGAAGCTCTCCACCAATTCGATGCGCATAATAAACTTCGCCATCTTGTAGCCGAGCTGGCGCTCCACCCGCACCCGGACCGGCGCCCCATTGGCGATCGGCAGGGGTTGGTCGTTTAATTCATAGGCGAGGATGGTCTGCTCATGGTAGGCGTCCACCAGGTCGATGCTCTCATAGTAACGATCGCCCTGGCTGTTCATGGGGTCGGCACAGTAAAACACCACATAGCGCGCCTGCGGTTTCGGGCTCACCCGCTCCAGCAGCGCGCTCAGGCGCGCGCCCTTCCACTTGCCGATGGCGCTCCACCCCTCGACACAGTCGTGGCGGGTGATCTGCGTGCGGCTGGGCAACGACTGTAGCTCGGCCAGAGAAAAGGAGCCGGGACGCTCCACCAACCCCGCAACCTCCAACCGATAATCCGCAAACCGGTTTGCGGCCAACGCCCGGTAATGAGCATCGGACGGCGAGGAGGTACCGTTACTGCGGAAGGTGGGTGAAAGATCTGCCTCACTGAACTCCTGCGCCAGGGTGTCGCCCCCCAGCAGCCAACGATGCAGGGAATAGTTAAGCTTCTCACCCGCCGACAACATGCCGGGAAACCACTTGCTGTGGGAAAGCCGATCACAACCCGTCAAAACCAGGCTACCGCCCACCGCCAGCAACCGGCCCAGGAAACGCCGTCGCCCCTTGTCATTCGTCGGCATCGGTATCCTCCTCCGGAACGCGATAACGCCCGGTGATCATGGAACGGATGTTGTTCCAGGGACCGGTGACCACCACCTGAAACAGATGGATCAACACGAACCCCACCACCGCCCAGGCGGCGATGAAATGGAGCGTACGGGCGGACTGACGTCCTCCGACGATATCCACCCAACCCGGGATCACCGAATCGAGGTTCGGCGACATCGCCCAGCCCATCACGATAATCAACGGCAACCACACAAAGATGACGCTGAGGTAGGCGAACTTCTGCAGCACGTTGTAGCGCTTGGCCTCCTCCCCCTTGGGATGGCGCAGAAGCATATGATTCAGAATCGAGCGGCCGATGCCGCGCAGTTGCCCGCCGTCCGGGAGCAGGTCGCGAATCAAATGACCGCTGAACAGCGACCAGAACAGATATGCGAGACCGTTCAGAACGAACACCCAGGCGAAAAAGAAGTGCCAATGCCGCGCCATGGAGAGCCAGCGCGGACCGGGTATGGTGGCCCAATCGGGAAAACCGCGGCGGCTCTGTTGGCTCGTCACGTCCTGTGAAAGACCGAACAGACCGGTGGTGTCGAAACGATGACCCAGCACCTCGGTCACCCCCCGCATCTCCCCGCCGGCATCGCGCACCGCGGTCATGCTCAACAGATAGGGCCGGCCGTTGTAGGCGGATTTACCCCAGGCCAGGTGTGGAAAGGCGTTAAAGATCTGGAGACCGCTCATCAACAGCAGAAAAAAGGCGAGCACATTGATCCAGTGCATGATGCGCACCGGCAGACGGTGGCGATAGTAGAGCGGATTGTGGTCACTGCGATCTGTTTTCATACCGCGCACCCCCCCCGCAGATCAGGACGTCGGAAAGACCCTCCCCTTGCGTTCCAGCCAAGGGGCTGACAACCAAATTTAACTTTATGTTATTTCAACGAACAAGACATCGTATTGGAGCAGCTGGCACTGACCGCCGTAATTCGAAAAAACAAAAAACGCGCCGACAAGTAATCCAAGCTTAGATCAATAGCCTGACTTTTCCTACATTCGACAGCGGTATCGCGAGTGCGGTCGTCCCCTGGACGGGGACGACCGTCGGGATTCAAACGCTACGGGAGGTGCCGTTGGAACGCGGCTTGGACGAACGCCGCGGGTTCTGATCCCAGCGCTGCTTCTCGCCGGAGTTCCGTCCGCCGCCGGACTTGGCGCGACGCGGCGGACCGGAACGGCGCCCCTCCTTTTTGAATCCGCCGTCCGGACGAGTCTCCTTGCGGGTCGGTTCCAAACCGCTGATCACCTGACGTTCCAACTGCTGTCCGGTCAGCTTCTCGATGCGTCCGAGCAGCATGCGCTCCTGCGGTCCGACCAGTGACACGGCGATGCCGGAAGCGCCGCCGCGCCCGGTACGACCGATGCGATGCACATAGTCCTCAGCCTGCATCGGCAGATCGAAATTGATTACGTGGGAGAGGCCTTTGATGTCGAGGCCGCGAGAAGCGACATCGGTAGCTACCAATACTCGCACGTGTCCCCGCTTCATCCGCTCGATGGTGCGCTGACGCTGCTTCTGGTGCATATCCCCGTGCAGTGCGGCGGTAGCGTGGCCGTCATCCTCCAGCTCCATCGCAAGTTCGTCGGCGCCGCGCTTGGTGGCGGTAAACACCACGCACTGGGACAGCTGCCGGTTACCGAGCAGATGGGTCAACAGGGCGCGTTTGTGTTTGCGGTTGTCGGCCAGGTGAATACGCTGTTCAATCGACTCATGCTTCACCTTCACGCCGGCCACCTGTACCCGCACCGGATCGCGCAGCAGACGCTGGGCCACGCGCAGGATGTTGCCTTCCAGGGTGGCCGAGAACAACAGGGTCTGGCGCTCGGCCGGAGCGGCGGCGGCGACCTGTTCGACATCGTCAATGAAGCCCATGTCCAGCATGCGGTCCGCCTCGTCCAGCACCAGCAGTTCCAGGCGGCTGAAGTCGATGCGGCCGCGGCTCATATGGTCGATCAGACGACCCGGGGTGGCGATCAAAAAATCGACCGGGCGTTCCAACAACTTCATTTGCGGACCGTAGGGTTCGCCGCCGACGATGGCGCCGGCACGGATTCGCTGTTGCCGGCCGAAATCGTTGATGGCGCCGGTCACCTGCTGGGCCAGTTCGCGGGTCGGCGTCAGCACCAGCACACGCGGGCCGCGGCCACGGGCCTTGGAGGGCGCCAGCAACCGCTGCAGTGCCGGCAACACGAAGGCCGCGGTCTTGCCGGTGCCGGTCTGGGCCGAAGCCATCAGATCGCGGCCTTCCAGGGCGACCGGGATCGCCCGGCGCTGGATCTCGGTAGGTTCGGTAAAGCCACAGGCGTTAACGGCACGCAGCAGGGAGGGATCAAGACAGAGATTTTCGAAAGACAAAATAACATCCTCTTCCGCCTGACTAAGACGGAATTCAATTAAGAACCGATGGGAAAGGGAATACCAACCGCTGAGGGCGGGCATGCGCCGGGTTCCGGGTGAGGCCGGGCGCTATTGCCGCGGCACTGCGCCGCCAACCGGAAAAACCTGCGCCAAAGCCAGGAGGAGGGGTTAGAGACGGGCCTCGTCCATCGCGAGGTTGGCGCGGACTATACGCAGATCCGAAACAAAAAGCCAGCGAAATCGGCAGCCGGGGCCCGCCGGCTCCCGGCCGCTAGGGTTTGATCCCCACCCCATGCTTCAGCAAATAGAGACTGAACGCGGTCAATCCAAAGATGAACAACAGAATGATCGCCAGCGCCGACCCCATGGGGATATCGGAAACACCGAGCAGACCGTAGCGGAAGGCATTCACCATGTAGAGCACCGGATTGCCCAGTGATACCTGCTGCCAAAACTCCGGCAACAAGCGAATGGAATAGAACACACCGCCCAGGTAGGTGAGCGGCGTCAACACAAAAGTGGGAACGATGGAGATATCGTCGAAACTGTTGGCGAAGATGGCGTTGATGAATCCCCCCAGGGCGAACAACACCGATGTCAGCACGAACACCGTCAGGGTCCAACCGTAACTGTGTATGGAGAGATCGGTGAACAGCAGCGACACCACGGTCACCGCAATACCGACTACCACGCCGCGCGCCACCCCGCCTCCCACATATCCGGCCACGATGATCCAGTTGGGCACCGGCGCGATCAACAACTCTTCTACGTGACGTTGAAACTTGCTGCTGTAAAAAGATGAAACCACATTGGAATAGGAGTTGGTGATTACGCTCATCAGGATCAACCCCGGAACGATGAAATCGATATAGGCGACCCCGTCCATCTCACCGATCCTGGCACCGATCAGAGTCCCAAAAATGATGAAGTAGAGGATGGTGGTGATTACCGGCGGCAATACGGTCTGAATCCAGATCCGCACAAACCGGAGAATCTCCTTGGTGAGAATGGTCCTGAACGCAACCCAATAACGGCCCGTCGGTTTCATTGTTCCTCCGGAGAACGTCCCTGGTCCAACAGATCAATGAACAACTGCTCCAACCGATTCTGCTTGTTGCGCATGCTTACCACTTCAATCTGGTGCCGTTTCAGCGCCGTGAACAGTTCAGTGATCCCACGGTCGCTGCTGATAGCAACCTCCAGTGTACGGTCGTCCAGCCGTTCCAGTGGGTAACCCTCCAACTCCGGTAACTTTGTAAGACGCTCTTTCAGGTTCAGAACAAACACCTCGGTGCGCAGTCGCCGCAACAACTCAGCCATATCGCTATGTTCCACAATCGTGCCGTGATTGATGATGGCGATACCGCGGCAGAGATTCTCCGCCTCTTCCAGATAGTGGGTGGTAAGTATGATCGTGGTACCCTTGCGGTTGAGTTCCCGCAGAAAACGCCACATAGAGTGGCGGATCTCGATATCCACCCCGGCGGTGGGCTCATCCAGAATCAACAAACGCGGCGCATGCACCAGAGCACGCGCGATCATTAACCGCCGTTTCATGCCGCCGGAGAGTTCCCTCGCCATCTGCCGCCGCTTGTCCCACAGATCCAGTTGCCGTAAACAGGCCTCAGCCCGAACAAACGCCTCCTGGCGCGGAATGCCGTAGAAACCGGCCTGATTGACCACAATCTCCACCACCGGTTCGAACTGGTTGAAGTTGTATTCCTGCGGCACCAGTCCGATACAGCTCTTAACCGCTTCCGGCTCCCGGTCCAGATCATGCCCGAAGATCTCAACCGTACCGGAACTCTTCGTCACCAGGGAACTGATGATGCCGATGGCAGTGGATTTGCCGGCGCCGTTGGGTCCCAGCAAGGCAAAAAAATCCCCCTCCGCCACCTCCAGGTCGATCCCTTTCAGCGCCCGGGAACCGTTGCGATAGATCTTGTGAAGATGTTGGATGGAGAGGGCCTTCATACGCGAAGCAAGCGATCCCGGAATCTAAGAACAGACATTTCTCATGATACCCGTTTCCGAACCGTCATTCACGCAATCGACAGGCCGAGAAAACAACCGCCGAACAGGCGCCTGTTCCGACGGATGCTTCGGGTCAGGTATCGCTCCCGGCCCCGATCAGATTTTCCAACGCCTCCCCCAATTGATCGCGCATGTCATAAAACCGGTCCAGCTGTTTCAGCGCAACATCCCGCTCGCCCTGCGCCACCAGCGCAATCAGCTCGGCGGCTTTGGCGTGAATCTGCTCATGCAATAGATTCAGCGCATGAAACTCCGGCAGATGACCGTAGCGAATGGTTCCGGCACTGTGATACCAAAGACCGAAACGACACTGAGAGGAGTCGAGCGGCAAGTCAATCGCACTTTCCGAACCCTGAAGATATCCGACGATCCGATCAACCCAGGCACTATGGTTCTCGAGGACGCCCTTTAGAACCAAATCTTCGCCCATGGGAGAATAAGTTGCCTCGGCAAAATCGCGCCATGTCCGCTCCGTACGCCACTGCCTGACCCAACCGAGCAACTGTTCCGCCGGCATTGGCCGGGCGATACCGAATCCTTGCCCGACCTCACAACGCATATTGACCAGCAGGGCGCAGTGCGCCCGGGTTTCCACTCCCTCGGCAATCACCGAGCGGTGAAACGCGTGGGTCAGTTGCAGGACACTCTCCACGATTCCCAGATCCTCCGGGTCCTCCAGCATCCCCTGGACGAAACTCTGATCGATCTTCAGCGTCTCCACCGGAAGTTGCCGGAAATAGGTCAGCGAAGAGTACCCGGTGCCGAAATCGTCCAGCGCAAAATGCACCCCGATGCGACGGCATGCAGCCAATGCCCGGGAGGCGTGTTCAACGTCGGCGATGGCGGTGGACTCCAGGATCTCCAACTCCAACCGTTCCGGATTCACTCCCGGATGTCGGTCCAGAATCGTTTGCAACCTTTCCGCAAAGTTCGGCTGCAGCAAATGGTTGCCGCCGATATTTACACTCACTTTGGTCTGGAATCCCTCCTTCTCCCACTCCGCAACCTGCGCCAGCGCGGTATCCAATACCCACTCCCCGATCGCCGCTTCCAGGCTGGAACCTGCGATTACTGGCATGAAATCAGCCGGCAACAGCAACCCCTCTTCCGGATGCCACCATCGGATCAGCGCCTCGACCCCGATTACTTCGCCGGTCCGCATATTCACTTTCGGCTGATAATGCAGTGCGAATTCGTTCTGCAACAGCGCATCACTCAAGCGTTGTTGGCGTTCGCGATGCGCCCTGATCTTGCGATCGTGTTCCGGATCAAACAAGTGCGAACGATCCTTCCCTCCTTCTTTGGCCTGATACATCGCCTGGTCCGCGTGACGCAACAATGTGTCGGGATCGGCATCATCTACCGGGAACAGGGTAAGCCCGATACTGGCCGTCAGAGAGATCTGATGATCGCCGATCAGCACCGGTTCCCGAATCGCCTCCAGAATCCGCTTCAGCGCCGCCTGGCATTCCCGCATTCGATTCAAGCCCAACAACAGCAACACAAACTCATCGCCGCCGATACGCGCAATAGTGTCACCGCCGCGCAGGCACTCCCGCATGCGTTGACTCATCTCCACCAACACCAGATCGCCCGCCTCGTGGCCCAGACTGTCATTTGTCTGTTTAAACCCGTCCAGATCCAGATAGCAAACCGCCATCAGATTGCCCGCCCTCCGTGTCTGTGCCACCGCCTGGGACATACGATCCGCCAATAGCACCCGGTTCGGCACACCGGTAAGGGCGTCGTAATGCGCAATCCTTTCCAGGCTTCGTTCGTGCTCCTTCAACGGCGTTATGTCGGCAAACACCCCCACATAGTGGGTCACTTCCCCGGCATCGTCACGCACCTCCGATATGGTGAGATGCTCGGCATATACCAGACCGTCTTTTCGTCGATTCCATACCTCGCCGCTCCAATGGCCGTTCTGCTGAAGTTCTTGCCACATCTCGTTGTAAAAGTCGCCTTCCTGGTGACCGGATTTCAACATGCCGGGATTCTTGCCCAACACCTCCTCCCGGCGATAACCGGTAATCCGGCTGAAAGCGTCATTGACCTCGACGATCTTGGCCGCCCGGTCGGTGATGACAATTCCTTCGTGGGTATTGGTAAAGACACTGGCGGCAAGCCGCAGACTCTCTTCGGATTTCTTCCGATCCGAGATGTCGCGAACCAGGTTCAGGATATATGGGGTCCCGAGATATTCGAAATATGTAGTCCGAACCTCCACCGGATAGACGCGCCGACCCTGCCCGGTATAGCGGCGTTCGAAAGTAAGCGTGCCGCTTTGTTTGATCCGCGCCCACTCCTCCGGCCACTTCTCCGGAAGGATTGCATGGTCGATATTCCATACGGACAATTGCCGCAATGCGTTGCGCCGATACCCCAGGGCACGGCAACCTTCATCATTGACGTAATGGAAGCAACCGTCTTGATCGACCAGGTATACAGAGTCATGAATATGGTTGAGCGCGAAGTTTACGAGCGTGAGACGCTGCTCCGCCCGCTTGCGTTCGGTGATATCGTGTTGGATTCCGTCCCAATGAATATCTCCGTTCTCCAACAGAACCGGGGTGGCTGCAATGTGAAACCAATGATCCTCGTCCTGGTTACCCATCCGCCCTTCCCAATCGAACGGAGACCGATTGCGGAGGGCGCGCTCAACCGCCAGGAGAAACTCCTCACGATCCTCGGAATGAACCAGTGCAAGCGCGGTCTCGGCATCCCGATATACCACCTCGGCGCTCAAACCTACCATATCGCACCAACGCGGAGAGACATAGTCGAAGCAATAACCGTCATCGGACAAGGTGCGGAGCTTGAACACTCCTACCGGGATGCGGGTGACGAGGTCGTTAAAATCACGAACGCTCTGTTCCAACGCACGGGTGGTACGCCGGGCCTCGGTCACATCCCGCGCCAGGATTACCAGGCCTTTCGGCGTGCCATCCTCCGAATGAATCGGAACCTTGGTGACATCGAAACGGCGAATCTCGCCGCTCGTCTGTCGAATCTCCTCCTCGTGGCGGGTAATCCGGCCCGCATACAACGCTTCCCGATCGGTGCGCTCGCATTCCAACAATGCCTGACGATGGCTCGGATCGGCGAGCTCCGCCAGCTCCGCATCGCTTTTCCCGACGCAGTCCACGCCTTCCAGGCCGAGGGAACGGACGGCGGTTCGATTAAAGGCCAACCAGCGTCCATCACTGTCCTTGAACTGCACCGAATCGGGAATGGCATCGATCAGAGTACGCAGCTTTTCCTCGCTGTCCTGTAGCGCCTCTTGAATCCGGCGCGCCATTGTAATGTCGCGTCCGATTCCGAGCACCCCGATCAACCCACCGGCAGCGTCACGCATCGGGGTCTTGATGGTTTCAAGCAGCTCCTGATGGCCGTCGTCTGCGAAGGTCAACCACTCTTCATTGATCGTGGGACAGCCCCGTTGCAACGCCGCCCGATCATGCTCACGGAAGAAATCCGCCAGCTCACCGCTGACGAAGTCATGGTCGGTCTTCCCGACGATCTCTTCCTCCTTGGCACCGAACAACCGCTCAAAACGAGGATTACAAGCCAGATAGACGCCGTCGAGATCTTTTAACCAAACCAGATCCGGAATAGCGTCGATCAAAGCACGCAGAAACGCACGCTCCGCATCCAGCTGTATGTCGATATTGCCGAGCATCATTAACTGGGTAAGATCGTGTTCACTGATCAACCCAGCCAGTTCGCCGGAACCGTCGACCACCACCAGATGGCGCACTCGTGCATCCAGCATGCGCCCTGCGGCCTCCTGCACGGAAGCGTCGAGGGAGACAGTCAGTACCGGAGAGGTCATGATCTCTCCAACCTCCTTGATCGGCCCGTCTTTTTCCGCATAAAGCCGGACGATATCGCGTTCGGTGAGAATCCCTACCGGACGCACTCCCTCAAGTATCACCACGGAGCTATCGTGATGATTCTCCATCAACTCTATGGCCTGATGCAGGCCCGCTTGGCGCGGCAGCGAAAGCACCGAGCGTGTCATCACCGAGGTCACGGATCGGCGGCCGGCTAAAGCGGTCAATCCGGCATGCAAGCGAAAATCTGTCTCACTGACTACGCCGGTCAACTCGCCTTCTTTATTCTTCAACGCCAGATGCCGCGTGCCTTCGCGCAGACAGAGCAGATAGGCGTCCTGACACTCCATCTGTTCTGGCACCGTAATGATCGGGGTCGACATTACCGCCTCGAGCGGCGTATCCGGAGAACGCCCCGCCAACATGGCGCGCAATACATCTCGCTCGGTGACAATGCCAACCGGATTTCCCGCGTCTTGGGAGATCAGAATCGAGGAGATACGTCGTTCCGCCATAATCCGGGCGGCATTTCCCAGCGTCTCCCCGATCTCAAGGGTGATGATTTTGCGTGTCGCGATCTCAAGCAGGGGCATCGCCTGATCACCGCTGACCCAGAATGGATATGATCTTGAGTTCATTGAAACGAGGGTTCGGTATGCATTGTGTTATGGCTTCAGTGAATGCAACTCCCAATAACGGTCAATACCGTCACTTTCCGCCGAGCCATTCGAAAACAGAAAGATCCGGAGTACCCCGCCCTATCTTGACGCACAACCTGACAGCTTCAGCCATTGATCCCTGGCTGGCTGCTCCTAACCACGTTTCTGACAAAACATCTCCAGCGACTGCGAAAGAGTAAAACTAAGTAACTTCTTCTTCGTTCTCAACCGGATGCAGCGGCAACCTGATCACAAAGGTGGTTCCAACCCCCTCTTCGGTTTCGAAGTAAAGCTCTCCGCGGTGCTTGCCGACGATTACATCCTGGCAAATCGCCAAACCCTGTCCGGTGCCTTTCCCTACATCCTTGGTGGTAAAGAACGGATTGAAAACATAGGGCTGTGCAGCCCGCGGGATACCGGTGCCGTTATCAGCGACCCGGATCTCCGCATACTTATCGTTCCAATCGGTCGCAATGGAAATAACCCCTTTCTCCTCCCGCCCGGCCGCCTGGATGGCATGCGCCGCATTCACGATCAAATTCAGTACCACCTGGGATACTTCACCCCCCATGCACTTCACCTGGGGCAAATCCGGCGCCAGATGGAGCTCCGTATCCGCCACATATTTCCATTCGTTCTTACTCACCGCCACGGTGTTATCGATAATCCGGTTTAAGTCGGCAGGCGCCATCTGCTTTTGGCCCGGATGCGCGAACTCTTTCATCGCAAGCACGATACGCGCCACCTGCTCAGCCCCCGAAACCGATTGCTCGATCGCCTTCGGAGCCTCCTCTCGTAAAAATTCCAGATCGATATCATCGACCAGCTTGCGCACCGCTTCTACCTGTGGACGCAGTTCTTCCAACGTTTCCGCCTGCGTTAATAATTCATTGAAAGCAACTAACAAACTGTCGATATCCCGGTAGGCATCCTGCAAAAAATGCAGATTATCGCCGACATATTGAATCGGCGTATTGATTTCATGTGCAATCCCGCCTGCCAGTTGCCCGACCGCCTCCATTTTGTGCATCTGATTCAACTCACGTTCAAGATTGCTACGTTGCTCTTCCGCATGTTTGCGGGCGCTGATATCGCTAAACGTAACCACCACACCGTTCGGATGTTCATCATGCAATAGGGGCGATACGGACAGGGATACCGGAAATTCTTTCCCCTCGCTGTCACACATGACATCATCTGTCTCTCTGCGGATTTCTCCATCCTGCAGAGTTTGGTTGATAACGCATTGAGACACGTCGAAACCGCCGCATCTGCCTTGGTAGACCA
>JBNKCL010000071.1:0-16943 GCA_050287725.1 Sedimenticolaceae bacterium
GAGGCGGGCGAACTCGATCTGCTGCGGATGGCAGGGGATGGTGATGTTATCCAGGGTCCAGTCGTAGAACGGCCGGTGATCCTCGAACTCCAGGGTGCAGAGTGAGTGGGTGATCCCCTCCAGCGCGTCGGAGATGGGATGGGTATAGTCGTACATGGGATAGAGGCACCACTCGTTTCCGGTCTGGTGGTGCATCACGCCGTGCCGGATGCGGTAGAGGGTGGGATCGCGCATGTTGATGTTGGGCGAGGCCATGTCGACCTTGGCCCGCCGCACCCGCGCCCCGTCCTCGCACTCCCCGGCCCGCATGCGCCGGAACAGGTCCAGGTTCTCCTCCACCGAGCGGTTGCGGGAGGGGCTATCGCGGCCCGGCTCGGTGAGGGTGCCGCGGTACTCGCGGGTCTCCTCGGCGCTGAGATCGCAGACGTAGGCCTTGCCGCGCTGGATCAGCTCTTCCGCGAACTGGTAGAGCTGCTCGAAGTAGTCGGAGGCGTAGAACAGCCGCTCCTCCCAGTCGAAGCCGAGCCAGCGCACGTCCTCGATGATCGACTCCACGAACTCCTGGTTCTCCTTGTGGGGGTTGGTGTCGTCGAAGCGCAGGTTGCACTTGCCGCCCGGGTAGTCGCGCGCGATGCCGAAGTTGAGGCAGATCGACTTGGCGTGGCCGATGTGGAGATAGCCGTTGGGCTCCGGCGGGAAGCGGGTGTGCACCCGGCCGTCGTTCTTACCCGCCTTCAGATCCTCGTCGATGATCTGGCGGATGAAGTTGCTGTGTGTGGTCTTTTCCGATTCGCTCATGTTCGTTACTTCTTGTCTGTGACGTTCCCTATTCCGCGCTCTCTTCCCGCTTGCGGATGTATTCCAGTGCGCGCTCGATGCGGCGCAGCACGGCCTCCTTCCCGGTCAACCAGAGGGTGACGTCGATACCCGGCGAGGCGGCCCGGCCGGCCACCGCCACCCGCAGCGGCTGCGCCACCTTGCCCATGTTCAGTTCCAGCTCCGCCGCCACCTGCTCCACCGCCGCGTGCAGCGCCCCGGCGGTCCAGTCGCTCAGCTCGGACAGCATTGCCTGCATACGCTCCAGCGGCTGACGCGCCACCGGCCGCAGATGTTTCTTGGCGGCCGCTTCATCATACTCCTTGAAATCCTGATAGAAGAAGGCGCTGATCTCCGCCATCTCCACCAGGGTCTTGGCCCGCTCCTGCTGCGCCCGCACCACCTCCACCAGATCCGGCCCCTCGGCGGGATCGATGCCCAGCCGCCCCATGTGCGGGCTGAGCAGGTGCGCGATGCGCTCCGGTTTGTCGTGCTTGATGTAGTGCTGGTTCAGCCACAACAGCTTCTCGGTGTTGAACGCCGAGGCGGCCTTATTCACGTCGTTGATATCGAACAACTCGATCATCTCGTCCAGCGAGAAGATCTCCTGATCGCCGTGGGACCAGCCGAGTCGCACCAGGTAGTTGAGCAACGCCTCCGGCAGGTAGCCCTCCTCCCGGTACTGCATCACGCTCACCGCGCCGTGACGCTTGGAGAGCCGGGCGCCGTCGTCGCCCAGGATCATGGGCACATGGGCGTACTTGGGCGGCGGGTAGCCGAGGGCGTTCAGGATGTTGATCTGGCGCGGGGTGTTGTTGAGGTGGTCGTCGCCGCGGATCACGTGGTCGATCTTCATGTCCATGTCGTCCACCACCACCGTGAGGTTATAGGTGGGGGAGCCGTCGCTGCGCTTGATGATCAGGTCGTCCAGTTCGGCGTTCTCGAACGCCACCCGGCCGCGGATCAGATCGTCCACCACCACCGTCCCCTCCTCCGGGTTGCGGAAGCGGATCACGTGCGGCTCGTTCGGGTCCACCTCGCGGTGCCGGCAGCGGCCGTCGTAGCGCGGTTTCTCCTTGCGCAGCATGGCATCCTCGCGCAGTTGCTCCAGCCGCTCCTTGGGACAGTCGCAGCGGTAGGCCAGCCCCTTGAGCAGCAGGTACTGAATCACCTCTTCATAGCGCTCGAAGCGGTGGGTCTGATAGAAAGGCCCCTCGTCGTACTCCAGGCCCAGCCAGGTCATCCCCTCCAGGATGGCGTTGACCGACTCCGCGGTGGAGCGCTCCAGATCGGTGTCCTCGATGCGCAGCACGAACTGGCCGCCGTGTTTGCGGGCGTAAAGCCAGGAGAAGAGCGCGGTGCGGGCGCCGCCCACGTGCAGAAATCCGGTGGGACTGGGGGCGAAGCGGGTACGAACGGTCATGTGCGGGGCGGATCCTTTCAGACGAAAAGCGCGATTCTAGCAGACCCACCCCGTTTGGGGGGGCGCGGGCTAGAACTATCTCAAAATTAGAGATTTTGCTTTTAGGCAAGGCCAGAGCCTTCCGAAAAGCGCAGTTTACACGAGCAGTAAATGAGCATTTGAGGAAGGCGATAACGCAGCATAAAAGGAAAAGATCAATTTTGAGATAGGTTCTAGTCCTGCAGCGCCCGTGCGGCCGTGACCACCGCCTGCCCCAGCGCGATACAGCCGTCGTTGGTGGGGACCTCCCGATGACTCAGCACCACCAGGTCCGCCTCCTCCAGACCCGCCGCCACCCGCCCGAACAGGGTACGGTTCTGAAACACCCCGCCGGAGAGCGCCACGCACTCCAGACCCTGCCCAAAGCAGAGCTGTAGCGCCATGCGCACCACCGCATCGGCCAGACCGCGATGGAACGCCGCCGCGATCTCCGCCTGTGCGCGTCCCGCGGCCAGATCCTGCAGCAGTTGCGTCCACATGGGGGCCGGGTCGAGCAGCCCGCCGGCAGCGTCCTCGCCGAGGATAAAAGGATAAGGCTCCACCGACCGCAACAGCTCCTGCGGAAACGACGCCTCCAGTTCGATGGCCGCCTGGCCCTCGTAGTGGATTTGATCGCGGCAGATACCGAGCGCCGCCGCCACCGCATCGAACCAGCGCCCGGCGGAGGAGCTCAGGGGGCTGTTGACCCCCTGCGCCACCATCTGGCGCAATGTCTCAAGGGGGCGGCTCTCCAGATCGCACACCAGCGGCAGATCGCCGTAATCGTTCCGCAGCTTCTCCTCCCCGATACAGGCGGTGAGATGGGCATAGCAGTTGCGCCAGGGCTCCTGCGCGGCCCGGTCGCCGCCGATCATGGGAAACGGGCGGAAACGCGCCAGCCGCTCATATCCCGAATAATCGGCCCGCAGAAACTCCCCGCCCCAGAGCGTACCGTCCGGGCCGAAACCGAGGCCGTCCAGGGCGATGCCGAGCACCGGCCCCTGGTCCACGTCCCAGCCGTTCTCCGCCAGACAGGCGGCGATATGGGCGTGGTGGTGCTGCACCTCCACCAGCGGGATGCCGGTGCGCTCCGCGTAGCCCTGACCGAAGCGGGTGGAGAAGTAGCCGGGATGGAGATCCACCGCGATCCGCTGCGGCCGGTGCTGGAACAGGTTGTCGTAGAGCTCGAGGGCGGCCTGGAACTGATCGAAGGTGGCGACCTCCTCCAGATCCCCCAGATGCTGGGAGACGATCGCCTTCCCTCCACGCAGCAGGCAGAAGGCGCCCTTCAGGTCGCCGCCCAGGGCGGTGACCGGCTCGGCCTCTTCCAGGCCGGGCGGCAGGGGCAGCGGGGCCGGGGCATAACCGCGCGCCCGCCGCAACGGCCGCGGCTCGCCGGCCATCACCCGCACCACCGAATCGTCCAGCCGGTTGACGATCTCCCGGTCGTGCATCAAGAACCAATCGGCGATCCCACCGAGCCGGACGCGCGCCTCTTCGTTGGCGGTCACCTGCGGCTCCTCGCTGCGGTTGCCCGAGGTGAGCACGATAGGCGTGTCCAACTCCTGCATCAGCAGCAGATGCAGCGGCGTATAGGGGAGCATGAAGCCGAGACCGGCCTGCCCCGGCGCCACCGACGGTGCCAACGAATCCGCACCTGTGGTTTCCAGCACCACGATGGGCGCGGCGGAGCTTTCCAACAGTCCCTGTTCCATTGCCGACAGGTGACAGTAGCGCCTGATGGTCGCCTCATCCCGCGCCATCAGCGCGAACGGTTTGCAGTAGCGCCCCTTGCGCCGCCGCAGCTCCGCCACCGCCGTCTCGTTGCCGGCGTCACACGCCAGATGAAAACCGCCGATCCCCTTCACCGCCACGATCTTCCCTTCCCGGATCAGACGCGCCGTGGCGGCGACGGCGTCCCGGTCGCCGTTCTGCCGCCACTCCTCTTCGCTTCCGTCGCTCCGCTCCAGCCACACCCGCGGACCGCACTCAGGGCAGGCGTTGGGCTGGGCGTGAAAACGGCGGTCGGACGGGTCTTCGTATTCGGTCTGACACGCCTCGCACATCCGGAACGGCTGCATGCTGGTGTTGACGCGGTCATAGGGGATGGCGCGCAGGATGGAGAGCCGCGGCCCGCAGTGGGTACAGTTGGTGAAGGGGTAACGAGAGCGGCGGTCGTCCCGATCCAACACCTCATGGCGGCAGGCGGGACAGGTCGCCGCGTCGGGCACCACGCCGGTACGCACCGCGCCGCCCTCGCTGGCCACGATCCGAAACTCCTGGTCCGGAGGCAACCCCTCCTCCAGCGGGGCGCTCTCAACCCGGTCGATCCGCGCCAGCGGCGGCGACTGCCGCGGCAACTGCGCCAGGAACTGTTCGATATTGGGAAGATCGCCCCAGAGCCGGATCAGCACCCCGTCACCGTCGTTGCGCACCTCCCCGGCCAGGCTCAACTCACGGGCCAGACGCCAGACTGTGGGACGAAACCCCACACCCTGCACCAGCCCCCGCACCCGGATCGATCTGCCTTGGTAATTCGCCATGCCTCGCTCGCCTGAACTTGCTTCAGGGAGGATAGCCCAGTGGGTGTGGCTTGGGGAGCCGGATTCGACTCGATGGGAGAATTGACGATGCCCCGGTCGGCCCGTAGAATTGACCGCCTATCGCATCCCGGGCGGTTAGCTCAGCGGGAGAGCACTGCCTTCACACGGCAGGGGTCACTGGTTCAATCCCAGTACCGCCCACCATTTCTTTTCCCTACGAATCAATTGGTTGCATGGTCGGCGACATACGCAAGGTTATGTCAGGCCAGCAGTAACCGCGCCCTCAGCGGGTAGTGGTCGGACAGGTCGACCAAACCACTCGTGCCCTTCGAGTTGGTGCCGATGTATTTATAGTCGGTAGGGATCTCTACTGTTGAGCCGCCAATATCGAATTTGCTGTTTACAAGGATGTAGTCAATTCGAGTTTGGGAGGTATCGGATGGGTTGAAGATTTTGTGCAGCTCATTATTAACGCCGTCACTCGTGTAGCCCGGGTCGGCGGCCGCATCCGGTAGAATAGTCCTATATAGGTCAGAAAACTGGTATGGCTGAAATAACTCCATCAGTTGTCTGTAACTGTTGGTAGCTTGATGGTTTGCATCCTCTGCGAGAGTGTTTAAATCCCCAAGAATCACGACCGGGTAATATCCCCAGGCAATACTCTTTACCGCATCTCTTAATTGCATAAGATTTTTGTAACAGTCGTCGGGATCATCCGCCTGGGTGTGGGTACAAAATACGTATACGGGCACATAGTCGCCGCTTTCGTTTTTGAGCAACACCTTGGTGCTGAGGAAACCCTTTCTCGATAACGCGTCCCAGCCCGTAAGGTCCTCGTATCTGGTAAAACCGGTTTCCACAAGCATCGATGAACTCAGAATGAGCAGGCCGTTATCGGGAGCGGAAGCGATGATGGGATCATCAAAGCTGGCACAGGCGGGATAGGTGGTCACCAGGTCGTCATGAAAGTGTTTCTTAACATCGTCATCCCAGACCTCATTCAAACAGGCCACATCATATGCGTCTTCTCTTAACCGCTCGGATATTCCTGAAATGCGTTTTGTATCTTCATGGACGAGACTATGATCCAATTTCGCAGCGATCGTATCGTAAAACAAATGGGTGTTGTAAGTTAAAATATTCAGGTAGGTAGACATGGTATACCTCTGCTCCATGCAATGAGGAACCGCTCTGAAGCGCATGCCGAACAAACGACATGCGCTTCAGAGTTAATAAAGTGAGCGTGTAAATAAGGCGCGCTAATACGATCAGGCGTCTTTCACAACGAATAACAGGCTGAGCGGCGCTCCCTTCGTCGGGACGTTACCCTCCGTCCCCCAATTGGAGGGGTCGTCCGTCCAAATGTAATCCGCATCGTTATTACCATAAACCTCATAGCGGATTACGGGGCTGTTGTTTATCGCATACCCTTCATCATCATGCCCCCCGGAATACGGGCAGTGGTATACAAAGCTTATTGTTCCGAGTCCGGTATTGGAAACCTTATATGTGAGATTGCCCTGGGGACCTACCGTGGCGCCATCCCTTATCTCTTTGATGCACTGGGTTTGGTTTCCAGAATCAATGTTCGTCGCGGCATGCTCTTCGTATTTCCCATGGATGTCGCATATCGAATCGTTATCTTCGACTTTGTCGAGCAAATTCTGGCCCGATTGGTTTTTAATCGTTACATAAATCGTATGATCTTTATACTCAGCAGTCATAAATCACTTCCTTGTCGTGGTTTCTAAAAATCGGCACTATTAACTGCCGGGTCCCTATTTATTCAAAACAAACACAAACTTCTTCTCTATCCCGCACTCCGCACAACTACAGTACTGATAGCTATGCGGATAGGCACTGGAACTTCCGGTGCGCCGCCACTCTCCGCCGCATTGGCATTTTCTGGTTGCAATAAATCCCTGTTCAGCCAATCTGGCTTTCACGGCGCCGTCCAGGTTCTTTTCGATACCTTTCAGCGCGATGACATCCTCATAGTTCGAGGAAGAAACGACACGCAACTTGGCAAAACCCACGTCGAGCCAGTCGCTTTTTGATCGAAAGACTTTTTTAAAGATATTCATTGACATGTCCCTCTGTCAGCTGATTCGACCCGGACGCTTGGAAATAGGGGCGGAAAACAACCTTTACGAATATCAACAGCTACGGTTTCCAGCCGTATTCGCTCTATTCACCTCACTCGTTCGGTTTCGGGGCGGGAGCAATCAAACGAGTCGCGATGATCCGGTACCCGCCTTCCCCCTGCCTGGCGATAAACGAGAAATTTTTTCTGCTCAACTCACCGAAATCGTACCGCCGTATCACGGAACCGTCGGGACGTTCCTCGGGAGGATCGAAAAGGCTCAGGCGCTCCACCGACCACATCGGCACCGGGCAGAGGGCTGTCCGGATCTCCTCTGTTGATCCCTGGTCGTCACCGCGGGACAGATTCACCCGGAGACCGGAGAAGCTCTCCACTTGATCCAAAGACATCCCCTGTTGCGATGCGAGCCGTTCGAGTTCCGGGAGATCGTCCTTGCAAAGTTCTTCCAGGGGTATGTACGCCTCCATAAAGGGGCCGAAGGATCCGTCGAACTGTACGAGGGTCTTCTGGTTGGGAAAGCTTTGAATCAGTTTTTCGTAGGCCGCATACTCGTCCGGTAGATTCGCATCGGCCAGTGCGGTCTCGATTGCGATCCCATCCCGGATGGTCGCAATCTCCGCCGCGCGGGATTCTCCCGGAAGCGTGGTCAGATAGGATTCGCAGGCCGCCTGCTCGCGGGCCGTGGCGCATGCATCGAACAACATCGCCTCGAGCCGGGTGCGCGCCTCGCCGGCGCGCTCATGGTCCGGATACTCTTTCAGCGCCGCTTGATAGGCCTCAATGGAGTTATCCGCGAACGCCTTTTCGTACGCCTTATCCGCCCTGCCGCATGCGGCCAGAGAGAGACAGACCAGGATCAGGAGCAGACCTCTTGGGAAACAGCTTCTCTTCCATTTTTTCATCTCGATTCCTCTCGGCACAATGAAGCTTTCCGGCCATTATGGGGAAAAACCCCGCTGTTTGTCCAGGAAACTCATAAGCAGTGTAAAACCGCCGATTTCTCAACCTGATCGGGTTTCAGGCCCCTTTCCCGGCTTTCACTGTTCAGCCCCGGATTGTGGCGCTCATGGCGGAGCGGTTACGATCAGGGACAGGTCCGGCATCAGGTTGGGTTTTTAACCCGCCGCGAATTCTTTGCGGTATTTTCACGGTTTGTAAGGCGCATAGTCTGTATATCCCTCAGCGCCCGGGGTATACCAGAGCGACATGTCGTCACACGGATTCAATGGCCAATCATTCCGGTATCTTTCCGGCAGGTCAGGATTTGTGATAAACGGCCGGCCGATGGCGATCACATCGGCGTTGCCTTCAACGATCCTCTCCTCCGCGGTTTCCCTGGTATAACCACAGTTTCCTATAATGACGCCTTGAAAAAGCGGCCGGAACTCCGCCAGGGTCATCGGTGTGCCTTTTTCGTGAAAGCCAAATGCCAGACCATCCATTATGTGCAGATATCCAAGTTTGAATTTGTTTATCTCTTGCGCGACATAAAGAAACAATTCCCGGTAATCATCGCAACCCATATCGTTAAAAACACCGTTGGGCGATATCCGCGCTCCGACCTGATCCGGCGGCCACACTTCCAGGACCGCCTCCAGCACCTCTCGAAAAAACCGGAACCGGTTTTCAATGCTGCCGCCGTACTGATCTTCCCGATGATTTGTGGAGGCATCCAGGAACTGATTAATCAGATAGCCGTTCGCGCCGTGCACCTCAACACCGGAAAAACCGGCCGCCTTGGCGTTTTCCGCCGCTTGCCGAAAATCATCGACGGCTGCCTTGATTTCATCCACGGTCAGTGGACGCGGGGTTTCGTATGGTTTACTGCCAAGCGGTGTGTGGATGCGGTCGCCGTTCAGTTTCACTGCGGAGGCGGAAACCGGAAGCTCGCCGTTATGAAAATCACTGTGCGATGCTCTGCCGCAATGCCAAAGCTGCAAGAACATCGGGGTACCGGTTGGCTTCACCCTCCCGGTGACTTTTCTCCAGCCCTCGACCATTGCGTCGGTATAGATGCCGGGGGAATCAATCCACCCGATACCCTGTTTCGAAACCACTGTGGCTTCGGTTATCAAAAGACCCGCGCCGGCCCGCTGGAAATAATATTCAGCCATAAGGTCATTCGGAACACGCTCCTTGCCGGCGCGCCCCCGAGTCATCGGCGCCAGCGCGATGCGATTTTTCAAATGAAGACGACCAATTGACAACGGTGCAAACAATTCGCTGTTTTTCATCCCAACAACCCCACTTCAGAGAAATTAAAAGGAGACGCTTCGCTTCATCCCGGCCTTAGTCACTGGCTGACATCGAGATAGCCCCGTTCGATGGCGGTGTCGATCGCCTTGGCGCCGCTGACCAGCTCTTCGTAGAGCTGGCGCAGGTCGCGCAATTTGTTGATCTGGTCAACGGTCGGCAGTCCGTCATCGCCGGCCATGGCGGCCACGTCGAATACTTCCATAAGATAGAGCGCCCGTACTCTGGCCACCAGCGACATCACGGGTAACAGACCGTCGATGGTGAGTTCCGGGATTTTTGGATTGATGATCGCGCGGTTGAGATGACGGATGCGGTTGGAGATCTCCAGCAACAGACGGTTCTTTTTAAGGTCTTCGCTCATTGCCCGCTCCCTGATGATTGGTGTTGATCCTGGTTCAGAGTATAGACGCTGGGGTTCGCCCCAATGAGCCGGTTCGAATTGACTCTCGTCAAGAACGCCAAGCAAAGCGACGCGTTTATGCTCTTTGCGTACTTGGCGGCCTGACGAGAAATAATGAGGGGATGACTTGTTTTTGACTCCCCACCCTAACCCTCCCCGCCTGCGGGGAGGGGATGGGAGAGATGTGCCGCCCGCGGGGAGGGAACATGCGTGGTTTCCCGCTTGTTGGGAGGGCGGGTTATTCGGTTTGGCCGTAGCTTTTGCTTTCGAACGGGATTTCGGCCACTCCCAAGCGCCGGTTGAGTTCGAGCGCGAGTACGAAGAAGAAATTGCATAACAGGTTGCAGAAGCGGAAGAGGATGACGGGCACCTCCCTGCCCTCCTGCTCCACCAGCAGCAGGAACCGGATCGCACGCTTGGCGGCGGAGCGTGCGAGGTGCAGTTGCGGACCGGGCGCCGGTCCCCGCGGCAGGACGGTGCTTTTGACGTTGCTGGCCGCCGCTGCCTGATAGTGGCGATAGCGCTCCTGCAACCACTGAAGATCCTCTTCTCCGACGGCAAGCTTGCCGCGAATGGAACCGTTCAGGTGATAAGCCATCGGTTGCAGCGTATCGAGATCCTGCGCCAGATCGTCGAAACCCTCCGGCAGCCCGCTCAGAGCGGCGCCGATCAGACTACAGAGCTCGTCGGTTGCGATCTCGTAATCGCACAGCGAAGAGCGCTCGTAGATATAGGGGTAACACAACTCGTCGAGACTGCTGCTGCGTTTTTCGCTCATGGCAATTTCTCAGCGTGGCAAAACGATGGGCGGGGTCCGATCCAGATCCACCTCCACCGCAACCCCGAAGGCGGCGGAGAGCAGCGGCGCGGTGAGTACCTGCTGGGGCGAACCCAACGCACTCACCTCGCCGCCGTGCAACAGACAGATGCGATCGCAATAACGGGCGGCCAGGCTGAGATCGTGAATCGCAAGGATCACGCCGTTCCCGGCCCGCGCATAATTTTTCAAGATCTCCATCACCGCCAACTGGTAGTGCAGATCGAGACTGGCAATGGGTTCGTCCGCCAGCAGCACCTTGGGCCGGCCCGCCAGCACCCGGGCCAACCACACCCGTGCCCGTTCCCCCCCGGAGAGTTCGTTCACCCGGCGGCGCGCCAGGGATCCCACCTCCGCCTGCGCCATGGCCCGGCGGATGATCTCCGGGTCCTCGTCGCCCCAGGGCATGCGCCCCAGCGCCACCACCTCCGCCACCGGCAGCGACCAGGCGCTGGCCACCGCCTGCGGTTGCAACCCGACACGGCGCGCCCGCTCTTCGGGAGAGATCGTGTGGGCCGGCCGGCCCTCGATCCAAAGTTCGCCGGTGCTGCGCTCGGTGCCGCCCAGGGCGTTCAGCAGGGTCGATTTGCCGGCGCCGTTGGCACCGATCAGGCCGAGGAGTTCGCCCCCCTCCAGGCTCAGGGTGACACCCCGCACCCGCCGGTCCACCGAGAGCGCACGGGTTTCGATCAAAGCCATCGCGCACGCTCCCGCCACACCAGCCAGACGAACAGCGGCGCACCCAGCAACGAGGTCAACACCCCCAACTTCAGTTCCCGCCCCGGCGGCAGCAGCCGCACCACGATGTCGGCGACGCACACCAGCAGCGCGCCTCCCAGGGCCGATGGCAGCAGCAGCCGGTCCGGGCGATGGTTCACCAGGGGGCGCACCAGATGCGGCACCAACAGCCCCACGAAGCCGATGTTGCCGGCCACCGAGACCGCCGATCCCACCAGCAGCGCCACCCCCAGGACGATCAGGCGACTGCCGCGGGCCACCGCCAGTCCCATGCTCTCCGCCACCCGCTCCCCCAGGCTGAGACCGGCCAACAGCCGCCGCTGCCACCAGATCAGCAACCCGCCCACCAGCAACGGCGGGGTTACGATGGCGAGGCCGTCCAGCCCGCGGTTGGCGACCGAACCCAGCAGCCAGAACACCAGCTCCTGCATGGCGTAGGGGTTGGGGGCGAAATTGAGCACCACCGCCAATGCGGCCCCGGCGATGGTGGAGACCGCCAGACCCGCCAGAATCACCAGTGAGGGACGGCCCGAACCGGCCAGCCCCAGCATCAGGAGCAGCGTCACCGCCGCCCCCAGCAGACCGGCCGTGGCGGTGGCCAGCGCCCCCATACCGGCGAACCAGCCGAAATAGAACACCGAGGCCGCCCCCAGCGCCGCCCCCTGGCTCGCCCCCACCAGACTCGGGTCCGCCAGCGGATTGCGCAGCAGCCCCTGCAGGGCGGCCCCGGCCAGGCCCAGGCTCGCCCCCACCACCACCGCCAGCAGGGTGCGCGGCAGCCGGATCTCGCCGATGATCACCGCGGCCTGGCTGCCGCTGTGCTGCAACCACTCCCACAACCCGACCGCCACCGGCACCGGCGCCGAGCCGACGCTCAACGACAGCCAGACGGCGCCGAGCAGCAGCAGGATCAGTGCGGGGAGTAGCGGTCGCGCCATTGTTGCAGTTGCTCGATCAGTTGCCGGGTCCAGGGGCCGGGACATTGCCAAAGCCAGTAGTCGGTGTGGAGCCAACGCTCCTCGGGTACGGCCCGTTTCAGGGCGGGATGTTCCGCGAACAGGTTGGCCAGGGCGTGCGCCTCCGGTGCCGCCCAGAGGATGGCGTCGGGCGGGTCCTGGACGACCCGCTCCAGATCGAGCCGCAGATAGCCCTCCCCCCCCAGGTAGTTGCGCCAACCCGCCCGTTGCAGCACGTCATCCTCGAAGGTGCCGCGGCCGGTGCCGATGCCGTTGGCCCCCAACAACAACAGCCGCGGCCGTCGCTCCGGTGCGGTGGTATCCGGCGGCGGAAGGGGTTCCGGTTCGGTTGCGAGTCCCAGCAAGGTGAGAAATCGCCGCTGGTAGTTCTCGATCTGCGCCAGACTGCGCGGCAACGGCAGCACCTCCACCCGCACCCCCAGTTCCTGCAGCCGCCGGCGCAGCGCCGGGGCGTTGTACTCCCCCGATACTACCAGGCGCGGCTTCAGCTCCAGGATCTGTTCCAGCGAACCGTCGTGGCTGGCCCACGGCCGCCCCCCCTCGCCGATGCCGTACTGCTGCGCCAGCGGGGAGAGCGCCCGCACCTGACCCGGCTGCGCATAGCGCGCCAGCATCCGGTCGGTGCAGAGATCCAGGGACACTACCCCGCCGGCGTCTTCAGAAACGCCAATCGAGGGAAACCAGACCAGTGCGACCGCGAGTAGCGTAGCTGAATACTTCCTCATACTCCTTGTCCGCCAGGTTTTCGATGCGCCCGGTAAGGGTCAGGTCGGGGGCGATTTCGTAACTGATACCGAGATTGAACAGCCAATAGGCCTCCAGGGTGACATCCAGCCCGGTGGCGAAATTCCGGTCCCGCCGGTCGCCGCGATAGAGCGCCTCCGCCCAGAAGCGGCCGCCGGTGAAATGGTATGCGGCCATCAGGTTAGCAGACCACTCCGGAACCCGCATGCGATCCACGGTCTGACCGCCGCTGGTCTCCGAGGCGTCCAGCCAGGTGACCGAGGTGTTGAACTCCACCGCATCCCAATCGGCGTTCAAGGAAGCCTCGACGCCGCGGCTGTCGGCCTGATCCACGTTCTCCAGCATCCCGAAGACGGGCGGGACCGCGTTGGGTACCCAGCGGATGAGGTTGTCGGTGTGGTGGTCGAACAGGGTTACTTGGGTCCGCAGACCCGGCGCGGAATATTCGATGCCCACCTCCTTGCTTTCGGTCTCCTCCGGCTTGAGGTTCGGGTTGCCGCCCAGGGCGGTGTTGTAGAGATCCAACGGACTGGGCGCCTTGAAGCCGGTCCCCCAGACGCCCCGCAGCCGCCAGCGGTCGCTGAGCCGCAGGTTGGCGGTCGCGCGATAGGTGTCGTGGCGCCCGAACGCCTCGTGGTCGTCCACCCGGCCGCCCAGGGTGAGATCCAGCGGGCCGAAGGTGGCGAGCCACTGGCCGTACCACCCCTTCACGTTCACATCGTCGTCGAAATAGGAGTTCCCGTACAGCGAGGAGCGGTAGTCGGTGGTCAACCCCTCATCGATCCGCTCGGCCCCGAACTGCAGGACGTGATTGTCGGTGATGCGGAAACTGCCCTGATACTCCAGCGATCGGCGGTCGGTGTTGGCCTGGTAGTCCGACTGCCCCACCCACGGCGCATTGGCCAGGTCATCGGCGTAGGTCCGGTAGTCGTTCTCCACCTTCGCGACTTGAAACTGGTTCTTCCAGCGGCCGTCCAGCAGCGGTATCGCCAACACCCAGGTGGCGGTTCGCAGGTCGGTCCATTGGCGGTTATAGGGATTGTCGGTGGCACGGCCGGTGGTATAGCTGTCGTCGTCGAAATCGTAGCGGGAGTCGCTGCGGTTGAGGACGATCCAGGTCTGGAACGCCGCGTGGTCATAGCCGAGTTTGGCGGTAGCCGAGCGGGCACGGGAGCCGTCCGCCTCCAACGGGTTGCCGGCGTTCTTCTCCTTGCCCGCCGAGATGCCGTCGGTCTCTTCATATTCGGCGGTCACGGCATAGTTGAATCCGTCGGCGGCTCCCCGGAACTGCAAGGAACCGTTGTGGGTTGCCTGCGAACCGAGCACCCCGTGCAGCTGGCCGTGAAACCCATCCTCTCCCTTGCGGGTGGTGATGCTGATCACCCCGGCCGCGGCGTCGCTGCCGTAGAGGGTGCCCTGGGGTCCCAACAGGATTTCGACCTTCTCCAGACTCGCCAGCCCCAGGTTGGCGAAATCGAACTCCCCGTTATCGGCGCGGCCCACCCGCACCCCGTCGACCAGAACCAGAACGTGATTGGCCTCGCTGCCGCGAATCCGCACCTGGACCTGGCTGCCGCGCGGGCCGTAACTGGAGAGATCCAGCGAGGGAACCTCCCGCAGCGCATCGGAGACATAAACCATGCCCCGATCCATCAATTCGTCGGGATAGAGCACCACCACCGAAGAACCCACCTGCTCCCGCGGTTGCTCCATGCGGGAGGCCGAAATCACGATGTCGGAGTCCGGGGTCTGGTTGGAATCGGTTGCGAACAGGGATTGGCTGGCAAGGCACAGCAGTGCCGAAAGTAATTGTTGTTTTTTCATGCGATCTCTCATCGACGCCCACCCGCGTCTCGGTCAGAGGAAACAAAGGGGGGTGAAGAAAGAGAGAGAGGCGAGCCGGACTTTGGCCGTTACATCGGCAAGATCCGGTGATGCTCACCAGCGACGCCCTCCGCGACACCCACGGTCAACACCCTGGGATCGGTCTCCGGACTCGCAAGAGGGGAACATTCCCTGCGTATCAGCGCCTTCCCATGCCGAAGCACAGTGGCCTGTTGCTGACCGCTTACCCTTGCCTACCGTTGCGGGGGCAGTGCCGGAATTGCCGCAGTTGATGGTACGGCGCACCGGCTTCCCGTTGTTCATCCGTCGTGTGACGGATATCCGAGGGCAGAGGCACTCTAAGTGCTCATGCCCCCGAGGTCAAGCCGGAATTGCCGGACCGCGGTGGTCGGGTGATATGAACCCGCTTCCTTCAGTTTCCGCCTCCGCGGTCGCCAATTTGAGTGAATGAGAAACGTAACAGCCGTGCGGTTTCCGTCCCGACCCAACCGGCCCTGAGGAGTATGAGTTGACGCCGCTATCACCCGCCTTGTTGCCGGACATCGCATCCATCTTACGGAAAAACACCAAGGCACTGATCGCCGACGATGAGCCTGCAAACCGGGACACCCTCAAGTCGCTGCTGAGCGGGAACGGCTACCTGGTGGTGGAAGCCGGAAACGGCCGGGAAGCGGTGGAATTATTCCAGAAAGAACAGCCGGACATCGTGTTCATGGATGTCGCCATGCCGGAGATGGACGGCTACCAGGCGGTGCAACAGATCCGGGCGCTCACCCCCAACCGCTTCGTCCCCATCCTCTTCCTCACCGACCTATCCGATGAAGAGTCGCTGGTCCGATGCATCACGGCGGGTGGGGACGACTTTCTGACCAAACCGTTCAACCGGGCGCTGCTGTCGGCGAAGATCTACGCCATGCAGCGTATCAACGAAGTGCATCAGCAGGTCAGTTCCCTCTACAACCGTCTGCGTCAGGATCAGATCGTGGCGGAGAAGGTGTTTTCCGGCGCCGTGGTGGCGGACAACATCGCCCTCGACAAGATCGAAACCCTGCTGCAACCGGCGGAGATATTCAGCGGCGACGTGTTGTTGACCGCCTACTCCCCGGCCCGCGACATCAATATCCTGCTGGGGGATTTCACCGGCCACGGCCTGGCGGCGGCCCTGGGTGCCCTGCCCACCTCCGAGGTGTTCCGGGCCATGACCAACAAGGGGTTCTCCCCGGCGCAGATCCTGGCCGGGATTAACCAAAAACTGTTGTCGCTGATGCCCACCGGGATGTTTTTCGCCGCCCAGTTCATTTCGGTGGATAAGAGACTCGATCACGTCACCATCTGCAACTGCGGTATGCCGGATATCCTGGTACTGGACGGCGCCACCCACCGGATCAAGCATCGCTCCAAAGCGACCAGCCTGCCGCTCGGGATCAGCCGCGAGATTCAATTTCCGGAGTTGTTGGAACATGTGAAGATCGAACGCGGCGACCGGGTGATCCTGGTAAGCGACGGCGTGACCGAAGCGATCGATCCGAACCACGAACAGTTCGGCATGCAACGCTTCGAAGCGGCGATCACCCAACCCCCGCAGGACGGTTCGGTACTGCGCGGCGTCCGCCACGCGTTGCAGGAGTTCTGTCGGGACGCCACCCAACTGGACGACATCAGCCTGGTAGCGGTCCCCTGCGTACCGCATCTCTTGCCGGAATTCGACTCCCGGATCTTCGGTGACGATTCAGGGCGTCCCAAGATGTCCCGCAGCCAGCGTTGCGATGCCATGGAGTTCACCCTGACGCTGCGCGGCAGCCGGCTGCGGGATGCCGACCCGGTGCCGCTCATCATCAATCATGTCCAGGAGCTGGAGGGGATCGACAACCACCGGCGCCTCCTGTTCACCATCCTGACCGAGCTCTACGTCAATGCGTTGGATCACGGCGTGCTGCAGCTCGATTCCGGACTCAAGTCCTCCCCCGACGGCTTTACCCGCTATTTCGAGGAGCGGGAGAAACGGCTGGCCGAAATCTCCGAAGGCCATATCCGCATCTCGGTACAGACCCATCCGATGGAGAACGGCGGCGAGGTGGTGATCAACCTGGAGGACAGCGGTCCCGGTTTCGATTTCACCGCATATCTGCTGGAGATGCCGGAAGAGCTGCGGCCTTCGGGACGCGGCATCCGGTTGTTATTGGAACTGTGCGACTCGGTGACCTTTGAGCCGCCGGGCAACCGGGTCGAGGCGGTCTACTCCTGGATCAACAGTTGATCTTA
>JBNKCL010000072.1:0-1912 GCA_050287725.1 Sedimenticolaceae bacterium
AACAAAAACTTCATTACCGATCCGCTGATCAACTGGACCCTGTCGGACCCGATCACCCGCATCGTCATCAAGGTGGGGATCGCCTACGGTTCGGATACCGACCAGGCCCTGCGCATCATGACCGACGTGGTGGAGCACCATCCCGATGTAATGAAGGAACCGCGGGCCACCATCTTTTTCACCGGATTCGGCGACAGCTCCCTGGACTTCGACATACGCGTCTTTGTCAGTGAAAATCTCAAACGCATGCCACTGATCCACGACCTGCACATGGGATTGAACAAAGCGCTGGCCGAGGGCGGTATCGAGATACCCTTTCCACAGCGCGATCTGCACCTGCGCTCGGTGGCGCCCGGAATCAATCCGCGCGGAGAGGACAAGGTCTAACCCCCTGCCGTCGCCCGGACATTCGTGCAGGTACCGATCCGTGCAGACACAGGGGCCTGTCCCTACAACATCGCAATGTCCACCCGTATTTCTCATTCCCACGCTCCGCGTGGGAATGCATACCGCGCGATAACCGCTCCTGCAAAGGGTGTTGCCCGCATTTGTGACAACCCACCACACCCTTTAGAATGCCCCGATGAACGATCCCTCTCTTACGCCAGACCGGCTCGACGAAACCCTCAGCCGTATCTTTGGCTACCCGCGCTTCCGTCCCCATCAGCGTGAGATCATCGAACAGCTCTGCCGCGGCGAATCGGCCTTTGTGCTGATGCCTACCGGCGGCGGCAAGTCGCTCTGCTACCAGTTGCCCGCCCTTTTGCGCCCCGGCGTCGGTATCGTCATCTCACCGCTGATTTCACTGATGAAGGACCAGGTCGATGCGTTGCGCGCCAACGGGGTCACGGCTGCCTTCTACAACTCATCCCTGTCTGCCGAAGCCGCCCGCCAGGTATTGGCACAACTCCATAACCAGGAGCTGACGCTGCTCTACGTCGCTCCCGAGCGGCTGATGCGCGAAGACTTCAACGAGCGGCTGCGGGAGATCGATATCGCCCTGATCGCCATCGACGAGGCACACTGTGTCTCCCAGTGGGGACACGATTTCCGCCCGGAATACGCCCAGTTGGGAGAGCTGGAATCCCTGTTTCCCGGTATCCCGCGCATTGCCCTCACCGCCACCGCCGACCCCCAGACCCGCCGGGATATCCTGCGCGTACTGAAGTTGGAGCAGGCCGCCTGCCATATCACCGGCTTCGACCGCCCCAACATCCGCTATGCGGTGCTGGAGAAGCACAACCCGTTCAACCAGTTGACCCGCTTTCTTGAAGGTCACCGCGGCGAGGCCGGGATTATCTACGCCCTCAGCCGCAAACGGGTGGAGCGGCTCACCGCCCAGCTCTACGAAAAGGGGGTCCGCGCCGCCGCCTACCACGCCGGGCTGTCGGCCGAACAGCGCCACTGGGTGCAGGAGCAGTTTCTGCGCGACGAGATCGACATTGTGGTCGCCACCGTCGCTTTCGGCATGGGCATCGACAAGCCCAACGTGCGCTTCGTCGTCCATTACGACCTGCCGAAGAATATCGAGAGCTATTACCAGGAGACCGGCCGCGCCGGCCGTGACGGTTTGCCCGCCGAGGCACTGCTGCTGTTCGGCACCCAGGATATGGTGCTGGTACGCCAACTGGTGGAAGGTGGCGACAATCCCGAGCGGGTGCGGATCGAACTGCACAAACTGAACACCATGATCGCCCTGGCCGAGAGTGTCACCTGCCGCCGCCAGGTGCTGTTGAACTACTTCGGCGAACAGATCGAGGGCGGTTGCGGCAACTGTGACCTCTGCCTCGATCCGCCCGAGACCTTCGACGCCACCGAGGACGCCCGCAAAGCACTCTCCTGCGTCTACCGGGTGGGCCAGGCCTTCGGCATCCGCCATGTGATCGATGTGCTGCGCGGCGCCGACAACGAG
>JBNKCL010000073.1:0-19138 GCA_050287725.1 Sedimenticolaceae bacterium
CCGCAGCAGGCCACCATCGGCAGCCTGTTGACCCATGTGCGGCGCGGGGATGTGGTGATGGTCCACTCGCTGCGGCGCGGTGCCGCCGAGGCGATCGAGGCGGTGGCGCACGGCGATCCGAGTTCCTCCAAGGTGGTGGGGCGCATGATCGAGGAGATCGACCTGCCGCGCGGCGCCACCATCGGCGCCATCGTTCGTGGCGAGGAGGTGCTGATCGCCCATCACGATACCCTGATCGAATCGGGCGACCATGTGATCCTGTTTCTGGTGGATAAGCGCCGTATCCCGGACGTGGAGAAGCTGTTCCAGGTCGGGGTTACCTTTCTGTGAATCGACTGCTGGTTTCGAGTCGGTCTCGAGCCATCGTGAACCGACGCGGTATTTTCTGAATGTTGACGGTCCTGGGGCAGATGGCCCTGCTGATGGGCTTCGGCGTCTGCTGGCGGCTGTTCCGGCCTCTGGGGCTGGATGCCGACACTCTGCGCCAGGCGATCTCCGGACTGGTGTTTGTGCTGCTGCTGCCCGCTCTGGTGCTGCTGGTACTGTGGCAGGCGCCGCTGGGGTTGGATTCCCTGCAGATCGCCGGGGTGGCGGCCATCGTGGTGTTGTTGGGGGTGGCGCTCGGCAGAACCTTTTACCTGCTGGTGCCGCGCTTGCCCAGAACCACACTGGGTGCACTGTTGCTGGCGGCGGGCTGGCCCAACGCGACCTACCTCGGACTGCCGGTGCTGGAACAGACGCTGGGGCCGTGGGCGCGCGCCGTGGCCGTGCAATACGATCTGTTTGCCTGTACCCCGCTGTTGCTGACCGTCGGGATCCTGCTGGCCCGGAGCCACGGTGAAGCGACAGTCAACGAGAGTCCGCTACGGGCGCTGCTCAAGGTGCCGCCGCTCTGGGCGGCGTTGCTCGGGGTGTCCCTGAATCTTGCCGGAGTTCCCCTGCACCCGTGGCTTGCGGGGGCGTTGGAGCGGTTGGCGGCCACCGTGCCGCCGTTGATGCTGCTGGCCCTCGGGATGGGGTTGCGGTGGGACACCCTGCGCCTGCGCCAGCTCTCGCTGCTGGTCCCGATACTCTTGATCCAGTTGTTGCTGCAACCGGCGGCGGCCCTGCTGCTGGTCGCTTGGTTCCACGTTACACCGCAGCTGCAGACAGGGATCGTGCTGGAGGCGGCGATGCCCACCATGGTCCTGGGGATCGTGCTGTGTGACCGCTACCGACTCGATTCCGGTTTGTATGCCGCCGCGGTGTTTCTCTCCACCCTGTTGAGTCTGCTGTCACTGCCCCTCTGGTTCTCCTGGCTCGGCGGTTAAGCCTTTCCCCCTTTCGTGGTTTTCGGCCGTTGCCGTTCAGGCGCGGTTCATGGTGCTCCCCCTAGACTGAACCCGAGTCTGAAAAAGTAACCAACGAAACAGGAGCACCAATATGAAAATCGTAACCAAAACATTGTTGATCGGTCTGCTTGGAATGGGCGTGGTACTGCCGGCGATGGCGGGACCCGGGTTTGGTCCGAACTGGAACCAGGAGCAGCGAATCGAAGCCGGATTGCGCAGCGGGCAGCTGACGGTGGCCGAGGTGCGCATCCTCCGAAACGAGCAGGCGCAAATCCGCCAACTGCAGCGTACCTTTCTGCGTGACGGGCGTCTGAATCAGCGGGAGCGCCGGATTCTGGAACAGCGCCGGGAACGGGCCAGTCGCCATATCTACCAGCTGGCGCATAACAACCAGCAGCGCAATCGCTGGAGAGTCCAAAATCGGGAGCAGAATCATACCCCGTGGGGCGGCGGAACCGAGCGCGGGTATCAGTCCGATTTCGGTTACGGTCGCCGCGGGTGACCCGCTGGAAGGACCCCGCCGGCTGCCGCATCCGAATAGGAGTTCGGCGGCCTGCGGGGTCCGGCCCGCACGGGCCGGATCATCCCTTGTGCAGTAGTATCGTCCGGCTCTCTTGCGCGATCTCCCGGACATGTATATCGGTATCGTTCGCCAGGAGTTCCACGGTCGGTAGCGCCTCCGGGCTGTGGGTGAGTCCCAGATAGTGGCAGGCGTCCGCCCGCAGCGCGGCGTTCTCGGACCGGCAGAGACGAACCAATTCCGATAGCCCGGATTTCAGCAGCTCGCTTCCCTCCAACTCCTCCAGGACCGCACTCACCCCGATACGCACCGGCAGCGGGGTCTCGGCGTCTTCCAGCAGCTTCAGCAGTGCGCCGAAGGTGTCCGGGTGTTGTCGGAGGGTCGCCACCACCTGCGGCAGACGGCGATGTTCCAGCAGATCGCGGTAGTAAGGTCCGAACCCGGTATGGGCGGACGCCCGCTCGGCCCAGGTGCGGAGCTCTCCCAGGGTTCGCTCCCCCTCCAATTCGAACAAACCGAGCCGGGTCCAGGGCGCGGAACGAATGCCGGCCGCGGCCGCCCGCTCCGGCTGGGCGGTAATATCCACCACCTCCAGATCCCCGACTACCCCCTCCGCGACCAGGGTTTCCAGCGCCTTGCGCACCCCGTGGCAAAATCCACAGTGGGGCGAGATCCATAACAGTGCATCGGGTCGGGTCATTGTTCGTGTTTTCACGGGGTCAGGGGCTGACAAGAATAGCGCCGGCAGCCGGAAAAGGACAAAAAAACACCCAATAAGGCAAATTTATGGACGTTGCCAAAAAACTGTTTGGCACTTTTTATTCCAACTCTTTATGGTGGACAGCCCTGCAACCGGGGGCGGTGTGGTATGTCCCAACCCTGGTAGCGCCGAGAGGCGCCCCTTAGGCGCGAGAAGAATCGTCGCCGGTGATCCCGCGGATCGGCCGGCCAGTCAGGGAAGTGACCGAATTTGAGATCTAGCGGCCGGGACTTCCGGTCAACGACTCGAGAGTTAGCCGCCGTTGGGCGGCGTGTAATCACTGCAGTGAACCTAGGAGATAAGCACCATGCCAAGTTTTGTGCGTACCGAAAAGTGTGATGGCTGCAAGGGTCAGGACAAGACCGCTTGCATGTACATCTGCCCGCATAACCTCATGAAGCTGGATAAGGACGGTTCCGAGACCGGCCATGAGATGCGCGCCTTCAATCAGGAGCCTGAGCAGTGCTGGGAATGCTACTCCTGCATCAAGATCTGCCCGCAACAGGCCATTGAGGCGCGTCCTTACGCCGACATCGTGCCGCTGGGTGGTTCTGTACAGCCCCTGCGCGGTACCGATTCCATTATGTGGACCATCAAGTTCCGCAACGGCACCATGAAGCGTTTCAAGTTCCCCATTCGTACCACTCCGGAAGGTTCCATCGATCCGTACGCCGGCAAGCCGGCTGCTGATATCAGCAAGATCAAGGAGCCCGGGTACTTCGTACAGTGCAACGGTTACCGCACCGGTGATCCGAGCGAACTGATCCGCAAGTAATCGGGATTTCCAGACTGGAATCCTTTTTTCGATACCAAATTTTAACGAGGTAAATGAGAATGGCTGGAGAATTTGGAAATCCTGAAGTCGTCCAGGAAGAGGTTGATATCCTCATCATCGGCGGCGGTATGGGCGCCTGCGGCGCTGCGTACGAAATCGGTCCTTGGGTCGAAGCCGCCGGCGGCGACATCAAGGTTAAATTGGTCGACAAGGCCGCCATGGACCGTTCCGGTGCCGTGGCCCAGGGTTTGTCCGCCATCAACACCTACATCGGTCCCGAGCAGGATCCGGCGGACTATGCCCGCATGGTCTCCAACGACCTGATGGGCATCACCCGTGACGACCTGGCTTACGACCTGGGTCGCCATGTGGACGAGTCCGTGCACCTGTTCGAAGAGTGGGGCCTGCCGATCTGGAAGACCGACGAGAGCGGCGAGCGTCACGACGGCGCCCAGGGCATGACCTCCCTGAAGGACGGTGGCAAGCCGGTGCGTTCCGGTAAGTGGCAGATCATGATCAACGGTGAATCCTACAAGTGGATCGTCGCCGAGGCCGCCAAGAAGGCGCTGGGGATGGATAACATCCAGGAGCGTATCTTCATCGTCAAGCTGGTCAACGACAAGAACGACCCGAACCGCGTCGCCGGTGCCGTCGGTTTCTCCGTCCGCGATCACAAGCTGTTCGTCTACAAGTTCAAGGCCTGTCTGCTGGTAGCCGGCGGCTGCGTCAACATCTTCCGTCCCCGTTCCGTGGGCGAAGGTCAGGGCCGTGCCTGGTACCCGGTCTGGAACGCCGGTTCCACCTACGCCATGGCGGCCGAGGCCGGTGCCGAGTTGACCATGATGGAAAACCGTTTCGTACCCGCCCGCTTCAAGGACGGTTACGGCCCGGTAGGCGCCTGGTTCCTGCTGTTCAAATCCCAGGCCACCAACGCCTTCGGCGAAATCTACATGCAGCGCAACAAGGAGATGCTGAACGACTATCCGCCGTATGGTCAGGCTGCCGTTCCCGCCTCCTGTCTGCGTAACCACCTGATGCTGAAGGAGATGAAGGAAGGCCGCGGCCCCATCTGGATGGACACCGTGACCGCCCTCGCCAACCTGCGCGAGACCCTCTCTCCCCGCGAAGTGAAGCATCTGGAAGCGGAAGCCTGGGAAGACTTCCTCGACATGTGTGTCGGCCAGTGCGGCATCTGGGCCGGTGAGAACATCGAGCCGGAGAAGAAGAACTCCGAGCTGATGCCCACCGAACCCTACCTGCTGGGTTCCCATTCCGGCTGCTGCGGTATCTGGGTCTCCGGTCCGGAAGACCTCGGTGCTCCCACCGACGAAACCGAGGGTGGTATCCCCGAGCATCTGCCGAAGGGCTGGAACTGGGGCTATCGCGGCATGACCACCGTCAAAGGGCTGTTCACCGCCGCTGACGGCGTCGGCGCCTCCGGTCACAAGTTCTCCTCCGGCTCCCATGCTGAAGGTCGTATTGCGGCCAAGGCAATGGTGCAGTTCGTGATGGACAACAAGGACTGGACGCCGGAGCTGGATACCGACGTGGATACCCTGATGGAAGAGATCTATCGTCCGGTGCGTAACTTCCTGGAGCACAAGGACTACTCCACCGCGATCGACGTGAACCCCAACTACGTCACCCCGCGGATGCTGCAGTTCCGCCTGCAGAAGATCATGGACGAGTACGTTGCCGGTGTGGCCACCTACTACACCACCAACGAGCACATGCTGGCGGAAGCCGAGAAGAAGTTGGAAATGTTGAAGGAAGACGCCCTGAAGATGCGCGCCAAGGACCTGCACGAGCTGCTGCGGGCCTGGGAGAACTACCACCGCATCCTCACCGCGGAAGCCCACATGAAACACATCCAGTTCCGTGAGGAGTCCCGCTACCCGGGCTTCTACTATCGCATGGACAAGAACTTCGTGGACGAAGAGAACTGGAAGTGCTTTGTGAACTCCATCTATGACAAGAAGACCCATACCTGGACCTGCTTCAAGCGGGCCCATGTGGATCTGGTCGACAAGACCAAGCTGTTCAAGGCCGGCGGTCATTAATCGCCCCGGTCTGCACCGCAAGGTGTAAGTGGTAAAATGAGGTCCGGGTGCCGTAAGGCGCCCGGACCTTTTCTTCTTTCAGGTCGGTCTGTAAATGAACGCCTGTTGGCGCTGCCGAAAGAGCCAAATCGGCAAATACTTGGAAATTCCACGTTAATTGGCGTCCATTTGCGGATTACCATTCAGTCCATGAGTGGTTTTGAAATTGTGAGCGGTATCTTATGAACGAAAAATTCGACCTTCCCTTTGAGAGCGACATGGTTCCCCAGAAGTTGGAGCTTGGTTCGAACCTTCAGTTCGATTGTCATCCCGGGGTCTCCTGTTACAACGCCTGTTGCAAGCGGGCCGACATCACGTTGACGCCGTATGACGTGATTCGTCTGAAGGATCGCCTGCAACTTTCGACGGCGGATTTTCTGAAGCAGCACACTTCCCCCTATGCCATGGATCAGCACGGCTTGCCGGGTCTCAAGATGCGCACCGACGATGAAGGGGCCTGCCTGTTCGTGACGGAAGAGGGTTGCAGCGTCTATAGCGATCGTCCTACCGCCTGCCGCTATTATCCGCTGGGGCATATGGCGATGAAGACGGTGGATGCCAAACAGGACGAGACCTATTTCTTCCTGGTCAAGGAGGAACACTGCAAGGGTCACGAAGAGGCGAAGGTGCGGACCATTTCCGAATACCGCAAGGACCTGGGGATCGTCGATTATGACGGCTACAACCGGGAGTGGCTGCAGATCATGCTGAAGAAGAAATCGGCCGGCCCCACCGTGGGTCAGCCGCCGGAGAGCACTCTGCAGCTGTTCTTCATGGCCTCCTACGACATGGATCGCTTCCGGCGTTTCGTACTGAGCGATCAGTTCCGTTCCACCTACGCGGTTGACGACGGCACTTACGAGGTGCTGAAGAAGGAAGACGTCGCGCTGATGCAGTTCGGGGTGCGGTTCATGAAGCAGGTCTTCTTCGGCGAGCGCACCATCGCGGAAAAGGAAGGGGCTTGGGAGAAGCGGGTGACCGAGCGCCAGGAGGTGTGGGATATGCGCCGCGAGGCCGAGATCGCACGGCGGCAGGCGGAGGAAGACGAAAAGTACAAGAACGACGTCTGAGAAGACCTCAGGCGGTACGATGCGGCGCCAAGCCCCGTTTTTAGTGTGCGACCGTCATCAGGTAGCCCGCGATCAACACACCCGCGAGCGATACCACGATGGTGAAAAGGATCGCGGGCATCAGTCCGTATCCCGGTTCGGTATCTCCGGACTGGCGATAGCGCAGGGCGAAGTGGGTGTAACGCACCGCCGCCACCACGGCCAGGAGAGCGCCCACGATCACTAAGCCGGCCCCGGCCAGAAACGAGAAGGTCGAGGAGTGGAAGATGTCTCCCGACTGCGCGGCCATGGCGCGTACCACCAGGCCGAAACGGTCGATCACGAAACCCAGGGCCATCAGGCCGAGAGCGGCGCGAATCCACGCCATCAGGGTGCGCTCGGCAGCGAAGTAAACGAGGTGCTGCGACATTCGGACG
Source organism: Sedimenticolaceae bacterium (assembly GCA_050287725.1). Taxonomy (GTDB): domain Bacteria; phylum Pseudomonadota; class Gammaproteobacteria; order Chromatiales; family Chromatiaceae; genus CBFDBF01. The sequence goes on from JBNKCL010000073.1 coordinate 6,972, forward strand.
CGCTCGGCGTCGCTTTGCCCGGGATCATTGCGGTGCGGTATTTCCTGCAACGTTCTCTCCACTTTCCTCGCTGGTTTTAAAGTATAGGACCGTATCTTGTTCTGCGTCGATAGGATGGATTTCCGTTTTCGGGGCGGGGTTAGGTGATTTTGCCCCGAAGGTAGGCTTGTCGCCGCTTTTCCGGAAAGTGCTCGATGGCATAGCGCAGCATGGTGCGGGGCATGGTCCGGTAGTGCTGTTTCAGAAACGCCTCTTCCGTTTTCCGGTCCCGTTTGCCCACCTCGCGCAGCATCCAGCCTACCGCCTTGTGAATCAGATCGTGCGGATCCCGTAGCAACCGTTTCGCGATCTTCAACGAGTCCTCGAACTCGCCCTGCGCGATGAAGTGAAAGGTCGCGATGACGGCGATGCGCCGTTCCCAAAGTGAATCGGATTTCGCCAGGGTATACAGCGGGCGGCGGGAGCGCGGGTGGAGCCACGCCCCCACGATGCGGCTGGCGGTGAGGTCCACCAGGTCCCAGTTATTGATATAGGCCGTGGAGTCCAGATAGAGGCGATAGAGTGCCGCGCGCCCGGCCATATCGGCGTTTTGGTAGCGTTTTATCATCAGCAGCAGCGCCAGCATCCGCTCCTCGTGGATAGGGGACTTGAGCAGTGACTTGATGATGTCTAATGGGACGACGCCCAGTTGTTTAACCAAGGAGCGGATCTGCGGTACCCGCAGGCCGATGAAACGGTCGCCCTCGCCGTATTCCCCCGGTCCGGTCTTGAAGAAGCGCTGCAGATTTGCCGCCTGAACCGGATCGGCCAGCGAGTGCAGGGCGGTGCGGATGTTCCGTAGTCTTATGGTTTGATTCATGCCGGCTCGTCGCGGGAAAGTTCGTCGGACAGGGCTTAAGATGCCATAAAATCCGCTTCGAGTGGCGGTGGGCGGTTTTGTAACTACTATCTCTATGTCGGTTGCCGCATATGCCGCCATGTAAGGCGTTGTCAAGGAGGCCGGGTCGCGTGGGCGCGGATGGTTGATGTTGACTGCTTCCCTGCGGGTGATCGCCTGGGTGCCGCGGCTCCCGATAAACTGCGGTTTGAGCGGGCGGTAACGACATGATTTACCATGCGCTTTTGTGGGTTTTTGCCTGAGAGCCTGCTACGATTTGGTATCATGGGTAAATTGTTTTGGGTCTCTCCAATGTTTCGAACGCGCCCGTCAGTCCTGATTGCCTTAGTACTCACTTTTCTGTTCGCCGTTTGCAATGCGCAAGAGACGGAGAGTGTACGCATCGGCGTATTGGCCAAGCGAGGCGAGGAGCAGACCCTGGCGCGCTGGCAACCGACCGCCGACTATCTCAGTCGTGAAATTCCCGCCTACCATTTCGTTCTGAAACCGCTCGATTTCGACGAGATCAACAAAGTGGTCTCCGCCGACGGGGTGGATTTCATTCTCGCCAATCCGGCCATTTACGTTGAATTGGAGAGCCGATATGGAGCGGGCCGCATCGCTACCATGCGGAATCGAAACGGCAGCCGTGGCTATACGGTCTTTGGCGGGGTGATTTTTACCCGCGCCGGGAACACGGCCATCAACGGAATACAAGACCTGGAAGGCAAGCGCTTTGCCGCGGTGAAGGAGAACTCCTTCGGCGGCTATATGATGGCCTGGCGCGAGATGCAGCAAATGGGTGTTACGCCGAGCGAAGATACCGACCTGGTGTTTTTGGGTACCCATGATGCGGTGGTCTATGCGGTCCTTAACGGTAAGGTTGATGCGGGTACCGTGCGCACCGATACGCTGGAGCGGATGCAGGAAGAAGGAAAGATCGACCTGTCGCAGCTTAAAGTGATTAACCAGCAACGACCTCAAGGGTTCGGTTATCTTTGCAGCACCCGGCTCTATCCTGAGTGGCCCTTCGCAAAGCTCAAACATACGTCTGAAGAACTCGGCCACGAGGTTGCCACCGCCCTGTTGCGCATGCCGCCGGACAGTGATGTCGCCACGAGCGGTTTGACTGCCGGCTGGACCGTGCCGGGGAACTACCAGTCGGTGCATGATTTGATGCGCGATTTGCGGATTGGTCCATATGCCAATCTGGGGCGTATCACCTTTATCGATTTGGTGCGAAACTATTGGTACTGGCTGCTGCTGGCATCCCTGGTGTTGCTGGTGTCGGCTCTGATAACCGCATATGTCACCCGTCTCAACCTGCTCCTGCGCCAGACAGAAGGGGAGCTGATACAGGCGAGGGATCACCTGGCGCAAAAGGTGCGTGAGCGCACCGCGCAACTGGAAGAAAGTCATCGTAGATTGGAGCGCATCAGTCGTGACTGGAACGACGCCTTTGACGCCATCAGCGATCCGATCTTCATTCACGATGCGGATATGAACATCGTTCAGGCCAACCCGGCCTACTGTGAGCGTGCCGGTCGCGGCGTGGAGGAGATGCAGGGGCAGCCATACTTCCGATTTTTTCCGCGCATGGACGGACCGCTACCGAGCTGTGTGCATTTTCCGGAGCCATTTCATAGCGAAGGGAACGAGTTGCAATTGGAAAGCGGCGAGGTCTTTGTTTCGCGTTCATTCGGTATCAAGCGAGCGGATAATACGGTCCAACACGCCATTCATGTCCTGGAAGATGTCACCGCGCAGCGCCGTGCCGAACGGGAGATGCGGCGGCTTAATCGGGCGCTGCGAACCCTGAGTCGCTGTAATACGACCCTGGTGCATGCAGAACAGGAACAGGCATTGATGGATGATATCTGCCGAATCCTGATTGATCAGGGCGGTTATCGTTTTGTCTGGGTCGGTTATGCCAATGGGCAAAATGTCCGGTCGGTCGCGCATGCCGGACAGCAAGGGGATTTTCTGGCGAATTTCGGGGTGGAGGATGAAAACGACAGCCCCGCGAATTTTGCTTTACGGCATGCCGAAGCGGTGGTTCTGCGGGATCTTTCCGTTCAGGATGGGCAGCGCTTTATTCCTTGGTGCAAGGCGGCGCATGCGGCGGGTTATACGGCGGCGATTGTGCTGCCGCTGGTTGTGCAGGGCGAGGTATTCGGAGTTATCGGTATTTTTTCGGGTGAGATCGATATATTCGACGAGGCGGAAATCAGCCTGCTGCAAGAGATGGCGGGCGATCTTTCGTTTGGTATTCATACGTTACGTAATCGTACCAAGCGCAAGCAGGCTGAGATGGCGCTGCAGCAGACTGAGGAGAGATACGAAGAGTTGTACGAAAGTGCGCCCAATGCGTATTTCTCTATTTCCGCATCGAACAATCGAGTGGTGCAATTCAACCAGGCATTAGGCGATCTTCTCGGTTATTCAAGGGACGAATTGGCCGGAATTGATATTTTCAGCCTCTATGCCGAAGGGGAAGACGGTCTGAATAAGGTGCAGCAGATCCGTAGCAATTTGCACAAGGGCGAAGGGGTGCGGGATGAGGAGTTAAAGATGCGGCATGCCTCCGGCCGACCGGTATGGGTCAGCCTTACAGTTGAACCGGTAATGGATGAAAAAGGCAAATTAATAGAGTGCCGCTCGATGGTGATCGATATCTCGGAACGTAAGCTCGCGGAGGAGGAGCGAACGCACTTTGCGGAACAGTTGCAGCGCTCACTGCTACAAACCATCCGCGCGATCGCCTTGACCATCGAAAAGCGCGATCCCTATACCGCCGGTCACCAGGAACGGGTGGCGGATTTGGCGGTACGGGTCGGACGAGAACTGGGCCTTGCAGAGAAAGAGCTGGAGGGACTCAGGCTGGGGGCGTTGATTCACGATATCGGGAAGATCTCCATCCCGGCGGAGATCCTGAGCCGGCCCGGGAAGTTAGAGCCTGAACTATACAGCATCATCAAGACCCACCCGCGGAGCGGTTATGAGATCATCCGTGGTATCGATTTTCCCTGGCCGTTGGCGGAAATCGTACTCCAGCACCACGAGAGACTGGACGGCAGCGGTTATCCGCAGGGCTTGAAAAACGGGGAGATCCTGCTCGCCGCGCGTATTCTGATTGTCGCCGACGTGGTCGAGGCGATGGCTTCGCACCGTCCCTATCGTGCCGCCTTGGGGTTGGAGAACGCATTGGAAGAGATCCGCCGCGGTCGTGACAAACAGTACGATGCGTCTGTGGTGGATGCCTGCATGAAGGTGTTCGAAGACCGGGAAGAGATGGCCGCCTGGATTAGCGCGGTACGAATGCACTGAGCTCCCGGGGTCCATTCTTTGGGAGGCGCGCCCCGCTTCCCGTCGGGCGGGGCCGGTTCCCTCAACCCGCCGTTTAAACGAGGCTTCATCCCCGGGTTTTCAACAACCCATCTTGTCCACAGGGATATCAGGGTATCTCCGGTGGCGGCTGAGCCGTGGTCGGCGCGCTTCGATTTCTCCCCCGATTCAAGAAATTGCGTATATGACCGCTAACAGAAAGCGGGATGCAAGGTTGCCGTCGCAGGGGCGAATGAGTCTATCCGCCCGGGTGGGATGCGCGGAATCGACGGTAGCGAAGCACCTCGGTATTTGGTGGTTTCGGGAGACGGGTGGCAGTCACCAAACGGGAGTAGAGCAATGAAGACCAATATGCCGGTTACCGGCCGGGAGAGAACGTACGGGGAAGAGACGGTCATAATTTCGACCACCGACCTCAAGGGTATCATCACCTACGCCAATCACGATTTCGTCCGGATCAGCGGTTTCTCGAATGAAGAACTGCTGGGCAAAAACCACAACATCGTGCGACACCCCGATATGCCACCCGAGGCATTCCAGGATCTATGGGACACCATCAAGAGCGGGCGTACCTGGCGCGGCATTGTCAAAAATCGCTGCAAGGATGGCGACCATTATTGGGTGGATGCCTATGTGACACCGGTCTATGACGGTGACAACCTGGTCGGCTATCAGTCGGTCCGTACCCGGCCGAGTCGCGTTGAGGTGGAAGGCGCCGAGGCGCTGTACAGGAAATTCCGCAATAAAGAGATTTCCAAACTGCCGAAACGCCATAGTGTTTACGATATCGGCCTCAAGTTAAGACTGTCTCTGGCGATGGCATTCCTGGCCTTGCTGGTGGTCGCGCTTGGCGCCGATGCTTTGATTGCTCCCAACAGCACGGTTATTGTTGCGCTCGGTGCGGCCGCGTTGTCGGCGATACTGATTATCTGGGTTTTGGTGATGCGGACCATGGTGGCCCCGCTTGGCCGTATCAGACATCTGTTGCACGGTCTCGCCAGTGGGAAACTTCGCCAGCGCATCGAAGTGCCGCACAATGACGATACCGGCCAGGTACTGCAGGCAGTGAAACTTCTACAGGCGCGCCTGAGCACGGTTTTCGGCCATTTTACGGAGGCGGCAAAGATGTTGTCGGACTCCGCCGAACAGCTCTCGGCGAACGGCAACGAGGCGCTGCAAAGTATGGAACGGCAACAGGACGAAACAGCGCAGGTGGCCACGGCGATGACCGAGATGGCGGCCAATGTCCGCGAAGTGGCCCATAATACCGGCGAAGCCGCCAGTGCCGCCCAGGTATCGGACGAAGAAACCCAGGCCGGCAAGGCGTTGGTGATCAAGACGCGGGAGGCTATTCATAACCTGGCCAAGGAAGTGGAGCGTACCGCTCAGGTGGTGGATCAGCTGAAAGAAGACAGTGAAAAAATCAGTGTCATCATGGATGTCATCAGCGGGATCGCGGAGCAGACCAATCTGTTGGCATTGAATGCCGCGATCGAAGCGGCCCGTGCCGGGGAGCAGGGGCGAGGTTTTGCCGTGGTGGCGGATGAGGTAAGAACTTTGGCCCAGCGTACGCAGGATTCAACCACCGAGATCCGCGACATGATCGATCATCTGCAGACCGGTATCCGGGATGCGGTGGGGGTGATGGCGCGTGGGCGCGATCAAGCGAGCGAAGCCGTCGACCAGGCGGATGAAACCGGGCACGCCCTCGATTCGATCAGCCAGGCGGTGGCCACCATTCACAAGATGAATATTCAGATCGCCACCGCCGCCGAGGAGCAGAATACGGTTGCTGAGGAGATGAATCACAATGTGGTTTCCATCAATGAGCTCTCGGAAAGTTCCACCCAAACCGCGCGCAAGGTGGCGACCGCCGGCTCTGAATTGGCCGATATGGCAAGAGAGCTTCAGCATCTGGTAATGCAGTTTAATAGCTGAAATCGTATCTCTTGCGGAAGCAAGGATAGACATTACGGCTCGGTCGGAGATTTCGTCTTGAGAAAACAAAAGCGGCCCTTTGCGGGGGCCGCTTTTTTGTTGTTGTGCCCGCGGTTTACAGCATGCGCTGAAGAATATCCCGCTCGCTGCCTTTTTCCATCAGCCGGTGTTTCACCGCGCCGGCCACATGTGCCAGTACCACGAACAGTATGACCCAGCCGCCGATTTCATGCATCTCATGGACGAAACCGCCGAACGCCTTGCTTTTGCCGATGAGGGCGGGTAGTTCGAACAGGCCGAAAAACTTGATCGGATGTCCTCCGGCGTTCGACATCAAATAGCCGCTCAGCGGTAGCAGGATCATCAACAGATAGAGCAGTTTTTTCAGGCCTTCGATCAGCAGGCGCTCCTTGCCCTCAAAGACCGCGGGCAAAGCCGGGTTGGGGCTGATCTTCAGCCACACCAGACGCACGACGATCAGCAGCAGGGCGATCACCCCGAAGGATTTGTGCAAACCGTAAATCTGAAACAGAAACTGCTTCTGTTCATCGGTTTCTCTGGGAAGGTCCGCCATGTAGATGCCGACCGCGATCAGACCGATGATGATGGCCGCCGTCAGCCAGTGCATGACCTTGGAAAAGGTCCCATATTCGGTTGTGCTATTGCGAATCATTTTTTTTATCCCGCGTAAATGTTGGAAAGCCCGTATGGTGAATGTTCGATATTGAAGCTCAGGGCGCGTGAATGGGCATTGAAAATGATCAAGGTGCCGATCTTTGACTCCTGTCTCGAAGAAACAGCGCGGCACCGTAGAGGGCGACGCGGTCATCGAGAATCACCTGAACCGGTACGGATTTTAACAGATCGCGCATCATTCCTTTGTTGCAAAATGTTTCAAGAAAGGCCGGTCGTTGCAGCCAGGAAAGAATCCTCGGCGCGATCCCGCCCGCCAGAAACACGCCGCCGGTAGCCATGTGCTTCAGCGCCAGATTGCCCGCCTCCGCCGCCAGGAAGCGCACGAACAGTTCTAATGCCGTGCGGGCGAGCGGATCGGCGCCGGTCGCGGCCGCGCGCGAGATGGCGGCCGCCGGATCGCCTTCCTGCAATGCGTTCGAAAACCACGGCGGCGGCGGAGTATCGTGGTGCTCCAGCAGGAAGTGGAAGAGATTGCTGAGGCCGGGGCCGGAGACGGCATCTTCCCAGGTGGCGTGGCCGAAGCATTTCTGGAGATAACGCTGGAATGCGACCTGTAACTCGTCGGCAGGGGCGAAATCGCAATGCCCCCCCTCGGTGGCAAAGGGAAGGTGGTGGTCCCCGTTCCAGACCAGACCCGCCTCTCCCAGCCCGGTGCCGGCGGCGATCAGGGCGCGGTTCCCGATGGGGTTGGCGCTGCCCGGTTGCAGGGTCGATAACTGGTCCGCGGATAGTGCCGGCAAGCCCCAGGCGGCCGCCTCCAGATCGTTCAGCAGCCGAACCGGAAAGCCGAACCGTTGTTGCAGTTGGTCGGCATCCACCACCCACGGAAGATTGGTGACACGGCAGCGGCATCCTTGCACCGGTCCCGCAATCCCAAAGGCAGCCGCGGATGGTGCCGGTTCGTTGGAGGGTAAAAATTCCGGAAGGATCGCTTCCAGGCCATGGTAGGCGCTGCTGGGGAAGCTTTGTTCCTGCCGGATTTTCGGTTGATCTCCTTGCCATTCCAGCAATGCCAGCCGCGTATGGGTGCCGCCGATATCTCCACAGAGAACAACACCAACCGCGTGGTTGCGAGAAGTCCGTACATTCATGGCGACGTTTGTTCCCTGGTGGTCCGCGCGACCAATATCATTCCAAAGACCCGTATCAAAGCCGGTTGCTGCACCGAGTGTAGCGGAATCGGCGCGGGGCTGGCCAGCAGGAAAAGATCTTTCCCCGCAGCCTCGTATTTCCATGTTATGGGTAGGGGTGAAAACCGGCAGAAGATAACAGTATTGGCTATTCTGTAAAAGACAAGGGCGACATCCGCAATAAAATTACCCGTCTGAACACTCGGTAAGGGCGCGTTGTTCAATATCAAAACTCCTCCTGCTGAGGAGGTTTTTGCATTTGGTGGCAATAAGCCGTTGAAAAGAAACCAGGACGAGGGTTTCATTTTACAACCCTGATGATTACAAGCCGGATGTTCAGGAATTGAAACCGGATCGACAACAACACACCACGAAATGTAACCCCTTTCTATCGACGGGACAGTGTAGTCGTACACAGGAGCGAACGTATGGCGAACGAAAAACAGGGCGATATATGCGAGGAAGTTCGGTGGGATTTTTCGGATTTGCGGGCACTGTATTTGAACTGTACTTTGAAACGATCTCCGGAACTCTCACATACGCAGGGGTTGGTGGACATCTCCCGGAAGATCATGGAGAAGAATGGGGTGGCAGCGGAGGTGCTGCGGCCGGTGGACTACGAAATCGCCAGTGGCGTCTATCCCGATATGACTGAACATGGCTGGGAGCGGGACGAGTGGCCCGCCATCTATGAAAAGGTCAAGGCCGCCGACATCCTGGTGCTGACCAGCGCGATCTGGCTGGGTGAGAAGACTTCGGTGGCAACCAAGGTGGTCGAGCGGCTCTATTCAAGCTCGGGGGATCTCAACGAGCAGGGGCAATACGCCTACTACGGTCGAGTCGGAGGCTGTCTGATCACCGGGAACGAAGATGGCGCGAAACACTGTGCCATGAACCTGCTCTATTCGCTGCAGCATCTCGGTTACGTGATCCCGCCACAGGCGGACGCCGCCTGGGTGGGAGAGGCGGGTCCGGGGCCCTCTTATCTGGATCCCGGTTCCGGCGGGCCTGAGAATGACTTCACCAACCGCAACACCACTTTCATGACCTGGAACCTGATGCACATGGCGCGGATGATCAAGGATGCCGGCGGCATCCCGGCGTACGGAAACCAACGTTCCCGCTGGGACGCCGGTTGCCGTTTCGACCATCCCAATCCCGAATACCGCTGAATCGAATCGCTTATGAACAGGGAGTCCTGATAATGTTGGATCGTCTTGCCGCCTTTCACGATATGGAACCCGCGGAGGAGGATTTTCGCTCCGCCGTAATCGCCGGTCTATCCGGATCGCCCAAGACCCTGCCCTGCAAGTTTCTGTACGATGAGCGCGGCTCACAACTATTCGAGGAGATCTGTCGGTTGGAGGAGTATTATCCCACCGACACCGAGATCGCGTTGTTGCGCGCACATGCCGGTGAGATCGCGAGCTGCGTGGGAGACGGGTTTCATCTGGTGGAGTTCGGCAGCGGAGCCAGCGTCAAGATCCGCATCCTGCTTGATGCGCTGGATGAACTCCGCTCTTATGTCCCCATCGATATCTCACGCGATCACCTGATCCGTTCGGCCGCCGAGCTGGCGGAAGAGTTTCCGGAACTGCCGGTGATCGCCGTTTGTGCCGACTACACACAACCGATGGAGCTCGCGGGTCTGGACGAGGGACGGCGGGTGGGTTTTTTCCCCGGCTCCACCATCGGGAACTTCACGCGCGAGGAGGCGGTGGATTTTTTGACCAACGCCCATGAGTTGCTGCAGGGCGGCGGGTTGGTGATCGGGGTCGATCTGATGAAAGCCCCCGCCATCCTGGAGGCTGCTTATGACGATCCCGGGGGGGTGACCGCCGCCTTTAACAAGAACATCCTGGAGCGCTGCAACCGTGAGATCGGGGCCAGCTTCGATCTCGACACCTTTGCCCACCGGGCGGTGGTGAATCAGGAACAAAAGCGGGTGGAGATGCATCTGGTAAGCCGGCGCGATCAGCTGGTCTCGGTGGCCGGTCGGGCCATTCCGTTTCGTGCGGGCGAGACCATTCACACCGAGAACTCCCATAAATACACCCTGGAGGATTTCCGGGAATTGTCCGAGCAGGCCGGTTTTCGCCCGGTGAAGAGCTGGGTGGATGGAGACGGGCTGTTTTCGATTCACTATCTTGAAGTCAAATGACGGAGTGGCGGCGCACCATCTGCGGCATCTGCCCGGCCGGCTGCTGGGTGGAGGCGCGCGTGCGGGACGGCCGACTGACGGAAATCCGCGCCGAAGAGGGTCATCCGTTGGGGATGATCTGCCGGCGTGGTGAGCACGCCCCGGAGATCGTCCACTCCGAGACGGCGCGTCTGCGTACCCCGCTCCGGCGCGCCGGCCCCAAAGGGAGCTTCGAGTTCGAGCCCTGCTCCTGGGACCAGGCCTATGAAGAGATTGTCGCCAACCTGAACCGGATCAAGGCGGAGTCGGGCCCCGAGGCGGTCAGTATCTATACCGGCCGCGGGGCGTTCGAGCTGTCGCTTTGCGACATGTACCAGCCCCGGGGGGTGGCGGTCTCCTCGGCCTCCAACCTGCTGTTCCCGTTCGGTTCCCCCAACACCATGGGGGTGGGGGCGCTCTGCTACGTCTCGTTCGCCATGATTGCGCCCCACGTCACCCTGGGTCGGATGCTCATCAACATGTTCACCGACATGGAGCATGCGGAGTTGCTGGTGGTGTGGGGCGCCAATCCGGCCACCGATTCCCCCCCGCTGGATATGCACCGGCTGGAGCTGGCGGCCCGGCGCGGGGCGCAGATCGTGGTGATCGACCCCCGGCGGACCGAGACGGTGGAACGCACCGGGGCGGAGTGGCTGCCCATCCGGCCCGGCACCGACGGGGCGCTGGCGCTTTCGTTGATCGAGGTGCTGATCGACGAAGAGCTGTTGGACGAAGAGTTCGCCGATAACTGGTGCCACGGGTTCGAGGAGCTGCGGGGCTATGTCCAGCACTTTTCTCCGGAGGTGGCGGCGGAGATCACCGGGGTGCCGGCGGACACCATCCGTACCCTGGCGCGGCGCATCGCCGACGCCTCCGGCGCGTGCCCGGTGATGTATACCGGGCTGGAGTACTCCAACTCCGGGGTACAGGCGATCCGCGCAGTGCTGACGCTGTTCGCGCTGGCGGGACATCTGGATACCCCCGGCGGCATCGGGCTGGCGATGCCCGGCAGCCACTTCCCCATCAACCGCGCCTGCAACCAGCCCAACCCGGATCTGGGGCGGGCGGTGGCGCGCGACCGCTTTCCGCTCTACTCCGCCTACCGTGGCGAATCACACGCCCTGGGGCTGGTGGATGCGGTGCGTGACGGCGACCCCTACCCAATCCGCGGCCTGATCATCCACGGGGCGTCGCTGCTCACCTCCTGGCCCCAGACCCCGGTGTGGCGCGAGACCCTGGCGGGGCTCGACTTCGTGGTGGCCATCGATCGCCAGCGGACCGCCGACATGGCCTACGCCGATATCGTGCTGCCGGCCACCACCGGGTTCGAGATCGAGAGCTACATGGTCTACGGCCCTATTTTCCGGCTGCGTGAGCGGCTGATCGAGCCGGTGGGCGAGGCGCGCAACGACTACCTGATCATGGCCGAGCTGGCGCAACGGCTCGGCTACGGCCATCTCTATCCTCAGAGCGAAGAGGCGGTGATCCGCCAGGCACTGGAGGGTTCGGGCTTCTCTCTGGAGCAGGTGCGGGACGCCGGCGGCACCGTCACCCTCACCCCGCCGGTGATGGAGTACCGGAAGTGGCAGAAGGGCTCGCTGCGACCGGACGCGCGGCCCGGCTTCGACACCCCCACCGGCAAATTCGAGATCCGCTCCACCGTTCTGGAGGAGTACGGTTACGAGCCCCTGCCGCGCTATACCGATCCCGTGGAGGGGCCGCGCGCCCGTCCCGATCTGGTGGCGGAGTACCCGCTGATCTTCAACTCCGGCGCCCGGCCGCAGACCGATTTCCGCTCCCAGCACCACGGGATCAAGGGGTTGCTGCGCGACAACCCGGAACCTCGGGTGGAACTCAATACAGCGGACGCAGCGCGCCGCGGCATCGCCACCGGGGACCTGGTGGCGGTGCGCACCCCGCGCGGGGCGGTGCCGTTCCGCGCCCGGGTGACCGACGACATCGTCGCCGGTGCCGTCGAGTGCAACATGGGGGGCGGCACCCC
>JBNKCL010000074.1:0-2190 GCA_050287725.1 Sedimenticolaceae bacterium
GCATCAACCCAGATCTGCATCACACCCCCCGGTTGTCGCTGTCTGTTCCACCAGCAAGGCGTGCCGCTGGCCGTCGCTATCGGGCACTTGCAGCGGCACCACCGCCACCCCATAACCGTCCGCTTCCAGTTCGGCGATCTCTTCGGTCGGCACCGTCCCTTTCATCGCCAGCAACCGGCCCCGCTCGGCCAGCAGATGCCGGGTCAACTGCAGCATCTTCGGCAGGGCGGCAAAGGCGCGCGAGGTGATAGTGTCAAACCCCGCGTCGGACCGATACGCTTCCACCCGGGTGCGCACCACCTCTACATTGCCCAACCCAAGGGTGACCAGGGATTGCTGCACAAAGCGGGTCTTCTTCCCGTTGGAATCTATCAGGACAAACTGTTGATCCGGTAGCGCTATCGCCAGGGGGATGCCGGGTAAACCGGGGCCGGTGCCTACGTCCAAAACACGGGGACCCTTTATAAGTGGCAGAATCGACAGGCTGTCCAGCAGTTGCCGGGAGACCATCACGTTGGCATCACGGATGGCGGTCAGATTGAACGCCTTGTTCCACTTGAGCAGCAAGGCGAGATAATCCAGCAACTGTTGCTGTTGCGACGCAGAGAGCTCCACCCCCATCTGTCGCAACCCGTCGCGCAGCTGCTGCGGCCACAGTTCCCGGGACGTATTCATGATTTACGCTTCAAGTGGATCAGCAACAGGGAGATGGCCGCCGGTGTCAGGCCGGGGATGCGGCTGGCCTGACCGATGGTGGAAGGGCGACGCTTAATCAACTTTTCCCGCACCTCGGCGGAGAGGCCACGTACCTGGACATAATCAAAATGTTCCGGTAGTTTCAACGCCTCGTTAGCCTTGAGCCGGTCGATCTCCACCTGCTGACGCTTGATGTATCCCTGGTAACGGGCCTGGATCTCCAACTGCTCCGCCGCCTCGTTGTCAGCCAGTGCGGGGCCCAACGCCGGCAAATCGACGAGCCGGGCATAATCGACATCGGGACGGGCCAGCAGGTCCAGCGCCCGGGTCTCCTTGGAGATGGGGCTGTCGAACAGCGCCGTCACCTGTTCGGCCAACGGACTGCCGGGCTGCACCCAGATATCCCGTAACCGCTGCCGCTCCCGCTCGATCGCCTCGCGTTTCTGCTCGAAGCGCTGCCAACGCTCATCCGTCACCAATCCCAGCCGGCGCCCCTGTTCGGTCAGGCGCAGATCGGCATTGTCCTCACGCAATAACAGGCGGAATTCGGCGCGACTGGTGAACATGCGGTACGGTTCCTGAGTACCTTTGCTGATCAGGTCATCCACCAGCACACCCAGATAAGCCTCATCACGACGCGGCGACCAGGCATCTTGACCACGGATCTTCAACACCGCATTGAGGCCGGCCAGCAAACCCTGGGCCGCCGCCTCTTCATAGCCGGTGGTACCGTTGATTTGGCCGGCGAAGTACAGGCCTTGGATAAAGCGGGTCTCCAGTGTGGGGCGCAGATCCCGCGGATCGAAGAAATCGTATTCGATGGCGTAACCCGGCCGCATGATACGCGCCTCGGCAAACCCTTCCATGGAACGCACCAGCTCCTGCTGCACATCAAAGGGGAGGGAAGTGGAGATACCGTTGGGATAGACCTCGTTGCACTCCAGCCCCTCCGGCTCGATGAAGATCTGGTGCGCGCTCTTGTCGGCAAAGCGCACCACCTTATCCTCGATCGAGGGGCAGTAGCGCGGGCCCACCCCTTCGATTACCCCGGTGTACATGGGAGAGCGGGAGAGTCCGCCGCGAATGATCTCATGGGTACGCTCATTGGTGTGGGTGATGTGGCAACTGACCTGACGCGGATGTTCGTCGCGCGAACCCATGAAGGAGAACACCGGGGCCGGGTCGTCCCCCGGCTGTTCCGCCAACCGCGAATAGTCGATCGTGCGGCTATCGATACGTGGTGGGGTGCCGGTCTTCAATCGCGATACATTGAACGGCAGCTCACGCAACCGTTTGGAGAGGGCGTTCGCCGGAGGATCGCCGGCCCGGCCACCCTCGTAGTTATTGAGTCCGATATGGATACGGCCGCCGAGAAAGGTGCCAGTGGTGAGGACCACCGCCTGGGCGCGAAACTTGAGGCCCATCTGGGTCTCCACCCCGACGACCCGCTCATTCTCGACGATCAGATCATCCACCGCCTGCTGGAACAGATCC
>JBNKCL010000075.1:0-23882 GCA_050287725.1 Sedimenticolaceae bacterium
CGCGCCGCCTCGATCATCTTACCGACAATCGCCTTGGAGTCAGCCGGATTCTCTAGCAGGAAGGCATTGAAGTTATCCGCCAATAGGCTCTCGACAATACCCTTGATCTCGGATGAGACCAGTTTGTCTTTGGTCTGTGAAGAGAACTTGGGGTCTGGAATCTTGACCGAAAGTACAGCGGTCAGCCCCTCTCTGGCATCATCGCCGGTGGTATTGACCTTCTGTTTCTTCGCCAACCCCGCCGTCTCGATATACTGATTGAGGGTACGGGTAAGTCCTGCCTTAAATCCAGCCAGATGGGTACCCCCGTCTCGCTGCGGTATATTGTTGGTAAAACAGAATATGCTCTCCTGATATGACTCGGTCCACTGCATTGCAAGCTCTACAGTCACATCATCTCGCTCGGCTATGAAATAAAATACCTTACTATGCAGTGGGGTTTTTTTGCGGCTGAGGTGCTCGACAAAGGCCTGGATACCGCCCTGATATTCGAAGGTGTCCTCCCTATCCTTGGACTCATCCCGCAGGATTATTCTCACCCCTGAGTTGAGGAACGATAGCTCTCGTAGCCGTTTTGCCAGGATGTCGTAGTGCAACTCTATATTGCTGAACGTCTCCGCACTCGCCTTGAAGGTGATCTCTGTGCCGCTCTTATCCGTCTCCCCAATCTCGGCAAGCGGGGCCTGCGGTTCGCCCAGGCGGTACTCCTGTTGGTAGGTCTTGCCACCGCGATGGATAGTGAGAGTAAGCTCCTCAGAGAGCGCGTTTACTACCGATACACCCACACCATGCAGCCCGCCGGAGACCTTGTAGGAGTTGTCGTCGAACTTCCCGCCGGCGTGCAAAACCGTCATGATCACCTCGGCGGCCGATCGGTTCTCCTCCGGGTGGATATCCACCGGGATACCGCGACCGTTGTCGGACACCGTGACCGACTGATCCTCATGCACGACGACCCGGATCTCCGTACAGTGCCCGGCCAGGGCCTCATCGATGGAGTTGTCCACCACCTCGAACACCATATGGTGGAGGCCGGTCCCGTCGTCGGTATCGCCGATGTACATGCCGGGACGCTTGCGCACGGCGTCGAGGCCTTTGAGTACCTTGATGCTGGAAGAGTCGTACGTGGTCATCTGCTGCTCCATGAAGAAACCGGTCCATTATACACTGTTCCCGGGGATTCCTTCCCTCCGTCCGGCGCCGAAACGGGCGATATGGTTCCACGTGGAACCCGAAAATCAGGCTTGGCTCAACACCCCATGTTCCACGTGGAACACACCGTCCGCGCCGGCCCCTTCGAACAGGGCCCGGTCAACCCCGGAGATGAAGGTTTGCGCCCCGCAGGCGCGCAGCTCCGCTACCAGCTTCTGGCGATTCTCCACATCCAGTTCCGCAGCAAGGTCGTCAACGATCATCACCGTGCCGATGCCGGTTTTCTGTGAGATCAGCCGGGTCTGCGCAATCTGCATGGCGGCGACGAGCAGTTTTTGTTGTCCGCGTGAGGCCTTTTTCTCCGCCGCCATGCCATGGAGCTTTACTACCAGATCCGCACGTTGCGGACCCACCTGGGTATATCCCTTTTTTCCGTCCCCCTCTTTGGTTCGTTCAAACGCCTGGCCCAGGCTTATCCCCTCCGCCCAACCGCGCCGCCATTCGATTTTGATGTCCAAATTGGGCGCCAGCCTTTGTGCGACCTCGTCGATCTCCGTTTTGAGGGATGCCAGATAGTGCTCCCGCGCCTGATTGATCGCCTCCCCGGCCCGCTCCAGCTCCACGTCCCAGGCGGTCGTGTCTCGCCACCTTTCCCGCAATGCCGCGTTTCTTTGCAACAGCAGCCGCTGATAGCGCTCCGTCATCTCACGATATCTTGGTTCCACGTGGAACACCCCAAGGTCGATATAGCGCCGCCGATATTGAGGGCCCCGCTCCAGGATCTCATGGGAATTTGGGGTCAGGATGGAGAGCGGCAGCCGTTTCGCCAGCTCCGAGACCCGGGTGATTCTGTTTCCGTCGATACGGATCTCGGTGGTTTCGCGATCCTTTCGTACCCCAAACCGGTTCTCCGTCCCCTGGGGCGTTGCGACCAGCCCGAACAGCTCCATCCGCTCTGCGCCGTGTCGAATCAAAGGCCGATTCTCCCGGGTCCGGAAGGAACGTCCACGTCCCAGGATGTAGATCGCCTCCAGGATAGAGCTCTTTCCGGAGCCGTTCGGGCCCCAGATCAGGTTGATCCCTTCCGCACACTCCATCTCCATCCCCTCGATGTTCCGGAGATTGGTGATTCTGATCTGTTGGAGTGTCATTGGTCTGGGTGAAAGCCGACGGTCTCTTTCACCGATGAAAGATTTGTGATTGTGGTGCGCTTATCTCCAAGCGATCAACCGAAAGTCTTCGGTTGATCGCCCCGGCCTCTTGCTTAGAGTCTCATCGGCATCACGACATAACGGCTTTCGCTGGAATCCGAAGACCCGATCAGGCAGCTGCTGTTCTCGTCTTTAAGCTGCATCTTGATCTCCTTGGCATCGATCACGGAAAGCACGTCGATCAAATAGCCGACATTAAACCCGATGGCGATCTCTTCACTGTTGTAGCCGACATCCAGCTCCTCTTCCGCTTCCTCCTGCTCCGGATTGTGCGCAAGTAGCTGGACCACCCCCGGCTTGAACTGAAATCGGATTCCCCGGTATTTCTCATTCGAAAGAATGGAGGTCCGCTGCAGCGCCTGTTTCATCAGCTCCCGATCCGCGATGACCTCTTTGTCCAGATCCGCCGGGATCACTTTTTTGTAATCCGGGAACTTCCCGTCGATCAGTTTGGAGGTAAAGACCGTGTCTCCCAACAGGATCCGGATGTGGTTCGCGCCGACCTCTATCGCAATCTCCCTTTCGTCGTCGGAAAGCATGCGCGAAAGCTCAAGGACCGCTTTTCTCGGAATAATCACCTGGAAGTCGTTCGTCTCTGCCGCCCCCGCTTGCTGCTCATTGAGCGCCAGCCTGTGTCCGTCCGTTGCCACCGTGCGAATCAGCGACCCCTCCTTTTCAAACAGCATCCCGTTCAGATAGTACCGAACGTCCTGCTGCGCCATGGCAAAGTGGGTCTTCTCCAGCATCCCCTTCAGCTTTCCTTCCTGGATGGAGAATTGGTGCAGCATCCCGCTCGGTTCAATGGACGGGTAATCCCGTGCCGGCAACATGCCTAATGTAAACCGACTCTTTCCGGAGCGAATGGTGGCTCGTTCCTTTTCCACCGAGATCTCAATCTTCGCCTCATCCGGCAGGGCGCGGCAGATATCGATCAGCTTTCTTGCGGGCAGCGTGAAATCCCGCTCCTCCTGCAGGGCCACGTCCACCGATGTCTTCAATTCCACTTCCAGATCCGTGGCTGTGATACTCATCCGACCATTGCTGGCATTGATTAGGATATTCGCCAGGATTGGAAGTGTCTGTCTCCTTTCAACCACACCTCCAACAAGCTGCAGGGGCCGCAATAGTGATTCCTTATCGGTGCTTATCTTCATGTTTCAGATCTCTAAATAAAACTAACTTGAAGTTAAAGATTTATTACTGTTATTAGCAACGGTCTTTCTTGTGGATATCTAATATTTTTGTTTAATATCAGCTAGTTACAAATATGTAAGGCTGTTGATAACTTTCCTTATGCCTGTCCACTTGCTGTGGATAAAAATGGCCGTTATGCGCATGGCGTCTTCACTAACAGCTTATCCACATCAATTGGTCAGCGTTCTCAACAGGTTTGCATAATCTTCCGCGACACGCAGATCGCTCTCTTTTAGCTCCGCCACCTTTCTTGTTGCATAGAGCACGGTCGTATGGTCCCGGCCACCGAAGGCGTTTCCGATTTCCGGGAGACTATGGTTGGTCAACTCCTTAGCCAAAGTCATTGCAATTTGTCTGGGTCGCGCGATCATTCTGCTTCTGCTGGTCGACAGAAGTTCCGACGCACGAATCTTATAGTACTCCGCCACCGTTTTCTGAATATTCTCTATTGTGACCAGCTTATCCTGGGCCGCAAGCATGTCCCGCAGGGCATCCTTGGCGAACTCCTGTGTTATGGGGCGCCCGGTGAACTCCGCATTGGCAATGATGCGGCGTAGGGCGCCTTCCAACTCACGGATATTCGAACGTACTCGTTTTCCGATGAAAAAGGCTACCTCATTCGGAAGATCGACACCAAACAACTGGATCGCCTTTTTCTTCAAAATCGCAACGCGGGTTTCCAGATCCGGCGGTTCAATGGCGACCGTCAGGCCCCAACCGAAACGGGAGCGAAGACGCTCTTCGAGCCCTGCGACCTCTTTGGGAAAACGGTCGCTGGTGAGAATGATCTGTTGCCGGGATTCGAACAGTGCATTGAAGGTGTGAAAGAACTCCTCTTGGGAGCGCTCTTTCCCCGCAAAGAATTGGACGTCGTCGATCAACAGGGCGTTGACCGAACGATACTTCCGCTTAAACTCGTCTATCTTGTTGTTTTGCAGCGCTTTTACCATCTGCGCCACAAAACCTTCGGAGTGCAGATAGACGACGCGGGCATCCCGGTTTTTAGAGAGAATGAGATTCCCAATGGCGTGCATGAGATGGGTCTTCCCCAGCCCGACACCGCCGTAGATAAACAGGGGGTTGTATACGTTCCCGGGGTTTTCACCGACCTGCATGGAAGCGGCCCGAGCGAGTTGGTTAGACTTGCCTTCCACGAAGGTCTCGAAGGTAAATCCCGGATTGATGTTGCTGGTGAGAAAATCGTCCCGGGCAGCCCTGTTACGGGAGAAGGCGCCGTTGAGGCCCGCGCCGGAAGTTTGCGTTTCCGGGATGGTGGCGTGAACGCGACTGCCGATCTCCAGATTAACCTCTATATCTTGCCCGCCCGGGAGGGTGTTTATGTACTCCCGGATCCGTTCGATATGGTGTTTTTGAATCCAGTCAAGAACGAACCGGTTGGGCGCCAACAGCCGCAGGGCATCTTCTGTCTCGATCGGCTGTAAGGGGCGAATCCAGGTGTTGAATTCCTGTCCGGATAGGACCCCTTCCAGGTAGACGGTACACCGATTCCACAGATTCACTTATGTATGCTCTTTTACTTTATGCTTATTAGATTGCGGGAGGGTTGATGTCCCTTGGTGTTCAACAATCATGACAAGGTGTCTAAGGGTGGCAGTCTACCGCTAACCGATGAAGTTATCCACAGCCTTTCCGCCGGAGGATTTCAGTTCGAGAGAGCCGTTCAAATTCGGCTTGCCGGGGTCGGGCCGATATCGGTAATGCGTCGCTCTTATTGACAGGAGAGGCTGCTCAAAGTACTCTTAGCGGCCTTTTTTCCGCCCCTCTTTTTCCGGGGTGTTGGGATATTTTACTTGGTGTACCGGTATGAAAAGAACCTATCAACCCAGCAAATTAAAGCGGGCTCGTGACCACGGATTTCGTGCCCGGATGGCGACCCGCGGCGGGCGGAATGTTTTGAAGGCTCGTCGCGCCAAGGGCCGGGCTCGCCTCATCCCCTAGTGTTGCACGCCGTTGCCGGAACATAACGCGGCCTTTCCTCGTTCTGTTCGGCTGTTGACCGCCGCTGATTACCGACGGGTTTTTCAACAGCCCTCGAAACTGTCGGAACGGTGCTGTGCGGTGCGGTTTCGGGTTAATGGCCTGGGATATGCGCGGCTCGGTTTGGCGATTTCCCGAAAAACCGTCCGCCGGGCCGTGGATCGTAATCGAATCAAACGGCTTATCCGGGAGAGTTTTCGGCAAAACCGCCGATTTTTGGACAGCCTCGACGTTGTGATTTTGAGTGCAAACTCCACCGCCGACCTTAGTA
Source organism: Sedimenticolaceae bacterium (assembly GCA_050287725.1). Taxonomy (GTDB): domain Bacteria; phylum Pseudomonadota; class Gammaproteobacteria; order Chromatiales; family Chromatiaceae; genus CBFDBF01. The sequence continues at coordinate 5,827 of JBNKCL010000075.1, forward strand.
ATCGTGACTTGCGGGATATCCTTGCCAAACTGTGGCGAAAAGTCGGCGAAGCATGTTGATTCGCGACGCCAGCAACCGCCGATCACAGTGAGCGCCGATTTATAATAGAATCCCTATGCCTCGCTCCGAACCATTTTTCACCATAGTTGGAAACCTTCATGGATAACCGGCGCCTTATTCTGTTTTTCGCCCTGGCACTCGTTTCGGTAATGCTTTGGCAGGCTTGGCAACGGGACTACGGGCAACCGGCCCAACAGACCGCGGGCGATCAAATCGTGACCGATGAAACCGGAGCGGTCGTGCCCACCATCGCTTCCGATTCCGGCATTCCGTCCGCGCCGGTGCAACAAACCGAGGCAGGGAGTGCGGCGCCGGTGACCAGCCAGGCGCCGACCGGACAGATTATCAAGGTAGAGACCGATCTGTTGCGGCTCACAATCGATACCCGCGGCGGCACCGTGCGCGAGTTGTTCCTTAAGGACTATTCGGTATCCAGCAAGGATCAGGAAGACAAGTTTCAGCTGTTCAAGCCCGACACCCCGGATCTGTTCGTAGCGCAGACCGGCCTGATCGGCAAAGATCCGGCCAGCGCTCCCACCCATGAGGCCCTGTTCCAGGCGCCGCAGACGCAGTATCAGATGACGCCGGACCAGGAGAGCCTGGAGGTGAATCTGGTTTGGCAGGGAGCCGGCGGGGTGAAGGTGACCAAGCAGTTCGTTTTCCATCGCGGCAGTTACAAGATCGATGTAAACCAGTTGGTGGAGAACGGCTCCGCCCAACCCTGGTCCGGGCGTGCATACCGGCAACTTCTGCGCACCCCCCCGCCATCGGGCGAGAAACAGAGCTTCGTCTACACCTATACCGGCGGCGCGATCTACAGTCCTGAGGACAAGTATCAGAAGATCAAATTCGAGAAGATGAGTGAAGAAGCGCTGAAGCGCGAAGTGACCGGCGGCTGGGTCGGGATGCTGCAACACTATTTCTTCGCCGCCTGGGTCCCGCCGGCTCAGGAGCAGGATCATTTCTACAGCGCGGCGCTTTCCGGCGACCGCTATCAAATCGGTTGCTACTCTCCCCAGGTCCAGGTGGCGAGCGGCGCCAGCCATACCTTTTCCGGCAGTCTGGTGGTGGGGCCGAAGCTGCAAAATCAGCTGCGGGAGATCGCGCCCGGACTCGATCTGGTGGTGGATTACGGCTGGCTGACGGTGCTGGCGCAACCGATCTTCTGGCTGTTGGAGAAACTGCACGCGCTGTTCGGCAACTGGGGCTGGGCGATCATCGTCCTTACCCTGCTGATCAAGCTCGCTTTCTTCAAGCTCTCGGAGACCAGTTACAAATCGATGGCCAACATGCGCCGCATGACCCCGCGCATGCAGGCCCTGAAAGAGCGTTTCGGGGATGACAAGGAGAAGCTCAATCAGGCGATGATGGATCTTTACCGCAAGGAGAAGATCAATCCGCTGGGCGGGTGTCTGCCGATCGTGATCCAGATCCCGGTGTTTATCGCCCTCTACTGGGTGCTGGCGGAAGCGGTGGAGCTGCGGCAGGCGCCGTTCATCTTCTGGATCACCGATCTTTCGGTGAAAGATCCCTATTTTGTTCTGCCGGTGATCATGGGTGTCTCGATGTTCATTCAGCAGAAGCTGAATCCGACACCGCCCGATCCGATGCAGGCCAAGATCATGATGGCACTGCCGTTCGTGTTCGGTGTGTTCTTCGCCTTTTTCCCGTCCGGGCTGGTGCTCTACTGGGTGGTGAACAACATCCTCTCCATCGCGCAGCAGTGGTATATCACCCGGAGTATGGAAAAGGCGGCCAGCCACTGACGGGTGAGGCCCGTTGTCCCGGTTGCACACATCCACCACCATTGCCGCCATCGCCACCCCGCCCGGTCTGGGCGGTGTGGGGATCGTGCGGATCTCCGGCCCCGGCGTTCCCGCCGTCGCCCGCGCGGTGATCGGGCGTCTGCCCGCCCCCCGCCAAGCCGTTTTCGCCCGTTTCCTCTCGCACGAAGGCGAACCCATCGACGAGGGGATCGCGCTCTATTTTCCCGCCCCCCACTCCTTCACCGGCGAAGAGGTGCTGGAACTGCAGGGCCACGGCGGTCCGGTGGTGATGGACCTGTTGCTGAAGCGGGTGTTGGAGTTGGGCGCATGTATCGCGGCTCCCGGCGAGTTCAGCCGGCGCGCCTTTCTGAACGGCAAGCTGGACCTGGCCCAGGCGGAGGCGATCGCCGATCTGATCGAGAGCGGCACCGCCGCCGCCGCCCGGCTCGCGGTACGTTCGCTGGAAGGGGAGTTCTCCCGCCGGATTCATACCCTGGTGGAGCAGTTGATCCAGCTGCGCATCTATGTGGAGGCGGCCATCGATTTTCCGGAGGAGGAGATCGATTTTCTCTCGGAAGGAAAAGTAAGTGCTGACTTACGGCTGATCCAGGAACAGTTGGGCGCGACCGAGGCGAGCGCCCGCACCGGACGGCTGCTGCGGGACGGTCTGAATCTGGTGATCGCCGGGCCGCCCAATGCCGGTAAGTCGAGTCTGATGAACGCCTTGGCGGGCTGGGAGGCGGCCATCGTCACCGAGATTCCCGGCACCACCCGGGACCTGTTGCGGGAGCGCATCCAGATCGACGGCCTGCCGCTGCATCTGATCGACACCGCCGGGCTGCGCGAAAGCGAGGATCGGGTGGAGCAGGAGGGGGTGCGGCGCGCCCGGGAGGAGATGGCGCGGGCGGACCGGATCCTCTGGGTGTTCGACGACCGTGCCGACCCGGCGCATGACGGATTCGAGCGCGCCACCCTGCCGGAGGGGGTCCCGGTGATCTTCTTGCGCAACAAGATCGATCTCACCGGAAGCGCTGCGGGGTTGCGGCAAACCGACGAAGAGACGGAGATCGCCCTCTCCATCCACACCGGGGAGGGGCTGGCGGCGCTGCGGGAGCATCTCAAACAGTGCGTGGGCTATAGGGGTGAACAGGAGGGAGAGTTCCTGGCCCGGCGCCGCCATCTGGATGCCCTGCGGCGGGCGGCGCAGTGCCTGGCCCGGGGCCGCGAGCTGTTGGAGAAGACCGGTTCCGGAGAACTGCTGGCGGAGGAGCTGCGCCTGGCGCAGCAGCATCTGGGAGAGATCACCGGCGAATTCGGCATGGACGACCTGCTGGGCCGCATCTTCGACAGCTTCTGCATCGGTAAATAACTTAGCAACCCCGGTTTGGCCGAAGTGTCGATCGTGGGCTTGAACCCCTGATTCTCGTTATGGTGCCAAACACGCAGTGAGGCCAAACGCTTTGCTTGGCGACCTTTGCGTCTTGGCGAGAGTATAAGTGCCCCTTTTCCCGGTTCGACGGACCGAGGGTGACTTCTGTTTGCGGTAGAATAGCCGGCCGGTCTACGGGCCGGCGGCGCAAGCCGTTCCGAAATTGCAAGCGAGCGACCGTGGCGATGGATTTTGGCGACAGCTATGAAGTGATCGTGGTGGGCGGGGGCCATGCCGGTACCGAGGCGGCCCTGGCCGCCGCGCGCATGGGCGCCCGCACTCTGCTGCTCAGCCACAACATCGAGACCCTCGGGCAGATGAGCTGCAACCCGGCCATCGGCGGCATCGGCAAAGGCCACCTGGTGAAAGAGGTGGACGCCCTGGGCGGGCTGATGGCCCAAGCGGCGGATCGCGCCGGCATCCATTTTCGGATCCTGAATTCCCGCAAAGGCCCGGCGGTGCGCGCCACCCGCGCCCAGGCGGATCGCATCCTCTACAAGGCGGCGGTGCGCAATGCGTTGGAGAACCAGCCGAACCTGGACCTGTTTCAGCAGGCGGTGGATGACCTCATAGTGGAGGGAGACCGGGTGACGGGGGTGGTCACCAAGATGGGACTGCGTTTCCGGGCGTCAGCGGTGGTACTCACCGTCGGCACCTTTCTCGGCGGCCGCATCCATATCGGCCTCAAGAATTACGAAGGGGGGCGGGCCGGTGACCCCCCGGCCAACGCCCTGGCGGCGCGCCTGCGGGAACTGCCGTTCCGGGTGGCGCGCCTGAAGACCGGCACCCCGCCGCGCATCGACCGCCGGTCCATCGATTATGCACAGCTTCAGGAACAACCGGGAGACGTCCCGGTGCCGGTGTTCTCGTTTCTGGGCCGGGCGGAGGAACACCCCCGGCAGGTGAGCTGCCACATCACCCACACCAACGAACGGACCCACGAGATCATCCGCGGCGGGCTGGCGCGCTCCCCGATGTATACCGGCGTGATCGAGGGGGTCGGGCCGCGTTATTGCCCCTCCATCGAGGACAAGGTGGTGCGGTTCGCGGAGCGCCCCTCGCACCAGATCTTCATCGAGCCGGAGGGGCTGACCAGCGGCGAGGTCTACCCCAACGGCATCTCCACCTCGTTGCCGTTCGACGTGCAGTGGGAGCTGGTCCGCTCCATGCGCGGCTTCGAACAGGCGCGCATCACCCGGCCGGGCTACGCCATCGAGTACGATTTCTTCGATCCGCGCGACCTGCGACCCACCCTCGAGACCCGGGCGGTGGCGGGGCTGTTCTTCGCCGGACAGATCAACGGCACCACCGGTTATGAGGAGGCCGCGGCCCAGGGATTGCTGGCCGGGTTGAATGCGGTGCGGAGGGTGCGGGAGCAGGAGCCGTGGCATCCGCGCCGGGACGAGGCCTATCTCGGGGTGCTGGTGGACGACCTCATCACCCGCGGGACCCAGGAGCCCTATCGCATGTTCACCTCCCGCGCCGAATATCGGTTGCTGCTGCGGGAGGACAACGCCGATCTGCGTCTTACCGAGACCGGCCGGCGGCTGGGATTGGTGCCGGATGAGCGCTGGCGTGTCTTCGAGCAGAAACGGGAGGCGCTGGAACAGGAACGGCAGCGACTGCGCGATCTCTGGATTCGGCCCGACACCCCGGCGGCGCAACAGGCGACCGCCGAGACCGGCAGCCCGATCACCCGGGAAGTACGGGCGCTGGAACTGCTGGCCCGCCCGGAGGTGAATTACCGCACGCTGCAACAGTTGCCCGGGGTCGGTCCGGGGGTTGCGGATCCGCAGGTGGCGGAACAGCTGGAGATCCAGGTGCGATACGCCGGTTACATCGAGCGCCAGCAACTGGAGATCGAGCGCCAGCGTGCCAATGAGGCGTTGCGGCTGCCGGAGGATCTCGATTACGAGAAGGTGCGCGGGCTCTCCAACGAGGTGCGGGAGAAACTGATCCGGAGCCGGCCCGCAACCGTCGGTCAGGCCGGGCGCATCCCGGGGGTGACGCCGGCATCCATCTCGCTGTTGTTGATTCATCTGAAACGGGGCTCGGCGCCATGAGTAAACCATCGGTTGGCGAGCAATGGCCGCAGCAGTTGCAACAGGGGCTGGCGGCTTTGGATCTGGAGTTGGCGCCGGAACAGCAGCGGAGACTGTGCGACTACCTGGCGCTGCTGCAGAAGTGGAACCGCGCCTACAATCTCACCGCCGTGCGCGATCCCGCGGAACTGGTGCCGCGGCACCTGCTGGATTCGCTGGCGGTGTTGCCGTTCCTGCAGGGGGCGCGGGTGCTGGATGTGGGGACCGGCGCCGGCCTGCCCGGGATTCCGCTGGCGGTCGCCCGTCCGGATGTCGCATTCACCCTGTTGGACTCCAACGGTAAGAAGATCCGTTTCGTACAGCAGGCGAAGTTGGAGTTGGGATTAGAAAATGTGGAAGTGACGCAGGCGCGGGCGGAGGCGTACCGGCCGGAGCATCGTTACCCGACGGTGGTGGCGCGCGCCTTCGCCGCATTGCCGCAGATCTGGGGTTGGGTCTCCCATCTGCTCGAGCCGGGCGGTCTGCTGCTGGCGATGAAGGGCTTGGTACCGGAGGCGGAGGTCGCCGAACTTACGGAGCAGGGTGTGACGGTGGAGATCCGACCGCTGGCGGTGCCGGGGATCGAGGGACAACGCCACGCGCTTCTCTGCCGCCGGGGTTGATCCGGCCGGCGGCTTGTCAAAACCGGGGGGCCGGTGTAGAAACGGGGCTCCATTCACATCGCCGGAACGGACCGGCGGTATCCGAACAGAACTGATCACAGGGGTTTTCGCATGTCCGAGTTTGAGAATGTCACGATTGTGAAAGAGGCGAACGTCTATTTCGACGGCCAGGTAACCAGCCGCACCATCCGGTTCGCCGACGGCGCGGTAAAGACCCTCGGTTTCATGCTTCCCGGTGAGTATGAGTTTGGCACCGGCGCCCCGGAGTTGATGGAGATCCTGTCGGGCAAGCTGGAGGTGCAACTGCCGGGCGCCCAGGAGTGGCGGCAGGTGGCCGGCGGCGATTCGTTCGAGGTGCCCGGCTCCTCCCGGTTTGCAATCAAGATTCTTTCCCCCACCGATTACTGTTGCTCCTTCCTGGAATGAGCAACCGCCGCAGGGTGATTTCACGGAACTGTTTCCTGGCCGCCGCGCCGCTGGCGCTGCTGCTCTCCGGGTGTGTGACCCCCCTGCAGCCGGAGCGGGAGGATCCCACCGAGGAGGCGCTGATCCGGCTGGCCGGCAACGACAACGCCGTCGCCCAGCACCGGCTCTGCTACATGTACTCCTACGGCAAGGGGGTGGCGCGGGATTACGAAAAGGCGCTGTTGTGGTGTGAGCTGGCGGCCCAAAAAGGGGACCCCAGTTCCCAAACCCTCTACGCCGAGAAGTTCTATCACGGCCAGGGGACGGTGCAGGACCCTGCGGCGGCATTGGCGTGGTATCGGAAGGCGGCGGAGCAGGGCCACAGTTACGCCCAGTTCATGTTGGCCACCCTCTACCTGCGGGGATTGGGAACGGAGGCCGACCCCGAACAGGCACGCTACTGGCTCAAACGCTCGGCGGAGGGCGGGTATGAACCGGCGGCGGAACTGTTGCAGAAGCTCGACCGGGAATCCCCCGATCCCGGCGCGCCGCAAGGACCGCCGACCCCGCCCTCCTGAAATCCTCTTCCCGGTGCGCGCGCAGAGACCGGAACACCGCATCCCGGTAAGGCGGCGCGATTGTGCAATACTCTGAAGAGCGGCATCCCATCGAAATTTCCCTCGGCCGGGAAAGGGTGAAGGCGGGCAGAGATCCGCCACGTCCCACAGAAACAATCAAAAGGAGGCAATCATGAATATTCGCAACGCCCCTATCGCTGTTCTTTTCGGAGTGGGCGGTCTGCTGTTGCTGGGCGCAGGTGTGGCGGCGGCGGGCCCGCAGCAGCAGGTGATGATCCAGTCCCGATTCGTGGAGGTCAGCGATCACTTCAGCAAAGAGTTGGGCGTCGGTTTCAGCGGCATGAACGGCTGTCAGAGCCAGGGCGATCTGCAACGTGTTTCTTTAGGCGAGGTACCGAGTTTTGCCGAGAGCGCCGGGACCTCTCTCGGCAGCAATATGCTCGGTTCCATGATGGGCGGCGGGATGTCCGTAGGCATGGGCGGTGGCGGTGCCCCCGGCGGACTCGGTGGAACCGCCGATCCGCTCGGTAACGTTCCGGACAGCCCGCATCTCTCCAAGAACCCCTTTACTCACTCACTGTCCCCCGGCTTTCCGTTTTCCGACGGTACGCAGATTCAATTGCAGTTGGAGCCTTCGCTGTATCAGGCGGGACCGAAGGTGGATGCGGGCAATCTGTTCGGCGGGGCGACTTCTGCGCCTTCCGCTACAGTGGCGGGGACCCAGTTCGGGATTCGGATCAACCAGCCCGCGGTCAAAAACATGAATTTCACCATTGCCGACGCCTTTTTAGTCGGGCCGGATTGTAAACGGCACGAGCCCGCCGGACGGCTGGTGTTCAAGGTTTATCAACAGTCCACCTTCACCTGGAGCGTCGAATATTGGCGCTGGCGAGACGAAGTGCTGCAGGAACATTGGTTGAAAACCGGCTCCCGGTCGTGGATGAACGAAATCGGCAGCGGCGCCCTGCCGCTCTGGATCGGGGTGCGGTTCGACGGCGTGACCCCCGAGATGTTGTCGCAGGGGGGCTGGAGTCTCGTTACCGGTTGGACCTATGAATCCGGCGGACAAATCATGCTTCAGCCGCGGGTATTCGATCTGCTTCCCGATACCACCCAGGTTCGAATGAAAAACGGTCAGACGGTGGCGCTGGGTGGACTTCAGGCAGGTGAGAAACAGACGCCGCAGGGAAAGGTGCCGATGCTGGGCGACATCCCCTTCGTGGGGCAGCTGTTCCGGCAGAAAGAGGAGAAGCCGGGCCGGGATCTGTTGATGATGGTTACGCCGCGGGTGATCAACGACTATTGAAAACCGGTCTTGGGAAATGCTTGTTCTGTCATTGGGCGCGGGTATATCCTGATCCCCGGTTAAGGTCAGGAGGGAAGGCCATGAAAAAGGCACTGAGTGTAGTCGCGCTTTTCCTTGTATCGGTGGCGCTACAGGTAGGCTGCGTGGTGCAGTCCGGCGGACCGTATCACGCGCCGGAGGAGAAACTGGATACGCCCGAGGCGTTGCGCGGCCAGTGGCAACTGGTGGACGGGCCTTTGATGGATGACAAGGATCGGGAAGCGTTGACTCAGGTTCCGCCCTGGGAGTTCGGTGAGAGCGAGGTGACCAGTTACGACAAGCACGGAACGGCTTCGAAACTCGATGTCACATTTTTCCGGATCGGAAAGCAACTCTACTGCGACTCCCAACCGTCCCCGGTCGAGGAAAATGGGCCGCCCAACGAATACTGGACCTATCACGTCATGCCCACCCACCTGCTTTCCAAGGTCGAACAGCAGGGCGATCGTCTGGTCTTGGTCACGCTGGATGCCTCCTGGTTGGAGGACCAGGTCAAGCAGGGAATCATCTCGCTCCCCAACCTGTCGCTGGGAGAGGGGTTGTTGCTCTATACCGCGACCCCGGAACAGTGGCATGACTTTCTGACGCAATACGGCGATGATCCCGTGGCCTTTCCGCCAAGCGAGGCCCTGGTGTTCCGACGCGCAGCCGTGTCGCCGAACTGACGGAGGCCCCCCGCAGATGGACGCCGAACCGCTCGGGAGCTGCTGGAACTGCGGCGCCCCTCTGGGGCGGCTCGACTACGGCCGCGAAAACGGTTGTCTGAAGTGCGGCCGGCCCACCCGGGTCTGTAAAAACTGCCGCTGGTACGCCCCGGGTCACGCCAACGCCTGCCGGGAGCCGGTGGCGGAAGCGGTGCTGGAGAAGGAGCGGCCCAATTTCTGCGATTTCTTCGAGCCGGGCGACCCGGACCGGGGCGGGGAGGGGGCGGTTGCGACGGAGGATCTGCGGAAGGCGGCCGAGGATCTGTTCAAGTTCTGAACCGGACCGGAAGCGCGAAACCTCCCGTTCCGGGCCACGCGGGTTACCCATCGGGGCCCGGTTTTGCTATTCTCCCATCTCTCTCCCGCCTGCTGCCGCTGCCGTAGGGCCGCGGCGGGGCACGGTCACCTGTTATGGAACCGCATCCATGGCTCGAATTGTCTGTATCGCAAACCAGAAAGGGGGGGTGGGAAAGACCACCACCGCCGTCAATCTGGCCGCCTCACTGGCGGCCCGGAAGCAGCGGGTGCTGTTGGTGGATCTCGATCCGCAGGGCAACGCCACCATGGGCAGCGGCGTGGACAAGTACTCCCTGGAGAAATCGAGTTGCGAAGTACTGTTGGGAGAAACCAAGGTCAGCGATGCGGTAGTGCATGCACCGAACGCGGGTTACGATCTGTTGCCCTCCAACTCCGATCTCACCGCGGCGGAGGTGGGCCTGATGACCGCCACCCTGAAGGAGCAGCGGTTGAGTCTGGCGTTGGCGCCGGCCCGGGAGCGGTACGACTACATCTTCATCGACTGTCCGCCCTCTCTCAATATGCTTACGGTAAACGCCCTGGTGGCGGCGGACGGAGTATTGATTCCGCTGCAGTGCGAATATTTCGCGTTGGAGGGGTTGACCGCGTTGCTCGATACGGTGCGCAAGATCCAGGGCAGCCGGAATTCGAAACTGAAGGTCGACGGCATTCTGCGCACCATGCACGATCCCCGCAACAATCTCGCCAATGACGTCTCGGCGCAACTGGTCACCCATTTCAACGATCTGGTGTTCCGTACCGTGATTCCCCGCAATGTACGGGTGGCGGAGGCGCCGAGCCATGGGTTGCCGGTGTTGCTGTATGATAAAACCTCGCGCGGCGCATTCTCCTACCTGGCGTTGGCCGGAGAGCTGCTACGGCGCCATGAAAAATATCCGGCCGCCACGGCGTGAGACATATCGGATCCCCTGATTACCTGAATCGGAACTGAGAGATGGCTGCAAAAAAACGTGGACTCGGACGTGGACTGGATGCGTTGCTGGGGAGCGGCAACCTGCCGGAGGAGCCGTCCTATCAGGAAACAGGCGAGGGAGCCGAGGCGGGGCTGCGTACCTTGCCGGTGGATCTGATCCAGCGCGGCCGGTATCAGCCGCGACGTGATTTCAATGCGGAGAGCCTGCAGGAGCTGGCCGACTCCATCGCCGCGCAGGGGGTGGTGCAGCCGATCGTGGTGCGTCCGATCGGCAGCGGACGCTACGAGATCATCGCCGGTGAGCGGCGCTGGCGCGCTTCGCAACAGGCGGGCCTGGGCGAGATTCCGGTGGTGATCCGGGATATCTCCGACCAGACCGCTATGGCCACGGGGTTGAGCGAGAACATCCAGCGGGACGATCTCAATCCGCTGGAGGAGGCGACCGCCCTGCATCGCTTGCTGCACGAGTTCGAACTGACCCATCAGGATGTCGCGCGCGCGGTGGGTAAATCCCGCACCACCGTTACCAATCTGTTGCGCCTGCTGGAGCTGAACGAAGACGTCAAGACGCTGGTGGATGAGCGCCGTTTGGAGATGGGTCATGCCCGGGCGTTGCTGGGTCTCAAAGGGTCCACTCAGAGTGAGGCGGCGCGGCAGGTGGTGAGCCGCGGCCTGTCGGTGCGGGAGACCGAGAAGCTGGTGCGCCGGCTGCAGGAGGGCGGAGCGACGCCCCATCCCCAGAAAAGCGCGCCGAAGCCGGACCCCAACATCCGGCACCTGCAGGAAGAGCTGACCCAGAAGTTGGGAGCGCGGGTTACGGTGCAGCAGGGCAGGGGTGGAAAAGGGAAATTGGTGATCCAGTACAACAGCACCGATGAGCTGGAAGGGATTCTGGAACATATTCGCTGACAAATAGCGTTGTTCATCAGCGCGCGTGGTTCTCTTTGGTTCGCCGCGCGAAAAGATAAGCCTTTAATTTATGATGTTTTTCCTTCGCCCGCGGCAATTCGGTCCGACAAAGGGGTGGGGGAGGAGCGCCGGTGCCTGAATTAATTTCTTTATAATTCATAAAATTAACCGGCTTTCGGTGGTAATATAACCATGACGTCGTACGGGGGAAAACTTATTCCCCCATCGCTTGTATTTATAGTATTCAGGCAGTATACTGCCCGCCGTTTTTTATGGGTGTATAACACTTTTAAGGGGGGTCACGGTGGAGTTGTCCGGTAGAAGCGAAGCCGCGCGGGTCGTTCTATCACAGCTCGTTGCTACGCTGTTCCTCTCCCTTCTGTTGCTGTCCTTCGGCGCGCTTCCCGCGCTTTCCGCTCTGCTGGGCGGCGGCATCGCCACGCTGGCCAATTGGGCGGCGGCCAGCAAGATCTTCGTTCCTTATCAGGCGCAGCGGCCGGGATTGCTGGTCGCGCGATTCTATGGTGCGGAGATCCGGAAAATTTTGTTGACGCTGCTTCTGTTCGGAGCGGTCGCGGTGGCGTTTCCGACCGCGCAGATGGCGGCATTGTTCGGTGCCTACTTTGTGGTTCAGACGGTACCGATATTGGCAGTGCAGTTTCGGTCGCTTGATCCTGCATTTCGGGGTCAAGTGAAATGAGCGGCGACGCACTGACTGCAAGCGATTACATCAAACACCATCTGACCAACCTGACCTACGGCAGGTTTCCGGATGGTTCCTGGGGTATGGCCCACGATGCGGCCGAGGCCAAGAGCATGGGTTTCATGGCCATCCATGTGGACACCATGTTCTGGTCGATTCTGCTCGGGGTGTTGTTTATCGTCCTGTTCCGGAAGGTCGCCAAGGCGGCCACCACCGGCGTGCCCGGACGGATGCAGAATTTTGTCGAGGTGGTAATCGAGTTTATCGACAGCAACGTTCGGAACTCCTTTTTCAGCCGCAATCCGCTGGTAGCGCCGTTGGCGCTGACTGTATTCGTCTGGATCTTCCTGCAGAACCTCATGGATCTGATCCCGGTGGATCTCATCCCCTACTTTCTGGAGCCTACCGAGTACGGCCTCGGTCTGGTGCATTTCCAGCGGGTAGTGCCCAGTGCCGATCCCAACGGCACCTTCGGCATGGCCATCGGGGTGTTCCTGCTTACTATTTTTTACAGCATCAAGGTGAAGGGGATCAAAGGATTTATCGGGGAGCTGACGCTGCATCCGTTCCATGCCCACAACCCCTTCCTCCAGGCGCTGTTCATACCGGTCAATTTCGTGCTGGAGGGCGTAAGCCTGCTGGCGAAACCGGTTTCACTGGCGCTGCGACTGTTCGGCAACATGTATGCCGGCGAGATGATCTTTATCCTGATCGCCCTGCTCTATAACGCCGGTATAACGCTGGGGCTGTTCGGCGGTGTCTTGCAGCTCGGGTGGGCCCTGTTCCATATCCTGATCATTACGCTGCAGGCGTTCATCTTCATGGTTCTGACCATCGTGTATTTGGACATGGCGCATCGCACCGACTGATTGACCGATTTACTTGAATCTATTTAACGCATCACTCTTATATATAGGGAGACCAAAATGGAAAATGCACTGCTTTATGTCGCCAGCGCCATGATGATGGGCTTCGGCGCCCTCGGGGCGGCCATCGGCATCGGCCTCCTGGGCGGCCGGTTTATCGAAGGTGCGGCGCGCCAACCGGAACTGATCCCGGTACTGCGTACCCAGTTCTTCATCGTCATGGGTCTGGTGGACGCGGTGCCGATGATCGCGGTCGGCCTGGCCATGTACGTAATGTTTGCCGTTACGCATTAATAATTTATTCGTATCGCCGTTTTCGAGACGGCATGTTCGGAAGAGTCGCGTAACTTGATCGTGCCCGAACACGGGGTAATGACGGGATGAACATTAATTTAACACTCATCGCTCAGCTTTTATCTTTCGCCATATTCGTATGGGTGACGAAGCGTTTCGTCTGGGCTCCGATCATCAAAGCTCTGGACGCGCGCAAAGAAGAGATCGCCAACGGTCTGGCGGCGGCCGAGCGGGGCCAACATGAGCAGGAGCTCGCCAAAGAGCGTGCGAAAGAGGTATTGCACGAGGCGAAGGCCCAGGCCGCATACATCGTGGCGCAGGCCCAGAAACGGGCGGCGGAGATTATCGACGGCGGGAAGGAAGATGCCCGGACCGAAGGTGAGCGTATCTTGTGCGCCGCCCGGGCGGAGATCGAACAGGAGGTCAACCACGCACGCGAGCAGTTGCGGACCAAGGTCGGCGAATTGGCGGTCGCGGGTGCCGAGAAGATTCTGCGCAAGCAGATCGACGTCAAGGCGCACAGCGACATCCTGGATACGTTGGCGAAGCAGATCTGAGGAAGACCTGACGCATGTCGGAAGAAGCCATCACAATCGCCCGCCCTTACGCGGAAGCGGTATTCCAGCGGGCGCTCGAGAGCGACGCGCTGGATGCCTGGTCCGGGACGCTGGCGTTTCTGGCGACGGCCGCGGCGGATTCGACCCTGGCGGCCGTGATCGTCAATCCTTTGTATGAGCGCCAACGGCTGGCCGATCTGGTAATCGATATCGCGGGCAAAAAGCTGTCGCAAGAGGGCGTGAACTTTGTGCGGGTGTTGGCGGAGAACCAGCGTCTGCAACTGTTGCCGGAAATTCGCTCATTGTATGAAGAGTTTAAGGCGGAGAGCCTGCGGACCATCCAGGTCAAGGTGCGTTCGGCCTACGAACTTACCGCCGCACAGAAAAAAACCATCACCGCGGCCTTACAGGACCGACTGGGCCGCAGTGTCACCATCGAAAGCGAACTGGACCCGGATTTGATCGGCGGAGTACACATCCGCGCCGGCGATCTGGTAATCGACGCATCCGCCAAGGGCCGACTGCAGCAATTGGCAAACGAATTGGGAGTCTAAGCGAGAAGCCACCATGCAACTCAATCCATCCGAGATCAGTGAACTTATAAAAAGCCGGATCGAGAAATTCGATCTTAAGCCGGAGGCGCGTACCGAAGGCACCATCATCAGTCTGACCGACGGGATCGTCCGCATCCACGGGCTGGAAGGCGCGATGTCCTACGAGATGTTGGAGTTTCCCGGCAACACCTTCGGCCTGGCGCTCAACCTGGAGCGCGATTCGGTGGGCGCGGTGGTGCTGGGCGATTACAAGCATCTTACGGAAGGCGATGCGGTAAAGTGCACCGGCCGCGTGCTGGAGGTGCCGGTGGGACCGGAACTGCTGGGCCGGGTGGTGGACGCGCTTGGGAACCCGTTGGACGGCAAAGGCCCGATCGAGACCGACGCCACCTCGCCGATCGAGAAGGTGGCGCCCGGCGTGATCACCCGTAAGTCGGTATCCCAGCCGGTGCAGACCGGCCTCAAGTCCATCGACTCCATGGTGCCGATCGGACGCGGACAGCGCGAGCTGATCATCGGCGACCGCCAGACCGGCAAGACCGCCATCGCCATCGATACCATCATCAATCAGAAAGGCACCGGCATCAAATGTATCTACGTGGCGGTGGGTCAGAAAAACTCCTCCATCGCCGGGCTCGTGCGCAAGCTGGAAGAGCACGGCGCCATGGAGCACACCATCGTGGTGGCGGCTGCGGCCGCCGAGTCGGCGGCGATGCAGTTTATCGCTCCCTATGCCGGCTGCACCATGGGCGAGTATTTCCGCGATCGCGGTGAGGACGCCCTGATTATCTATGACGATCTCACCAAGCAGGCCTGGGCCTATCGCCAGGTATCGCTGTTGCTGCGCCGGCCGCCCGGACGCGAGGCCTATCCGGGCGACGTGTTCTATCTGCATTCCCGTTTGCTGGAGCGTGCGGCGCGGGTAAACGAGCAGTACGTGGAGGAGGCGACCAACGGCAAGGTGACCGGCAAGACCGGCTCACTTACCGCATTACCGATCATTGAGACCCAGGCGGGCGACGTGTCGGCGTTCGTACCCACTAACGTGATTTCCATTACCGACGGTCAGATCTTCCTGGAGTCGGATCTGTTCAACGCCAACATCCGGCCGGCCATCAACGCAGGCCTCTCGGTGTCGCGTGTGGGCGGCGCCGCGCAGACCAAAGTAATCAAGAAGCTGGGCGGCGGCGTGCGACTGGCACTGGCGCAGTTCCGGGAACTGGCGGCCTTCTCCCAGTTCGCCTCCGATCTGGACGAAGCGACCCGCAAGCAGTTGGCGCGCGGCGAGCGGGTCACCGAGTTGATGAAACAGCCGCAGTATACGCCGCTGAGCGTCGCCGAAATGGCGGTTGCGCTGTTTTCCGCCAACGAAGGATACCTGGATGACGTGGACGCCAAGAAGGTGGTGGATTTCGAGACCGCTCTGCGGGGCTATATGCGCAGCAGTCAGGCCGAGCTGTTGGACAAGATCAACGAGAGCGGCGACTACAACGACGAAATCGAAAAGGCGTTGCACAAGGCACTCCAGGATTTCAAAGCGAACAACACTTGGTAATGCACGGTCGAGTTTGAGATTACAGCAACAGGATTGAACGATGGCGGGCGCAAAAGAGATCCGGACCAAGATCAGCAGCATCAAGAACACGCAGAAGATCACCAGTGCGATGGAGATGGTGGCTGCCAGCAAGATGCGCCGTGCGCAGGAGCGCATGGATTCGGCGCGCCCCTATGCCGAGAAAATGCGGAACGTGATCGGGCATCTTTCGCATTCGCACCCCGAATATCGCCATCCTTTCATGGCGCAGGATCGGGAGGTGAAATGTGTCGGTTATATCGTGGTTTCCTCGGATCGCGGTCTGTGCGGCGGGTTGAACAACAACCTGTTTCGTATGCTGGCGCACCACATCAAAGGGTATCACCAGCAGGGAATCGGCAACGCCTTCTGCACTATCGGGAATAAGGCGCTGGGATTTTTCCGGCGCTTCGGCGGGCGGGTTTTGGCCCAAGTGACGCATCTGGGGGACAGCCCCCACGTTCAGGATCTGATCGGAACCGTAGGGGTGATGTTGGACGCTTACGATCGCGGCGAGGTGGATCGCGTCTATATCGCCTACAACAATTTCGTAAACACCATGACCCAGAAACCGATGATCGAGCAGTTGGTGCCGATCCCGGACGACCCCAAGGATGAGCTGGGTCACCATTGGGACTATATCTATGAGCCGGATTCCCGGGAGGTTCTGGATGCGCTGCTGACCCGCTATGTGGAGTCGCTGGTGTATCAGACGGTGGTGGAAAACGGCGCATGCGAGCAATCGGCGCGGATGGTGGCGATGAAGTCCGCATCCGATAACGCCGGTGATCTGATCAATGAGTTGCAGCTGGTCTACAACAAGGCCAGACAGGCCGCGATCACCCAGGAGATTTCCGAGATCGTCAGCGGTGCGGCGGCTGTATAGGATTATATGCGGAGGGATCGGTCGTCCGTCCGCCACGAGATTTGCAGATAAGGGGAACCAGAAATGAGTTCGGGAAAAGTGGTAGAAATCATCGGCGCGGTGGTGGACGTACAGTTTCCGCGCGACACCATGCCGAAGATCTATGATGCACTCAAGATCGAGGAAGCCGGCGTCACCCTGGAGGTGCAGCAGCAACTGGGCGACGGCGTGGCGCGCACCATCGCCATGGGTTCAACCGACGGATTGCGGCGCGGTCTCACCGCCACCAATACCGGCGCCCCGATTCAGGTGCCGGTGGGCACCGCCACCCTGGGGCGGATTATGGACGTGCTGGGTGAGCCGGTTGACGGAAAGGGCGCGGTAGGGGCTGAGACCACCATGCCGATCCACCGGGCGGCGCCGAAACTTTCCGAGCAGGCGACCACCACCGAGATCCTGGAGACCGGCATCAAGGTGATCGACCTGATCATGCCCATCGTCAAGGGCGGCAAGATCGGCCTGTTCGGCGGCGCCGGCGTGGGTAAGACGGTGACCCTGATGGAGCTGATCCGCAACATCGCGGTGGAGCACTCCGGCTACTCGGTATTCGCCGGTGTCGGCGAGCGTACCCGCGAAGGCAACGACTTCTATCACGAGATGCAGGAAGGCGGCGTACTGGACAAGGTGGCGCTGGTTTATGGTCAGATGAACGAGCCTCCGGGTAACCGCCTGCGCGTGGCGCTCACCGGTCTCACCATGGCGGAACACTTCCGCGACGAGGGCCGGGACGTGCTGATGTTCATCGACAACATCTACCGTTACACCCTGGCCGGTACCGAGGTGTCCGCGTTGCTGGGGCGCATGCCCTCCGCCGTGGGTTACCAGCCGACCCTGGCCGAAGAGATGGGTGTACTGCAGGAGCGCATTACCTCCACCAAGACCGGGTCCATCACCTCGTTCCAGGCGGTGTATGTACCGGCGGACGATCTCACCGATCCTTCTCCGGCCACCACCTTCGCGCATCTTGATGCGACCCTGGTGTTGTCGCGCCAGATCGCCGAACTGGGTATCTATCCGGCGGTGGATCCGCTCGACTCCAACTCGCGCATGCTCGACCCGCAGGTCGTCGGCGAGGAGCACTATGAGGTGGCCCGCCAGGTGCAGCAGACGCTGCAGCGCTACAAGTCCCTGCAGGACATCATCGCCATCCTCGGGATGGACGAGCTTTCCGAGGAGGACAAACTGACGGTGGCACGCGCACGCAAGGTCGAGCGCTTCCTGTCGCAGCCCTTCTTCGTCGCCGAAGTCTTCACCGGTGCGCCGGGCAAGCTCGTCGACCTCGCCGACACGATCAAGGGCTTCAAGGGCCTCGTCGCCGGCGATTACGACCATCTTCCCGAAGCCGCCTTCTACATGGTCGGCACCATCGAGGAAGCCATGGAAAAGGCACAGCGTCTGGCTGCGGAAGCAGCCTGACGCGCGCCGAAAGGCAAGCGGGGTAACGCCATGAACC
>JBNKCL010000076.1:0-25766 GCA_050287725.1 Sedimenticolaceae bacterium
GATTTCGGGCATGTGTTGGTGATCGGCGGCGAACATGGCTATGTGGGGGCGGCGCGCATGGCGGCGGAGGCGGCCGCCCGCACCGGCGCGGGACTGGTATCGGTGGCCACCCGCTACGAACATGCCCCGTTACTGAACATCGGGCGGCCGGAGCTGATGGTGCACGGGATCGAAGAGGCGCAGGCGCTGAGTCCGTTGCTGGCGCGCGCCTCGGTGGTGGCCATCGGCCCCGGGATCGGACGGTCGCCCTGGGCGCAGTGCTTGCTGGACCGGGTGCTGCAATCCGATCTCCCGTTGGTGGTGGATGCCGACGCCCTCAATCTGCTGGCAGCCGAACCGGTGCGGCGGGGGAACTGGGTCCTCACACCACATCCGGGGGAAGCGGCCCGGTTGCTGGGGTGCGGCAGCGGCGAGATCCAGGCGGACCGGCTGGAGAGTGCGCGCCGGCTCCAGGAGCGCTTCGGCGGAGTGGTGGTACTGAAGGGTGCCGGCACCGTGATATCGGGCGAATCCGACAGCGTGCCGGAGATCTGCAGCGACGGGAATCCGGGCATGGCGAGCGGCGGTATGGGAGACCTTCTGACCGGAATCATCGCCGCCTTCTGCGCGCAGGGTTTTGCTCCGGCGGAGGCGGCTTCCATGGGGGTGGCGCTGCACGCCGCCGCGGCCGACCGGGCGGCACAAAACGGCGAACGGGGGATGTTGGCGGGCGACCTGCTGGCGGAGATCCGGTCGTTGGTGAACCCGGAACCGCCCGCGTCATGAGAATCGAGTGTCACTCCCCGGAGCAGCAGGAGCGGCTGGGTGCGGAATTGGCTGCGCTGGTGCCCGCCTCTTGTGTCATCTATCTGGAGGGAGAGCTCGGGACCGGGAAGACCACCCTGGTGCGCGGATTCCTGCACGGTCTCGGGCATACGGGGAACGTGAAAAGCCCCACCTACACCCTGCTGGAACCCTACGAGACGGCGACCCGTCGCTGTTTTCACTTCGATCTCTATCGCCTGGGCGCGGCGGAAGAGCTGGAATACCTGGGGATCCGGGATCTCCTGGCGCAGGAGGCGATCCTGCTGATCGAGTGGCCGGAACGGGGCAAGGGGGGGCTTCCGGCCGCTGATCTGCGCATCGCCATCCGCTACCGGGGAGAGGGACGGGAACTGGAGTTGACCGCCGGCACCACGGCGGGAGAGGAGCTGGTCCGGCAGTTGGCGGCGGAAGAGTCACTGAAAGTTAACAAGTAAAACTAGAAAAACTTTCTATCTCACGAAAAACACTAGAAATTCCCTTTTTTACGTGCTAACTTTTTAGCAGGTGAACAAGGGTCTTATGATGGCTGCAAAAAGAGTACAGCTTGCTGCCTTGCTGCTGGTTTTCGTCAGCCTGCCGCTGCTGGCGCAACAGACCAGCGTCGACGGAATGCGTTTCTGGGCGGCGCCCGACCATACCCGTCTGGTGTTCGATACCAGCGGCCCGGTGGAACACACCATCTTCTCGCTCCAGAATCCCGATCGGCTGGTGATCGATATCAGCGGCACCAACCTGAACACCAAGATCGCGGACCTTCCGTCCGACGATCCGTACATACAGAGCATCCGCAGCGGTATGCAGCAGCAAACGAGCCTGCGGGTGGTGCTTGATCTGAAGCAGAAGGTCAAGGCCAAGAGCTTCGTTCTGCAGCCGAACCGCCAATACGGCAATCGCCTGGTGGTGGATCTGTTCGATGCCAGCGACTCCCAGAAGCCGAAGGAGAGCATGAGCGCCGAGCAAATCGAGTCGGATGTGCGGGATGTGGTGATCGCCATCGATGCCGGTCATGGCGGGGAGGACCCCGGCGCCATCGGCCGTTACGGCACCCGGGAGAAGGACGTGGTGCTTGCCGTGGCACGCGAGCTGGCGGCGTTGCTGGAGAAGGAGCCGGGCATCAAGCCGGTCCTGATCCGCAAAGGGGATTACTATCTCGGTCTGAGAAAACGGACCGAACTGGCGCGGGAAGCGAAGGCGGACCTGTTTATCTCGATCCATGCCGACGCCTTTCGCGACCGCCGGGTGAGAGGCTCTTCCGTCTACACCCTGTCGCCGCGCGGCGCTTCCAGTGAAGCGGCCCGTTGGTTGGCCGAGCGGGAGAACAGTTCCGATCTGGTGGGCGGCGTGGAGCTGAAGGATAAGGACGACGTTCTGGCCTCGGTGCTGCTGGATCTCTCCCAGACCGCCACCCTGCAGGTCAGTCACGAAGCGGCCGACAAGGTGCTGGAGCGGCTGGCCGACGTAAGCGAAACCCACAAGAGCAAGGTGCAACGGGCCGGCTTCGTGGTGCTCAAATCACCGGACGTGCCGTCGCTGCTGGTGGAGACCGCGTTTATTTCCAACCCCCAGGAGGAGAGCAAGCTGAAGAGTCCGGCGCATCAACAGCGCATCGCCCACTCCATCATGGAAGGGCTTCGCGACTACTTCCACGCAAATCCGCCTCCCGGTACCTGGCTGGCGAGAAACAACGCTCCGCCGCGTCGTCACGTCATCAGCCGGGGCGACACCCTGAGCATGATCGCCCGGCAATATCAGGTGAGCGTCCGCAGTCTGCGCGACGCCAACGATCTTTCGGGAGACCAGATCCGCGTCGGTCAGGTCCTGCAGATCCCCGGAACCTGAGCGGTTTCCTCTTTTCCCAAGGCAGTGGCAAAATGGGACGGCGGTGGTTAATCGCCGCCGCCTCAGGAATTTCCAATGTCGATTCGTCCGCTGCCTTCCCAGTTAATCAGCCAGATCGCCGCCGGCGAGGTGGTGGAGCGCCCGGCCTCGGTGGTCAAGGAGTTGGTCGAGAACAGCCTGGACGCCGGTGCCCGCCGGATCGAGGTGGAGGTGGAGGGGGGCGGCATCCGGCTGATGCGGGTCCGGGATGACGGTGCCGGTATCGAACATGCCGATCTGCCGTTGGCGCTGGCCCGGCACGCCACCAGCAAGGTCGCCAGCCTGGAAGAACTGGAACAGGTGACCAGCATGGGATTTCGTGGCGAGGCGCTGGCCAGTATCGCGGCGGTCTCCCGCCTCACCCTGGCCTCCCGGGCGGAGGGGGAGGAGAACGGCTGGTGTATCGTGGCGGAACCGGGGAGCGAGCCCGAACCCGCTGCGCAGCCGCCGGGTACCACCATCGAGGTGCGGGATCTCTTCTTTAATACCCCGGCGCGGCGCAAATTCCTGCGCACTGAACAGACCGAATTCGGACATATCGACACCCTGGTCAAGCGGTTGGCGCTGAGCCGTTTCGAGGTGGCGTTTTCACTGAGCCACAACCGGCGTTCGTTACTGTCCTTACCGCCGGCGCACTCCCATGAGGAGCGGGCGCGTCGGATACGGGAGTTGCTGGGTAGCGCCTTTCTGGAACACGCCCTGCCGGTGGAACGTGAGGCCGCCAGCCTGCGGTTGAGCGGTTGGATCGCGAATCCCGGTTTCAGTCGCAGTCAGGCGGACATGCAGTACTTCTTCGTCAACGGCCGTTCGATACGGGACAAGTTGATCTCGCACGCGGTGCGGCAGGCCTATCAGGATGTGCTCTACCACGGTCGTCATCCCGCCTATGCGCTCTATCTGGAGCTCGATCCGCGCATGGTGGACGTCAACGTTCACCCCGCGAAACACGAGGTTCGGTTTCGGGAGAGCCGTCTGGTCCACGACTTTATTTATCGTTCGCTGCACCAGTTGCTGGCCGGGTTCGGCGCCACCCCGGCGACTGCTTTCACGACGCCGCTCCAGATACGGGAAGACCACTCGAATTCGGGTGCGGCGCAACAGCCGCCACCTTGGCAGCGGTCCGTACCGCTTCAAATCGGGGAACGGGGTGAGCGGTACCAGGCCGCGTATGACGCACAGCAGCCGACGGCTGAGGCCGGGGACAGGTCGGCGGCAGCGCCCGGTATGCCGCCGCTGGGGTTCGCACTGGCGCAACTGGCCGGGGTCTATATCCTGGCGGAGAACGCCCAGGGGCTGGTGCTGGTGGATATGCACGCCGCCCACGAACGGATCGTCTACGAACGCCTGAAAGAGACCCACGCGGGAGACGGTATCCGGAGTCAGCCGCTGCTGGTGCCGTTGTCGGTGGCGGTCAGCCGGCGGGAGGCCGAGCTGGCGGAAGAGTCGCAAGCGCTGTTTCGGGAACTCGGCATGGAGGTGGACCGGTTGGGGGACGAAAGTGTGGCAGTGCGGGCGATCCCGGCGCTGTTGCAGGGTGGAGACGTGGAACAACTGCTGCGGGATCTGCTCTCCGACCTGGTGGAATACGGGACCACCGAACGGATTCGCCAGGAACTCAATTCGGTGCTGTCCACCGTGGCGTGTCACGCCTCGGTGCGCGCCAACCGTCGTCTGACCCTGGAGGAGATGAACAGCCTGCTGCGGCAGATGGAACAGACCGAACGCGGCGACCAGTGCAACCACGGCCGGCCCACCTGGGTGCAACTCGGTATGGAAGAGTTGGACCGACTCTTTTTAAGAGGTCGGTAACAACCGGAAGGGAAGAAAGAGTGGTGCAGCAACTTCCATTGGCAATCTTTTTGATGGGTCCCACCGCCTCGGGCAAGACCGCACTGGCGCTGGAACTGGTGCAGGCGCTGCCGTGCGAGATCATCAGCGTCGACTCCGCTCTCATCTACCGGGAGATGAATATCGGCACCGCCAAACCGGATGCGGCGGAACTGCGGGCGGCGCCCCATCGTCTGATCGATATCCTCAATCCCGACGAAAGTTACTCTGCGGCCCGCTTCCGGGAGGACGCGCTGCGGGAGATGGCGGAGATCAGCGGACGGGGAAAGATCCCGTTACTGGTGGGGGGCACCATGCTCTATTTCCGGGCCTTGCAGTACGGTCTCTCGGATCTGCCGGACGCCGATCCCGAGGTGCGGGAGCGGCTGGAACAGGAGGCCGCGGCGCAGGGTTGGGAGGCGCTGCACCGGAGACTGGCCGCGATCGATCCGGAGTCGGCCGCCCGCATCCACCCCAACGATCCGCAGCGCATCGGCCGGGCGCTGGAGGTCTACGAATTGACCGGCAGGCCGTTGTCGCAATTGCAGCAGCGGGACGGTTCGGAAGCGCTGCCGTATCGGGTGATCAAACTGGTCCGGGCACCGCGGGACCGCGCAGAGCTTCATCGCCGGATCGAGCGGCGGTTCCATCAAATGCTGGAGCAGGGGTTCGAGCAGGAGGTGCGCGGACTGCTTGCGCGCTGGCGGCTCGACCCTGAAATGCCGTCCATGCGCTGTGTGGGCTACCGTCAGATGCTGGGTTATCTCCGGGGCGAATGCGACCGGCAGGAGATGATCGACCGCGGGATCGCCGCCACCCGCCAACTCGCCAAACGCCAGTACACCTGGTTGCGTGCGGAGCCGGATCTGCACTGGTTGGAGGAAGAGGCGGGGGATCTCCTGCAACAGGCCTTGAAAATCATCGATCTCGCCCGTACTTGAGATATAGATCCCGGAACCGGCTGATATGTGGTGTGCTACAATTTTCCAGATGCCAGCAAGGATGACGGGCGAACTTGAAGCAGTAGAATGAAATCAACACCCGTCGGGTCGATGATTCAAACAAATACAATAAGGAGAACTCCTGATGTCCAAAGGGCAAAGCCTACAAGACCCTTTTCTGAATGCACTGCGCAGAGAGCGAGTGCCGGTGTCGATCTTCCTGGTGAACGGAATTAAATTACAGGGGCAGATCGAGTCTTTCGACCAGTTTGTGGTGCTGTTAAAGAACAGTGTCAGTCAGATGGTCTACAAACATGCCATCTCAACCATTGTGCCGTCCCGCAATATCAAGTTTGCATCGGGACCTGAAAGTCAACCCGAACCCGGTAACTATTAAGAGGTTTGCGAGGACCCCCGGCTGCCGGTCCGGCGGCCGGGGGTTTTCCTTTGCCTCCACGGCGAGATGTGACGCCCGGACTTCCCAAACGGAAACCGGCGGCACTACTCGCGAGTAACCCCGTCTCCATGATCCGGCCTATTCAATCCGACTCTCGTATTTTGCGGCAGCGGCAAGCAGTGGAAATCGATTTGTATGTTTGAGCGTCCCGCGAGCGGCGAGCGTGCCGTTTTGGTCCATATGGACGTGGGTGCGAAGCCCGATCCGGAGGAGTTGACCGAATTCCAGGAACTGGCGCGTTCCGCAGGTGCGGAACCGGTGGCGCTGGTCTCCGGCAGCCGCAAGACCCCCGACCCCCGGCTGTTTCTGGGGCGCGGCAAGATGGAAGAGGTGCGGGCCACCATCGCGGCCGCCGACGCCGAGCTGGTGATCATCAATCACGACCTCTCGCCCAGCCAGGAGCGCAACCTGGAGCGCGAATTCAAGTGCCGGGTGGTGGATCGGACCGGATTGATCCTGGATATCTTCGCCCAGCGAGCGCGTTCCTTTGAAGGCAAACTTCAGGTGGAACTGGCGCAGTTGCGGCATCTCTCCACCCGGCTGGTGCGGGGCTGGACCCATCTGGAGCGGCAAAAGGGCGGTATCGGCCTGCGGGGTCCGGGCGAGACCCAGTTGGAGACCGACCGGCGTTTGGTCAACAACCGCATTACCCAGATCCGCAAACGGCTGGAGAAGGTGGAGAAGCAGCGGGAACAGGGACGAAGATCCCGTACCCGCGCGGAGATCCCGACGGTCTCCCTGGTGGGTTACACCAATGCCGGCAAATCCACGTTGTTCAATACTCTCACCGAGGCCGGCGTGTTCGCCGCGGATCAACTGTTCGCCACCCTTGACCCGACCCTGCGGCGGGTGCAGTTGTCGCACGACCAGGCCGTGGTGCTGGCCGATACGGTCGGCTTCATCTCCCATCTTCCCCACGATCTGGTGGCCGCTTTTCGTTCCACCCTGCAGGAGACCGTCTCCGCAAGCCTGCTGTTGCACGTGATCGATGCCGCCGGACCGCAACGGGCGGCCTGCATCGCGGAGGTAAACAGCGTATTGCGCCAGATCGGCGCCGACCGGGTGCCCCAGATCGAGATCTACAACAAGATCGACCTTCTGGAGAACCAGCAGTCGCGCGTCGAGCGGGACGAGGAGGGGACCATCCGGCGGATCTGGCTGTCGGCGACCGAACGTGACGGTATGGATCTGCTACTGGAAGCGTTGGTGGAGTTTTTTCAGCAGGAGCATATCCGCCGGGTGTTCCGTCTGGCCCCGGGTGACGGCCGGTTGCGTGCCAAGCTGTTTTCCGTAGCCACGGTGATCGACGAGCGGGTGACGGAGGAGGGCGGCTGGGAGCTGGAACTGGAGCTGTCGCGCCGGGAGTATGAGCGGCTGCTGCGCCGGGAAGGCGGTTTGGAACAGCGCCTAATTGTTTAATCCGTGGGAATGGGCGGTTCATTTTATCGGATTAGAGGGATAAAATGCGCCTCTTGGCTCGGATATCCCCGAAGACAAAGGTAAACAGGAGTATTGCATGGCCTGGAACGAACCGGGAGGCGACAAAGATCCGTGGAGCGGTAGAGGCGACGACCAGGGTCCGCCGGATCTGGACGAAGTGGTAAAGAAGATGCAGGAGCGTCTCAGCGGCCTGTTCGGGGGGCGCAAGCGTTCCGGTGACGGCGGCAACGGCAGCCAGCCACCGGGTACCGGCGGTAGCTCGTGGGGGTTCGGAGTGATTCTCCTGTTCGTGGTGGCCGCGTTTCTGCTGTCCCAGAGCTTTTACATCGTTGATCCCCCGGAACGCGGCGTGGTGCTGCGGTTCGGCGCCTTCAACAATGTGACCGGCCCGGGTCTGAATTTCCTGATTCCGCTGGTGGACCGGGTGATCAAGGTGAATGTCGATCAGGTCCAGACCTTCAGCCACAAGGCGGAGATGTTGACTCAGGACGAGAACATCGTGGATCTGAATCTGACTATTCAGTACAAGGTGGAAGATCCCTCTGACTACAGTTTTCAGGACTGGAACCCGGATCAAACCATTAAGGACGCCACCGAGACCGCATTGCGCGAGGTGGTCGGCAAGAACAAGCTGGATGTCATCATCACCGAGAACCGCAGCGGGATCGCCGAGGCGGTCAAGGTCGGGATTCAGCAACTGATTGACGCCTATCGGATCGGGTTGCGGGTAGTGAGCGTGAATATTCAGGAAGCCAATCCGCCGAAAGAGGTGAAGGAGGCGTTCGACGACGCCAACAAGGCGCGCGAGGACAAGGTCCGGATCGAGAATCAGGCCCAGACCTATGCCAACGATGTGGTGCCGAAAGCACGCGGCGCCGCGGCCCGCCGGCTGGAAGACGCCAAGGCGTATAAGGCGAAGGTGGTCTCGGAGGCCGCAGGTGAAGCGGCGCGTTTCCTGGCAGTGCTGGCGCAGTACAACAAGGCGCCGGAAGTAACCCGCAAGCGGCTCTATCTGGAAGCGGTGGAAAAGGTGCTGAGCAACAGCAACATGGTGATCGTGGATGTGAAGGGCGGCAGCAGCCTGATGTATCTGCCGCTGGATCAACTGATGAATCAGAAACAGCAGAAACCAGCAACCTCTGCCCCGACCGATACGGCTCCCGCCGCACCGGCCGCCAAGCCGGCGCAACCGGCCCCGGAGCGGGATACGACACGTGATGGGAGGTTCCGCTGATGGAAAGCAAAGCGATGGGTGTTGTGATTGTTCTGCTACTGGCGGCCCTGGCGGCTTTCAGTGCGGTGTTTACGGTTAATCAGTGGGAAATGGCGATTCGCCTGCAACTGGGCGAGATCGTGGATTCGGAATACGATCCGGGTCTGCACTGGATGTGGCCGTTGATCAACAGAGTCGAGAAGTTTGACGGTCGTCTCCAGACCCTGGATGCCGAACCGCAACGGTTTCTCACGGCCGAGAAGAAATTCGTAATCGTGGACTCCTACGCCAAGTGGCGTATCTCCAGTGTGGCGCAGTACTACCGTTCCACCAGCGGCGATATCGACAAGGCCTCGCGCCTGTTGTCGGAGCGGATCAATACCGCGTTGCGTGACGAGTTCGGCAAGCGCACCATCCAGGAAGCGGTCTCCGGTGAACGCTCCCAGATTATGGAGGTATTGCGCAAGGCGGCGGACGAACAGGCAAACGAGCTGGGTATTGAGATCAAGGATGTGCGCATCAAGCGCATCGATTTCCCGCCCGAAGTGAGCGGCTCGGTATACGAGCGTATGCGCACCGAGCGTGAACGGGTGGCGAAAGAGTTGCGCGCCGAGGGTTCCGAAAAGGCGGAACAGATCCGTGCGGACGCCGAGCGGCAGCGTACCGTGATCCTGGCGGAGGCCTACAAAACCGCGGAAGAACTGCGCGGCGAGGGCGACGCCAAGGCGGCGGAGATCTATGCGCAGGCGTACAACAAGAACCCGGAGTTCTATGCCTTCTATCGCAGTCTGCGGGCCTACGACTCAGTGTTCAAACAGGGTGACAGCACCATGTTGCTGCAGCCCGATTCCGAGTTCTTTAAATACTTCAAGAGCGAGAAGTAGAAGTTCGAAGGACGACGGCATAACGATACGAAAGGGTTAGATTTAATATTCCGGGCAGCAACGCCGCCCGGTTTTTTTTTGGGGCACGGTTTATGTGGCACAACCTGCTGGTGGCATTCGCGCTGATGCTGGTGATTGAAGGGATACTCCCCTTCATGAACCCGGCGGCCATGCGCCGGATGTTGCTGGCGGTGAGCCAGACGGACGACCGCTCCCTGCGGATGGGCGGGCTGGTAACTATGCTGTTGGGACTTGCCCTGTTGTATCTTGTGAACTGACGGTCATCTCCTGGAAATTAGAGAGCGGAACATGCACAACAACCACTGGTTGCTTCCGGAAGGGATCGAAGAGGTATTGCCGCCCCAGGCGGCGGACCTGGAGGCGTTGCGGCGGGAGCTGCTGGACCTCTATTCGCGCTGGGGTTACGAACTGATTTTTCCTCCCTTCGTGGAGTATATCGAGTCGCTGCTCACGACGCCGGGCGGGGATCTGGATCTCAACACCTTCCGCCTGACCGATCAGCCTACCGGACGGCAGTTGGGGATTCGTCCCGACATCACCCCGCAGGCGGCGCGCATCGACGCCCATCAACTGCGGCGCGACGAGCCCACCCGGCTCTGTTACCTGGGCACCGTGCTGCATGCCCGCAGTGACGGCATGGGCGGTTCTCGCGCCCCGCTGCAGGTGGGGGCCGAGCTGTACGGCCACTCCGGGGTGGAGAGCGAACTGGAGATCCTCTGCCTGCTGCTGGAGACGCTGCGGCGGGCGGGGGTCGAACAGCCCTATCTGGACCTGGGACATGTGGGTATCTTCCGCGGCCTGGCGCGCGAGGCGGGGCTGAGCGAGCGTCAGGAACTGGAGCTGTTCGACGCGCTGCAGCGCAAGGCGGTGCCGGAGGTCGAGGCGCTGCTCGCCGAGATGCAGGTAGCCGCACCGCCGGCGCGGATGCTGACGGCGTTGGCGGAACTGAGCGGTGACGACGCCCTGGAGCGGGGCAGGGAACTGCTGCGGGGCGCCGGTGCCGAGGTACAGGGCGCCCTGGCGGAGCTGGAGCGGCTCAAGGGTCTGCTGCAGCAGCGGTTGCCGGAGGTTTCCCTCCATTTTGACTTGGCGGAACTGCGTGGTTACCACTACCATACCGGGTTGGTGTTCGCCGCTTTCGTGCCGGGGCTCGGTCGGGAGATCGCACGCGGCGGACGTTATGACGATATCGGCAGACTGTTCGGCAGGGCGCGGCCGGCTTGCGGCTTCAGCGCCGACCTCCAGGAGCTATTGCGCATGGGACGCTATGCCGCCCCGCCGGGTGAGGCTGCGATCTTTGCCGCCTGGAGTGACGACCCGGAACAGAAGCGGGTGATCGAGGAACTGCGCGCGGCGGGCCGGCGGGTGGTCTGCGCGCTGCCGGGGCAACCCGGCGGGGCCGCCGAGATGGGCTGCAATGAGATTCTGGAGCAAGAGGACGACGGTTGGGTTGTTAAGCCCGTTTAGTGCCGCTCTCTCCAAACGAAACAGTAACAATATTTTTTAAATTTAGAGTAAAGAAACATGGGCAAGAACGTAGTCGTGCTCGGCACCCAGTGGGGTGATGAGGGCAAGGGGAAGGTGGTCGATCTGCTGACCGACCGCGCACAGGCGGTGGTCCGTTTTCAGGGCGGCCACAACGCCGGTCATACCTTGGTCATCGACGGGAAAAAGACCATCCTGCATCTGATTCCGTCCGGCATTCTGCGCGCGAACGTGCGCTGCCTGATCGGCAACGGCGTGGTGCTGTCGCCCGCCGCGTTGCTGAAAGAGCTGACCATGCTGGAGGAGAACGGTGTCCCCGCCGCCGAGCGCCTGGGCATCAGCGAATCCTGTCCCCTGATCCTGCCGTATCACATCGCCCTGGACCAGGCGCGCGAAGTGGCGCGCGGCAACAAGGCCATCGGCACCACCGGGCGCGGTATCGGTCCGGCCTACGAGGACAAGGTATCGCGGCGCGGCATCCGGCTGGGCGAACTGCTCGACACCGGGACTTACAAAGAACGTCTGCGCGAGGTGATGGAGTATCACAACTTCTCGCTGGTGAACTACTACAAGGCCGAGGCGGTGGATTATCAGCAGGTGCTGGACGAGTCTCTGGAGCAGGCCGAGCGCATCAAGCCGATGGTGGAGGATGTCACCGGCACCCTGCATCGGATGCGTAGCGAAGGAAAAAGCATCATGTTCGAAGGCGCCCAGGGTACGCTGCTGGATATCGATCACGGCACCTATCCCTACGTCACCTCTTCCAACACCACCTGCGGCGGCGCCGCCACCGGTACCGGTGTGGGGCCGCGCGAACTGGATTACATCCTGGGCATCGTGAAGGCCTACACTACGCGCGTGGGTTCCGGTCCGTTCCCCACCGAGCTGTTCGACGGCGACGGCGAGCATCTGGCCGCCAAGGGCCACGAGTTCGGTTCCACCACCGGACGGGCGCGGCGTTGCGGCTGGCTGGATACGGTGGCGTTGCGCCGCTCCCTGGCCATCAACAGCATCACCGGCCTCTGCATCACCAAGCTGGACGTGCTGGACGGCCTGAAAACCCTGAAGATCTGCGTCGCCTACAAGCTGGACGGCCAGGAAGTGGACACCCCGCCGGTGGGCGCGGACCGCTTCGAACGCTGCGAGCCGGTCTATATCGAACTGCCCGGCTGGCAGGAGTCCACGGTTGGGGCGAAAAGCATGGACGAGTTGCCGGCCAACGCACAAGCCTATCTCAAACAGGTGGAGGTGTTGTGCGGCGCCCCCATCGACATCATCTCCACCGGTCCCGACCGGGAGGAGACCATCGTCCTGCGCCATCCGTTCGGCGCCTGATTCGCCGCTACCCCGGGCCTACGCTTGGACGACACCACGCAGCCGACTACGGAGGGCATGGACGAGGAGGTCCGGGAGCAGTGGCTGCGGCGCTGGCAGGAGAACGCCATCGGCTGGCACCACGAGGAGTACAACCCCCACCTGTTAGGTTTCTGGGGCCTGCTGTCCGTCCCGGCGGGATCGCGCGTGCTGGTGCCGCTGTGCGGCAAGAGCCGGGATATGGCCTGGCTCGCCGAGCACGGCTACCGGATCCTGGGGGTGGAGTTGAGCCCGCTGGCGGTTTCGGCGTTTTTCGCGGAGCAGGGTCTGGAAGCGGATATCGAAGCCGGAGAGCGCTTCGAACACTGGCAGGCGGAGGAGTTTGAGATCCTGTGCGGCGACGTCTTCCAGCTTCAACCGAAGGATTTTGAGGGGATCGGGGCGGTTTATGAACGCGCCTCGCTGGTGGCCCTGAATCCGGAGCATCGTCGGCACTATGCCGATCTCCTGACCCGGCTCCTTCCCTCCGGTTGCAAGGTGCTGCTGGTGGCCATGGACTATCCGCAGCACGAGATGGCCGGCCCCCCCTACAGCGTCACCCAGTCCGAGGTCGAAGAGCTGTTCCAGGAACAGTTCGAGATCACCCTGCTGGACACCGTCGATCTGCTGCGGGATACCGACCGCTACCAGGGATTCGGCCTCAGCCGCCTGTCGGAACAGATCTACCTGCTGCAACGCCGCTGATCTCCGGCGCGATCCCCCGCGCCTTGCAAATCCACCAGGTTCCCCTGCGGGTGCCCAATTTCCGAATATCTCTCGCCAAGACGCAAAGAACGCCAAGAGGGCAAGAGCATTATTACTGCTTGTTCCGAGTGTCTGTGCGGGTGCCAAGCACGTTGTGAAATGAAAAGTATTTTTCTTGGCGCACTCGGCGAGAGAGAAGTGAGAGCCCAGTCCCCAGGGCGATTCTTTTCCCGTCATCCCGGAGAAGGCCGGGATCCAGAAGAAAAACCACCTGAAATCCTCATTAATCTCCCCAGGGTGCCAAGCGCGCAGTGAAAGCAATCGTATTTTTCTTGGCGTTCTTTGCGTCTTGGCGAGAGGAATGCTTTTCCGGGCGGCTAATTCGCCCGTTATCCGGGTGTTTGATTCCGCGCCGTAGCGGCGTACGCTATGCGCTATACCTTATAGATTCAGCAACGACAGGCAGGATTTCATGCAAGAGTTTTTCAGCGAGCAGGGCAAGCGATTCCAGAAACAACTGATCGCCACCGCGAAGGGGCGCCACGGCGCCAAGGACATGACCCGGGAGCAGGCCAAAGAGGCGCTCTCTTTCATCTTCAGCGCCGAGGTGCACCCGGTCCAGATCGGGGCGTTCCTCACCGCCACGCGCTTCAAACGTTCCACCGCGGAGGAGATGATGGGTTTCCTGGACGCCATGGAAGAGAACGCCACCCTGATCCGTCCCAAGGTGGAAGGTCTGCTCAACTGCAACGGTCCCTACGACGGCCGCAAGAAGGCGCTGCACATGAGCCTGCCGTCGGCCATCGTGGCGGCCGCCGCCGGCGTGCCGGTGGTGATGCACTCCAACGTCGGCCTGCCCCCCAAGGACGGTGTCTCCACCGCCAAGGTGCTGGACGCCCTCGGCATCCCGTCGAGCAAGGAGCCGGAACTGGTGGAGCAGGACATCGAACAGAAAGGCTTCGGGCATCTGCACGCCATGCGCTACCTGCACGGGGTGGAACGCCTCAAGCCGCTGCGTCAGATCCTGTTCTACCGCTCCTTCCTGCACGCCTGCGAGGTGATGCTGAATCCCGCCGGGGCCGAAGTCATGCTCATCGGCGCGGCGCACGACACCTTCCTGGAACGTTTCACCGAGGCACCGCGCGGCCGCGGTATCACGAGAATCATGGTGGTGCAGGGACTGGACGGCGGCGACGAACTGCCGCTCGCGCCCACCCCGGCGGTGGAGTACCGAGACGGCGAGGTCACCAGCATGACCATCGACCCCGCCGACTACGGCCTCGGCCACCGCAAGCACCACCCCTGCCAACCCCCCGCCGAGACTGCACGTCTGATTGACGCCATGCTGACGGGAGAAGAAACCACCCACCACGACTCCCTGATCTTCAACGCCGGCGTGCGGATTTATTTAGGGGGTAAAGCCGCTTCTATTAAAGATGGTGTTGAACTGGCGCGGGAGACGGTTGCGTCCGGCAGGGCGGGGGGGAAGTTGGGGGAGTTGAGGGGGTAGTGATTTGGTGTTAGATCTGGAGTCGCAGAACACAATATTGTGTGCGTGCAACATGATTGCCGGTTAGTTCCGTAATCAATTATGACAAGAAAATCCCAAAAAGAGCTTGAGATGGGTTTTGCAGAATACACATCTAATCTCTTAAATGAGGAATGGAGCATTAATCAGCCACCAAATGAATCTGAATGGCCTGACTTGCTAGTAAACCATAATGGAAGGTCATTTGGTCTAGAGGTTCGATGTATATTTTTGGATGAGAAAGCATCTGGTTCAACGTTAAAGAAAAATGAATCACATAGGCAAATGCTTCTTAAGCAATTGGCGCTAATGTATTATGAAAATTTCGATATCCCACTAGCTATAAATATTTCCGGAGCATTAAGAGAGGAATTATTGTCGGAAATACTTTCGCATATAACGAAAGAAATTGTGTTTTTAAATGATTATGAAAGAAAGCGTGTTGTAGCAAACAATCGAAAAACTAAAATATATCTACATAGGCTACCGGATAAAATCGGTAAATATGAGTTTTGGAGGTATATTGGGGATAATGTTGGTTGGGTGTCTCGTTTATCCAGCTTGGAGATACAAAAATTTATAAATGAAAAAGAAGCAAAGGCAGATAAGTATTTAACAAACATCGCAAGTGTCAGGCTGCTTTTGGTGCTTGATAGAACAAAAAACAGTGGTAGGGCGGAAATCCCGGCTGAACTGTCTGTATATAGCAACAAATTTGAAATGGTATATTTGCTGTCTTATCCAGAGAGAGTTTTAACCGCGAAATGCAACTAGGAACGCTGAGAATAAATGGGGGGTAGAGAGCAAATGATTCTAATATTATGGTTTTTGTTCTCGACTCCTATTTAGCTTTAATCAAGAAAATGAATATAACCGACTTGCTTTTTTATCTCTTTCTGATTTGTATCGGGATATTGATAATATTGGACGCGTATTTAATAGGTCGGCTTATGGATTTGTATCCAGAGGAGTATGAAAAAGCAGGTAAGCCTTGGGCATTTTGGAGCGATCATAGATCTTTAGTATTTGCCGGGTACATACTTCGTGGAGAATACAAAAATATTCAAAATGGTACGTTGGTTAATGTGTTTAATGCTGCAAGAGTACTAACTATCATTCAATTATTATTATTTTTGTTGTTAAGTATTTCAATGATATTTGAAATAAATGGGTTCATTCTGAACCTCATCTAGTTTAACGGAGACTTAGAAAATATGGAAAATAGGGGTCAGGAAAATAGGGGTCAGAGAACAATTGTTTCTAATATTCGAGTTGTCTGGTATCCGACGCAGATTTTCCTTGGTTTTGTGAAATGCCATGGAACAAGATAACTTGATATGGTTTCTCTTCGGAGCGTTTGGTTTGATATGCGCGGTTGGTCTGATCTTTGTGAAAGTGGGCCCGGAAGACTTATATGCGAAGCGCCATTCAAATCCAGGTTTCGCCATATTTCGGTTTCCTCTGTGGCGATTGAGCGCTGTAGCGGTTTGTTTGCTATTCAGTGCGTTCTTTATTGCGGCTGGATTTGGTCTGGTGCGGTTCTAATAAATTGGGTCAGACCCCATTTATTCTCTTGTACTAACTGGCAGATTAAATGAGATTAACAGATTTACTGGTCATAATTGCAGTACTTTTGCTTGCCGGCAGCGTTTGGCAAAGTTATCGTGTGGCGTTGTTAAAGAGAAGGGTGGCGCTTGCAGAAAAATGCACCGAGATACAAACGGTTCTGCTTGAGGTGCTTCTGGAGGCAAAAGGGCTTTACCGAATCATGCGTTCTACAATTGCTGATCCGAGCCAGGAAGTTTCGTTTCCGGATGAGATAAAGCAGCTTTCGCAAGAGCTCGGGCAAATCATTCAGGCGGTCGCAAGCCGGATAGAGTGGTTGCAAACCCAAAATATAGAAGATCCTGTGGTTCTCGATGAGTATAAATTCTATGCGAATCAAGTGCGATTAAAGCTGATGAAAATATCTCCGGTGATTAAGAGTCTCAAGGCAATTCCGGAGGAGAAGAAAGATTAATCCCGGTAAAACGTTGCGCAAGACAGGAATAGAGCATGGAAATAATCGACGTATTTCTTTCGCGGCCCACCTGGGTACCGCATCATATCGAGAAGCAGTTCGCGAAATTTTACCCGTTCCTGGCCGATCAGGGTTTTAATGCGAAAACAATCGGGACCAACGTCGTTCCCCTGGCGTCCCCGTTCCAGGACGTCGTAAGTCTGATCAATCAATGCAAATGTTCCATTATCCTGGGTCTTCCGCAGATTCATGTGGAGTCGGGAAAAATACACGGAAAAGCGATTGCAAAGGATTTTTTTCTGCCTACCGAGTGGAATCAGATCGAGGCGGCTATCTCGATTATGCTGAACCGTCCGACGCTGATGCTGCTGCATGAAGGCGTCGCCAACCGGGGCCTGTTTGACCGGGGTGCGGCTAATATTTTCGTGCATGAGTTTCATTCAATGGGACACAAGTGGCTGGACGAGATGGTCCCGATGCTGCAGGCGTTGAGAGAGCGTATTCTGGCAACCGGGTAATTTGGGCCGCACAGAATAGACTCAGATTTATTTGATGTTTTGTTTGTCTAAACACGAGAGGATTGTTTATGAAAAGAGTAATGTTGCCCGCTTTGTTTTTAATGCCGGTCATGGCCTTCGCCCAAAACGGCCAGCCGGTGGATCAGCAGCAGATGCAGCAGATGATGGCCCAGATGCAGGAGATGCAGAAATGCATGCAGCAGGTGGACCAGTCCAGGATGGAGGAGTTGGGCAAGCGAGCCGATGAGATGGATGCGAAGGTCAAGGCGCTGTGCGCCGAAGGAAAACGCGATGAGGCACAGGAGACAGCGATGGCCTTCGGGGAAGAGATGATGAGCGATCCGGACATGACTATTATGCGGAAGTGTGCGGAGAACGCCCCGGCGATGGTGCAGGGCATGCCGCAGGCAGAGGACCCGGAAGAGCTTTCAAAACGGCATGTATGTGACGAGTAAGGAACGGCCAGGAAGAAAAGAGTAAGGGTAAGCGCTCAGGGTGGCCGTACCCGGTATGCTGGTAACGATAACTTTAATAATCGGCACTTATGCAGCGTATCATGTCGATACTCAGAGCGGTAATATTTTCTTCTCGACGTTTTTCCCTGCGATAAACGTTTTTTATGTATTTTTTCTGCTTGCGGGGTTCGCAAGATTTTTATACAGATTAAATTTAAATGCGACAAAACGAGCTGATGTCGATATCGTAGATCTGGCATATGATGTTTTGAGTTTGTTATATGAAGAGTTTTCCGATAAACATTCAGGGAGGTTCGATTCGATCGGTCGGTATGGAGGATATATCGAAGATCTGGTTGTTTTTATAGAAATTATCCTTGTGGCTGTTTCTTTTTACCAGGAACTGAGGTTACTGGCGGGCTTGTTGGTTTGATTATTGAAAAGTCGAAACTGCTCCTTGGTTGTTGGCATTTATTTAAATTTTAAATCTTGGCTGATAATGCATGATGAAAGCTAGCGAGGCGGCAGTACTCGGCGCCGGCATCACCGGCTGTTGTCTGGCGCTCGAGCTGGCCGCACAGGGCTTTACCGTCGATTTGATCGATAAGGCGGAACGGCCGATGACAGGGGTCAGCCTCCATAACGAGGGTAAGCTGCACCTTGGATTTGTATACGCCAAAGATCCGAGCAAGATGACCCATGCCAAACTGATCGAGGGATCGCTGGCCTTTCCCCATATTCTTCAAGAGTTGACCGGTGCCGATCCCAGGGGCTGCTACTCCCCGCTGCCTTTTCACTATTATGTGCCGCAAGACAGCCAGTTGACATTGGCGGAGATCGAAAACCATTTCGTCGCAGTGCAGAGATCCATCGCCGAACAGTTGCCGAACTCCGGCGAAAAATATCTGGGGCTCGCTGCCAATCGAAGCTTTGAGCCAAATACCAGCCGCCAACACGCCGCGCTGTTCAACCCGGATCGTACGCTCGGCTCTTTCCGCACGGTGGAGCAGTCGGTATCCACCGAAGCCGTTGCAGAACTGCTCTGTCAGGCCGTGGCGCGGACACCCGGAATCCGATTCGTCAGCAAGACCGCGGTCGAATCCGTGACCATTGTCTCCACGGAGCAGGTTACCGTTTCCGCGACAAAAGAGGGCCAGCGGACGGACCGGAACTACCCGGTTGTCATCAATTGCCTGTGGGAGGACCGTTTGCGTATCGATCAAACCGCCGGGATTCTCGATGCCGGCCAATGGATCTATCGTTTCAAGGCGACCGTTCGGGCCAACCGGCCCTCGCTGGTGTCCGATTACATCCCGTCCGCTACCGGAATC
This sequence comes from Sedimenticolaceae bacterium, assembly GCA_050287725.1. Lineage (GTDB taxonomy): Bacteria > Pseudomonadota > Gammaproteobacteria > Chromatiales > Chromatiaceae > CBFDBF01. The sequence goes on from JBNKCL010000076.1 coordinate 18,861, forward strand.
CTCGGTAGTTACGGCGATGTCGTGAATCACGGCAACGGGGACTACTACCTCTCCTGGTATCCGGTCTGTAAGGTCGCCCAGAGCGTCGGCGGGGACGGGCGCGATTTGAATACGGCCATGCACCGGGGCGGCATCGAGCGGATGCGGCGCGCACTGGACGGGAACTGGCCCTGGTTGGCCGGGCATGTGGCGGCATTTGCCCATCGCAGATTCGTCCGGCGGGTAATCGAAGAGCTGGCCGCCTATATCCCGTCAGTGCATGAATTGCTCAAGACCGGCGGTAATAACCGGGTGGGTGGCGGTGTGATCGTGGCGCGCGGTGCGAGCGATATCGATGACAGGAACAGCGGGCTGCACGCACGCTCGCAAATCGGTCCGGCGGCCCACGGAGCCTACTTCAGTGTCGATACCGGCAAATATTGCATGGGTCCGTTGTTTGCGCGGCAGACCGCCGCCCTGGTCGCAGCGGTCCTGAAATGAGCCGTTTTGGCGTTCCAACCTGGGACATCGGCCCGGAGAACAGGTCTGCCTAATCGTTGGAAAAGAAGTTCTCCAACCAGCTTCTTTCCGCATCGACCCCCATATGCTGGCGGATCTTTTTCACCTTGGATTGGAAAAAGCGGGTGCGGGTGGCGGGGTTGTTCTCCCTCGGGCTGGGGAGGGTGGCGGCCAGCTCGATCGCCTGATGGACACTCAGGGCGCTGGCGGGGATTCCCCAGTAGCGGCGGCTTGCAGCCTCGACGCCGTAGATACCGGGACCGAATTGGGCAACGTTGAGGTAGAGTTCCAGGATGCGGCGCTTGCTCAGCTTTTGTTCCATGATGAGGGTCAGCCACAGCTCATGCCACTTGCGCAGCGGATTGCGGGAAGGGGAGAGGAAGAGGTTCTTCGTCAGTTGCTGCGACAACGTGCTGCCGCCGAAGGCGGCTTTGCCATGCTCCAGGTTGTACCCCCAGACCTCCTGCAATGCCGCCAGATCGATCCCGGAATGTTCATAGAAGCGGCTGTCCTCCGCCACTACCACCGCCCGGCGCATGGGTTGGGAGATGGCGGAGAGCGGTACCGGATTCCAGCGCAGCTGTGGCAGTTTGGGGTTCTCTTTGCGCAGTTCCTCGTAGCGCTCCATGAAGGCGGACTTGGGTACCGGCCCTCTGGCCAGCTTCTCCCAGTCGGGCATGAGCCAGAGGAGGTAGAGGCTGTCGAGCAGCAGAAACAGGAGCAACAGGAGTGCGCCGCGCCGTAAAAAGGTCTTGAAACGACTGCGGTTTTTCGGATGGGCGGAGGGATTGCGGCGAAAGAGGGACGTCAATTTCATGAATCATATAGATGCAGGCAGGCTGCCGTGGCGCGAATTCGACCACACGGCAGGGTGGTTTGCAATACCCCGGCCGTGGGTGGACTGGGGAGTGAAGTTATGAGAGTTTATCTCTTCCGGAGAAAAGAACAAAAGCCTTGTGGATCAGTTAGTTCGAATATTTGCTCATCTGTCTCTGACCCCGCCTTTTCTCCGAAGAAAATTGAGAGCAAATTAAGGAAGTAGTGTTATGGAGAAATCTGAAATTCAATATTCCGGTGGGCTTCTGGATTATCTGCTTTCCACCCTCCGGGAATCGGATGTTTTGAAGCGTCTCCGTGAGGAGACCGCCAGAAACCCCCACGCCATCATGCAGATCCCGCCCGAACAGGGCCAGTTTATGTCGTTCCTTGTGAAGGCGATCGGTGCGAAGAAGACCCTCGAAATCGGGACCTTTACCGGTTATAGCACGTTGTGTGTGGCGCAGGCCTTGCCCGAGGACGGCAGGGTCGTCGCATGCGATATCAAATCGGATTGGGTGGATATCGGCCGGAGATATTGGCAGGAGGCCGGGGTGGACCACAAGATTGACTTCCGTCTGGGATGGGCGTCGGATACTCTGGACTCCCTGCTGGAGGGCGGGGAGGCGGGTAGCTTCGATTTCGCCTTCATCGACGCCGACAAGGGGAACTATGATAGCTATTATGAGAAGTCGCTTTCTCTGCTTCGCCCCGGCGGCATCATCGCAATCGATAACGTTCTGCTGTTCGGCTCGGTAGTCGATCCCGAGATGCTCGATGCCGACCTGCGTGCAAGAATCAGCGATGCGGACATTGATGCTATGCGGGCGCTGAACCGGAAGATCAGTAGCGACCTGCGTGTCGATCAAACCATGCTCCCATTGGCGGATGGAGTAACGTTGGTGCGAAAAATCTAAACCGGACATAGCGGCATCGCGATCGAAGCCGGTGAAAAGAATTGCTTTTACGAAGATTTCGTAAACAGTTTGAAGGGGGTGGCCCATGTCGAATGATCAGTACACCATCAGAACCATGGGACGTGAGGAGGTCGATATCGCCGTCGACTGGGCGGCAAGGGAGGGATGGAATCCGGGACTGTATGATGCCGCCTGTTACTCTGCCGCCGACCCGGCCGGTTTTTTGGTCGGGCTGCTCGGTGATCAGCCCATCGCTACGATCTCCGCGATCCGATACGGAGGCTCTTTCGGTTTTCTGGGGTTCTACATCGTCAAACCGGAATATCGCGGCCAGGGCTACGGTATCCAGATCTGGAAAGCCGCCATGCAATACCTTGCGGGGCGGAATATCGGCTTGGATGGTGTGGTAGAGCAGCAGGACAACTACAAAAAATCCGGTTTTCAACTGGCCTATCGTAATATCCGGTATGCAGGAATCGGCGGCGGAGCAACCTCGCCGGATTCCGCGATTATGCAACTGTCGGCGTTTCCCTTCGACCTTGTCGTTGCCTATGATCGTCCATTTTTTCCCATTGAACGATCCCGATTTCTCAATACCTGGATTAATCAGCCTGCCAGCTATGCCGTCGGGGTCATGCGGAAAGAGAGTCTTGTCGGTTACGGCGTGATTCGCCGGTGCCGGTCAGGCCACAAGATCGGTCCGTTGTACGCGGATAGTCCGGAATTGGCGGAACGGATTTTTCTGGCATTGAAATCCAACGCGGGAACCTCCGAGGCGGTCTATCTTGACGTTCCCGAGGCCAATCAGGCCGCGGTTGCTTTGGCAGAACGCCATCAGATGACTGTTTCTTTCGAGACCGCCCGGATGTATACGGGTGAGTCCCCGAACATCCCTCTGAATCGCCTGTTTGGTGTGACGTCGTTTGAAATTGGATAGCAAAAGCATGGGATCATGCGCTTGTTTTTTCTAATATGAGCTTTGGCCATGTTCGGCTTCCGCCTGGTCTGTAATCGTCCGGGTCTGCGCAAAAGGAGGTGCAAAATGAAAACAGAAATAAATGTGTTGCCCCTTTTTTCGGGTGCCGGTTTATAGCTTTTTTCTTTTGATATCCTTCGTTCCAGCAGCCGAATCCTGCGCCCAGGAGCAAATAGGACGTTCAAATCTTCACATATGAGCCATGAGCGATGAGCAATAAAAAGAAATACAAAACACTGCGGGAGCGATGGGATAAAGAAGATAATCTGCTGCTTTCGCGCACCGGGATCTTTCTTACCGTGAATTCCATTCTATGCGCCGGCGCCCAACTCCAGCAAGAAGTTGGTTTCAGAAGCGGGGTTGCGATATTTTCCATCATAATAAGTCTCCTTTGGTTAACCACATCGTGGCATTCGTGCAATCTCATCATGGAGCTGTACCGGAAATGCAAGACCATAATGCCCGGAGATCTGGAAGAAATTTACGGTATAAGACCGGTGTTGTTTCGACCGACGGCCTCGCTTGGAATTGTTTTGCCCTGCATCGTCATATCCGGTTGGATTGTTTATGCAGGATGGAATCTGCTGATGAGATAGGTGCGGGCGTATTATGGTCGCCGTGTTTCCGCGGCCCGGAAGATTAGCGCATGTCTGGAGAAGATGAAGGATGTTTACTGCAACCCTGACGGAACTCTTGCTGGCGACATTCGCCTTTGTGGGCGGGCACTTCATTATCGCCGGCAGCGCGTTGCGCCCCGCCCTGGTGAAACGGTTGGGGGAGAAGGGTTATCAGGGATTGTTCTCTTTGCTCATGCTTTGCGCGTTTGCATGGATGATCGCCAGCTATCTGCATGCGCCCATGACCGTACTGTGGCCACAGACGGCGGTGGCCCGCCATCTGCCGCTGATAGTGATGCCCTTTGCGCTGATTCTTGTAGTGGGCGGGCTGCGACCCGACAACCCGACCATGGTGGGCGGCAGTTGCCGGAATCTGGATCGTGACCGGCTGGGCATCTTTGCCGTTACCCGTCATCCCTTCCTGTGGGGCGCCACCCTGTGGGCGCTTTCACATCTGCCGCCCAACGGCGACATGAAGTCGCTCATTATGATGGGAGGGATCCTGGTGTTGTCACTGGGCGGGACCTTCGCCATCGATGCCAAGATGCGGCGCGACCAGCCGGAGGATTGGCAATGCCTGAAGGAAATCACCTCCAATCTTCCGTTTGCCGCCGTCTTCGCGGGCCGTGCCGGTTTTCGCTTCCGGTCGATCGGCTGGGTGGCCCCCGTAGGGGGGCTTATCGCCTATGTTCTGCTGTTATGGCTGCATCCCTGGCTGTTTGGTGTATCTCCGCTGCCGGGTTGAAGACGCGGTATCAGGGACTATTGCGGAACTCGATTCAGAAAACATGTCCGTTTTGCTATATAGGGAGGTAAAAATGACGAACAGAATTTTGTTGCTGGCGGCCAGTTTTCTTGTTGCCTTGTCGGGTTGTGGTAGCGACAGGGGAATCACTTTCTCGGAGCCGAACGGCTCTACGGTATGGACATCCGAGGAGCTGTTTCATGCGGTTGACTGGAGCGATGAGGAAGGGCACATGACACTCGGAGAAGGTTCGCTGTTGCTTCTCTATAAAGGCGATAAAGCCGTAAAGGCGATGGAGATATGGGCGCCGGAAAGCGGGGAAGGGCTGGTGGTTATGTATCCCCAGGGGATTGCGGAGGGGTCTGACTATCGGCTTTGGTTTCAGGATGAGGAGAAACGGGAAGGGTATAGTGACTTTTTTACCATTACGCGATGAAAGCCTGGTTTCATTGAACAGGGGTCCTTGGTTATCCAAATATAGAGGTGTATTGCCATGTCCAGTCCAAGTCTGATTTTTCTGTTGACGGTTCCGGCCGTTTTGCTGTTACTCGGGTCAAGTATCGTTCTCCTGAAAGAGAAACAGGGTAAAAACGGGAGCACGGAAATGGTCGTGGGCGCGGCGCTTATGGTTATTTCGGTAATCGGAAGTCTTTCGATTTACTATTATTCGACCAACCACCCATATCAGTTCGAGCAGGATTTGAAGACCAATTATCTGATAACCAAATATTTCGTCAAACTGATGCCGATTGGGATGCTTTTTCTCTCGGTCGGATTTGCCCGATACACGAAGTTGTTCGGCAGGATATTCAGAAAAGGTATATGAGTGAAACATGTCCGTTGAGTACCCAAATCGGCTTGCGCTGCGTCAACGTGTACATCTGCAGCTGACGTCGCAATCGCGTCTTTCAAAAACGATAATTCTATTGTTGTTGATCGGCCTGGCCGTCGCATTTGTATGGCTGGTGCCCGGAGACATTGTTCCAAAGCTTAGGGACATACCGTCGTTGATCGAGGGGTTGATGCAGGCCTTTTCCCGCAATCCGGCACAAGCCGTTATGAACCTCGTGGCTTTAACACTCGCGATCTTGCAGATTTTCTACATGCAGTCGGCGAAGCGCCGGGAACAACTGGTCCTTACGCATAACGGAATCGAGTATTGCTCGCCGTTACCGGAGATTTTCAGGTTTCTGCGCCCCGGATGGGCGCTCTCCTGGAGCCAGATACGTTCTGTAACCCTGAGTAATTCGCCGTTTGGGAGAGGCCCGCAACTGGTCGTGCTGAGGCTGGATGGGGGAACACAGACCGTGAAGCTCTATCCCTGGCGTTGGGTCGACCCCGAGCGTTTCGAGCCCATCACGCCCTGGCGGGATTTGCGCCGTCAGCAGAAAATGACTTCGCTCGAAATCGTTCAAGAGATTGATGAAAGCCCGCTACTACGCTACATCGCCGCCGCTTTGCCGCATCTGGAGATTGCCCGCACCGGAGAACCGGGGGATGTCTCCTTCGCCTTGGAGAAAAACCCTGCCTCGCTCACCGTCGCGGTCCTGTTTTTCGCACTTGTGATCTATGCGTTTGCCGACGGCATTGTTATCGGCGAAGAAACCTATGCCGGTGACATCCCGTTTCAATGGTTCATTATAACCGGGGTGCTCGCTGCGGCTTTCGCCGTGTTGTGGATGGTGCGCTCCGGTGTGCCGAAGCTGGAGAGCTTCACGGTGGCGCTGCTTTTCGGCGGCGCGGTCGGGGTAGCGGCCTATCCGGCCGTCCTGCGTCTGAACGCCTTTACCGATGTTGATGGATTGCAGACTTATGAATACGTACTGCAATCAGACTTCGTTACATTGACCTCGGTCGCGCCGGGCCCGCCCGATCTTTCGTTTCCGGGATACGGCGATTACTGGAAACAGTATGAGCCCGGTTCGAAACATACATTCGAATTGCGCTACGGCGGGCTCGCTTTCTACCAACTGAACCTTGAGCCGGTACGTAAGGAGTTTCGGAAATACTATACGGAACACCGAAAATAACCTGTTTGATTGACGTGCATACCGGGAACGGATGCAATAGAGCAGATCACTTCAAAGCGCGGGACTTCATATGAGCATCGACTGGAACACCACCCTGGCGGGCATCTGGCGGCATCAGAGCGGACGGTTGCGGCCGGTGTCGATGCTCGATCCGATCCGGCTCGATAATCTGGTGGGTGTCGCTGTCCAGAAGGAGCGTCTGGTTCAAAACACCGTTGCGTTCCTGGAACGGCGTCCGGCCCACAATGTGTTGCTGTGGGGCGCGCGCGGCACCGGAAAGTCCTCTCTGGTGAAGGCGGTGCTGAAC
>JBNKCL010000077.1:0-23614 GCA_050287725.1 Sedimenticolaceae bacterium
CCGGAATTGGCTATGATTTTCCTGCCAGATACCAAAGGATGGCGGCATAATGGGTGTCAATTTTATTGGGGTAAGGTCAAAGAGGCCGAAATGCGCAGAATCTAACACTAACTTTGCTAGTTGCATGGCGTGCTGTAGTACAATCCCAGGGTACGAAGCGAGTGGAGGTGGTACCACTTGTCAAGAAGAGTGTTATCGTATGCAAGGAATTACGCAGCATGAAGAAAATATGTGTAAATCCAGATGAGATGACGATGAACAGAAAAGTGATCAAATCTATTTTAATAGTTGTATTTTGTATTACGTTAAGCGCCACTGCCTATTATTGGGGTTTCCTTTGCGGCAAGCGACACATAGATAATTTATCGTACGATCATTTGGCAAATGATTTAACAAATTTAATTTTGGTGTATGACGCTATAAAAGCCAATGATTTTTCTAATGTAACCCCACTTGTTAAAAATAATATCGAACTCAAGTTCGGTGAGTTTGTTAAGCTGTACAGAGAGTTTGATTTTAATTCGTCTCTACAAGCAAGGTGTGCAATCACTAGACGATTTAGAAAAATGGTTATTGAAGGGGAAATACTTCATAACCAAGAATCTTTGGATGGTTATCCAATAGAGATTATCAATCAATATCTTGATGCAGAATGTCTAGGTGAGCCATCACACACTAACTGGGTAACAGAGGAGTAAAAAACCAAAAAAACCGGGGTCAGAGAACAATTTCCTCTGATCACGATCTTCAACCGTATCGTTCAAATAAAAAAACCGGGGTCAGAGAACAATTTCCTCTAATATTCGGCTCCAGAAAACCGGCAAGAAAACCGGGGTCAGAGAACAATTTCCTCTAATATTCGGCTCTGCTAAAAATGCCGCTATAGCAACACTGCAACACAAGGAGGTCGGCGATGGCAAGGAAGCCACGCTTCAACCTGCCCGGTATTCCGCAGCATATTATTCAATGCGGCAACAACCGGGAGCCCTGTTTCTTCAAAATAAGTGGGGGACAGATTGAACCTCCCTCACTTTAATGGAGAGTTTTATTGAGCGAATGAATCGCCCCGGCTTTGCCGGGGATACTTAACTGTGGGGAAATTGTGGGGATGAGTTGATACTTGTTGTGGTTTGTTGTGGGATGTGGGGCTGTGGGCGTCCCGTAACATGTTGTTTTACAAAGATTAGTATTTTACCAAGAGGGCTACGAACCAGGTGGTCGGAGGTTCGAATCCTTCCGGGCGCGCCAAATTAAAAAGGGGGCTGCAAAAGCAGCCCCCTTTTTAATTTCCTGTATTGAGTGGATTCGAACCTCCGACATTAAAAGAGTTGGTTCGACCAGGACCGAAGGTCCGCAGCACGCCGCGTAGCGGCGCCCCGAAGGGGTGAGGGCCACAGGCCCGAATTATCCTTCCGGGCGCGCCATATATAAAAAAGGCTCCCATAGAGTGGGAGCCTTTTCCATATCCGAAGTCCTGAATCGAATCCAAAATTTAAAATGCCCTGCCTTTCCCCGGAATCCACTTCTGGGTTTTCGGATCCAACTCGACGCAGGTAGGCGCGTGGCATTTCCCCAGCCGCGCATGTGGGCAGTATTTGTCGCAATCTACCGGGGTCTCATATCGCTCCTGATTACAGCGGCAGAGCCAGAGGCATTTTGATTCCGCCTGTTTCAGGAGATCCTTCAAGAAGGTGATCGATTGGGAGTAGGCCGCGATCTCTTCCCGGGCCTCTCCTCTCGGGGTCAATACGGAAATACCGTTATTCATCCGTTCGAGGCATTTCGTTCTATGGTAGGTCTCGTGAATATAGGAGATCTCCGCCAGGTCCTTGCACGGCATGGCAGCCTTGGTCGCCTGGATGCTCTCTTCGCTGATCTGGCAGGTGAGGGGGTCGGTCAGCATCGCAATATCGCCGCCACCCGGCATGCCGCATTGCGCCCTGATTTGTTGCGACGTTTCCGGATTGAGGCGGGCATAAATCTGTTCCCATAGTTTTGCGCGATCCTGGTTGAGCATCTGAACGACCTGCCGCCGTTTCTCCTGCGTGTCCAGCGTATTGAGGTCGAAATAGTCGTCCGCCGACTCCGTAAGGTCGCCCCACTTTCGCTGTTCCCCGATCGCCTTGAGCGCGGCGACGATCTCCTCCTTTTGCTGAAGAATGCTCTTGATACACGGAACGTATTTGCACTGTTGGCAGCTCTCCTTCTCGTCGCTGCTCGGTGTCGCTGCCGGTGGGTCGTTTGGTGAATCGTCGGCCAGGGCGACGGAGTCTTCCGATGCCGCTGTGGCGGAGCTGTGTTCAGCGTCCGAAGTCTGTGCCTGTTCCAGGGTTGTGGTTTGTTGCCCTTCACAAGCGGAATCCTGTTTTATCCAGGTGGAGGTGCCGGGTCCAGGACTTCCGGAGAGGGCCTTGAAGGGTAAGATCAGTGCGCAGCCGTCGAAGGAGAAGGGTTGTGTATCAACCTGCCATTCGAGTTCCTCGAAGTGTATAGTGATGGCATCGTCCTTTATGGCATAGGTACCCCGATCCTCCAGCGTCTGCCCCGGTTGGACCGCTTTTACGAAGAGTGTCCCTGTATTGCCGCCCTGAGCGGTCAGAACAATCACTGCGTTTTGTTTTGGCACCGTCCCGTCGGAATCGCCCTGCAGCAAATAGTTGCCTGCAAGCGTCTGGGCGAAAACGGGGGTGGCATATGCCAGAAACAGCAACAGAAAGAAAAGGCGGGATATGTTCCACAATGAACAGATCGTTCTTTGATGAGGCATTTCTGTGCTCCCTTGGAGTTCCTTTCCCATTTTGTGCGTGGGATCCATCGAGGCAGTGCGCTTACAAACTTTGTTCTCGTCCTTCAGCGTGTGCATCATAGCTCGCTTGAATGCCGTCTGACTACAATCATGACTGTTGTGCTGTATTCCTTAAAATTCATATGCTCGAGAGCGTCACAGAATCCAAGAGAGACGTCCTGCTGTCGATTTGGGGCGTCAAACCGCCCCAGCTTGAAAATGGCTGGAAAACCAACCATGCTTTCCGTTGGGCCGGGTTTTTTAAACGGTGGAAATGCGGGGGTGTCTGTTATGGATGACTGGCGTTATACCGGGTAGTCGGAAGTGAATGGAAGAGATTATCGGATCGCTCTAATTTTGGGGAGTTGCCGGAGAGAAACTCTTTCCAGAAGCGGCGCCAGCACGAAGGTGCCTGATGCCGGGTCTCTGTTTGTTCGCTGTTTTCTCGGCTGATATGACTACGCGCAAACCTAAAATGATGACCCGGAGTGCCCTGACGCGCGAGTTGCGGGCGATTACGAACTGCAATCAGGCGCTGTTGCGCGCCGAAAATGAGCAGGGGCTGATCGAGGAAATTTGCCGGATCATTTGCGAAGAAGCCGGTTACCGCATGGCCTGGGTGGGATACGTCAACCACGACGAAGCCCGGAGTGTGACTCCGCGTGCATGGTCCGGTGCGGAGGAGGACTATCTTTCGCAGGAGGGCCTCACCTGGGCCGATAACCCGGCGGGACACCGGCCCCTGGGGATCGCCATTCGTTCCGGCGAAACAGCTTATGCCCAGGACCTTACCCGTGAGTACGAGTCTATTCCCTGGGCCGAACATGCGAAAGCTCGCGGTTTCCGTTCGGCCATCGCTCTTCCCCTTAAAGATGAGCAAGGAAACACCTTCGGGGTGTTGTGTATCTACTCCGCAAAAATACAAGCTTTCACGCCGGATGAGATCAAGCTTCTGGAAGAGCTGGCGGCAGATCTGGCCTTCGGCATCATGACCCTGCGCGCCCGGATCGAGCGTGAGCGGGCAAAGGAGATTTTGGAGGCGCAGGAATTCAAATTCCGCACTGTCGTCGACTACACCTACGATTGGGAATACTGGGTGGGGCCGAATCAGGAATTGCTCTATATATCCCCGTCGTGCGAGCGGATTACCGGTTATTCGTCGGCGGAGTTTGAAGCTGATCCCGATCTGCTCGACCGGATCGTCTATCCCGCAGACCGGGATATCGTGGATGCTCACCTGAGCGACCACATCAACCGTGGAAAATCTCTGCTTGAGTTCCGTATCGTACATCGCGACGGCGGCATCCGCTGGATTACCCACGGCTGCCAGCCGGTTTACGGGCCGAATAGGGAGTTCATGGGGCATCGCGTCAGTAACCGGGATGATACCGAGCGGAAGGAGGCGGAAGAAAAGCTCGTCGTCAGCGAGCAGCTCTTCCGCACTATGGTTGAGAATTCGCCCGACTATATTGCCCGTTACGACCGGGATCTGCGCCGTATCTACATTAATCCGGCACTACGGGAGCTATTCAAAGCTCCGGTCGGACAGTTGCTTGGGAAACGTTCCAATATAAGTTCGCCACTGTCCGACCCGGAGCGGTACATGGCCTGTATCAGGCGGGTAGTCGAGACGGCTTCTGAGTTCACCGATGAATTCTCCTACCGGAGACTTGACGGCGAGATCCGTTGGGCCAGCATACGTTTTGCACCAGAATTCGGTCCCGACGGTAAAGTGGCATCGGTACTGGCTATTTCTCACGACATCACCAAACGCAAGCGGGCCGAGGAGGAACGCAAGGCGTATCTGCATTTCCTTCAGAGCATGGATCGTATCAATCGGGTGTTGCAGGAGGAAGGTGATATCGAACAGGTCATGAAAAAGGTGCTCGATGAGGTGCTTGCTATCTTCGATTGTGACCGTGCTTATCTGGTTTATCCTTGCGACCCGGACGCATCGACATGGTCCGTACCGATAGAGAGCACCAAACCGGAATATCCGGGCGCCGGCCAACAGGGTCCGCAATCGATGAACGATCATGTCGCCTGGGTGATGAAAACCCTACTCGAGTCCGGGCGCTCCATACAGCTGGGGCCGGGCGCGGAATTTCCGCTCCCGGAAATGCTGTTGAAGCAGTTCGGCATCCACTCCAATATGGTCATGGCATTGTATCCCAGGGTTGATAAGCCCTGGCAGTTCGGTATTCATCAGTGCTCTCGTGATCGCATTTGGACGGAAGAAGAAATTCGTCTGTTCGAGGAGATCGGGCGCCGCCTGTCGGATGGTCTGAACAGTCTCCTGATCGCGCGCAATTTGCGCGAGAGCGAGGAGCGTTTCCGTCTGGTATTCGAAAATTCCCCGTTGCCGATTTGGGAAGAGGATTTTTCGGCCGTCAAGGCGCGGCTGGATGAGTTGAAGGATGTGTATGGCGACGATGTCGAGACATATCTTGCGGAGCATCCGGAAGTTGTTCGGGAGTGCGGGGCTCTGGTACGGGTCGTCAGTGTCAACAAAGCGGTTCTGGAGCTGCACGAAGCGGACAGCAAGGGGGAGTTGTTGACAGGTTTGTCTCGAGTTTTTCTCCCCGAGTCCTATGATGCCTTCCAACGCGAGCTGGTGGCCTTGGTGCGTGGCCAAACAGAGCTGATATTTGATGCCGCAGTGCAGACACTGAACGGCAAACGTCGGGAGGTGACCGTCTATTTTTCGGTTTGTCCGGGTTACGAGCGGAGCCTGCGCAAGGTATTCATCTCCCTGGTCGACATCACGGAGCGCAAGCAGGTAGAGGGGCAGTTGCGACTGGCAGCCAGCGTATTCAAGAGCAGCCAGGAAGGTATTCTGATCAGTGATGCGGAGAATCGTATTATTGATATCAACCCGGCGTTTACGCGGCTGACCGGCTATACTCGCGACGAAGTGCTGGGTCAGAATCCGCGTATACTCAGCTCGGGTCGGCAGAGTCAGGAATTCTACGCCGGGATGTGGCGGTCACTCAATGCCAGGGGGGAGTGGCAGGGTGAAATCTGGAACAAGCATAAGTCGGGCGAGGTGTATGCGGAGCTGCTCTCCATTGTGGCCGTCAAGGATAGCAAAGGCCGACTCCAGCATTATGTCGGCGCCTTTACCGATATCAGTGCGCTCAAGCAGCACGAAGCCGATCTTGATCGTATTGCCCACTATGATGTGTTGACCTCGGTGCCCAATCGGCGACTACTCAGCGACCGGTTGGAGCAGGCCATCGCGCGTACCCGCCGGCATGGTAAGAGCCTTGCCGTGTGTTATCTCGATCTCGACGGATTCAAGCCGATTAATGACCAGTATGGCCATGAGGGTGGCGATCGCATGCTGGTAGAGATTGCTCGCCGGCTGCAATCGATGTTGCGGGCTGAGGATACTGTTGCCCGGCTTGGCGGCGACGAATTTGTGTTGCTATGGAACGATATCGAGAAAGAAACCGATTGTGTCCAGGCGCTCGAGCGCGTCCTGTCCAAGGTTTCCGAACCGATGTTGCTGGAAGGAGAGCCGGTGGCGGTTTCGGCCAGTATCGGTGTAACGCTCTATCCGGACGATAATGTGGACGCCGACAACCTGTTGCGCCATGCAGACCATGCGATGTACTCGGCCAAGCAGCTCGGTAAAAACCGTTATCAGATATTTGATGCGCGATTGGAACGGCAACTTGCCTTGCGCGGGGAATTTCTTGCCAAAGTGGAGCGTGGTCTTGAGCAGGGCCAGTTCGAGCTTTATTACCAACCCAAGGTGGATTGTATCGCCGGAAAACTTCACGGGGTGGAAGCGTTGCTTCGTTGGAATGATCCGGTCCTCGGTCTGGTCGGTCCCAAGGAGTTTCTGCCTCTGATCGAAAACGACAGTCTGGCGTTTCGCATGGGCCGTTGGGTGATGGAAGAGGCGGTGCGTCAAGGGAAGGCCTGGAATGATATGGGTATATCTGTGCCGATCAGTGTCAATGTTTTTCCGCGTCATCTCAAATATCGTACCTTTGTCGATGATCTGCGAAATGCAATCCAAACATTCTGGCCGGAGATGCCGAAGAACCATCTACAGATGGAAATTGTCGAGTCTTCGGATCTGGAGCAACTGGAGCCGATCGAGCAGGTGATCAGGGAGTGTGTGGAGATGGGAGTCGGTTTCTCGCTCGACGACTTCGGGACCGGTTACTCCTCGCTGGTATATTTACGGCGTCTGAGCATCCAAGAAATAAAAATCGATCAATCCTTCGTGCGAGATATGCTCGAGAACCAAGCTGATCACGCTATCGTTGCCGGCGTGATCGGTATGGGTCGGGCCTTCAAGCTACGCGTAGTCGCAGAAGGTGTCGAGACTCCCAAGCAAGTCCGATATCTGATGAACCTTGGGTGTTCGGTGGTGCAGGGATACGGTTTGGCGCAACCGATGCGGGCTGAATCATTTCAGGAATGGTATGCAGATTTTCTGATAAACGGGGTGCAGATATGTCGCTGAATGCATCTTTCCAACCGATTGAGTGGGTGGATGCGATGGCCACCGGCGTCGCAACCATCGACAAGCAACATCGTTTCCTCGTCGACACGTTGCGTCAGGCAAATGAACAATTGCTGCATGACCCGAACGACGCACTGCTGGGAGAGATCGCCAAAGTCCTGCTTGGCTATGCAATCACGCATTTCGAGACCGAAGAGGGGTTGATGCAACATTACGGTTACCAAGCGGCTTGTCCCGAAGATGCGCGCGCCCATATCGCACAGCATCGCGATTTTTCGCGCCGAGTGGTTGCTCTTCGTGACCAAATACGAGAAGGCCGTTCGATCTCACGCATCGAGGTGCTGCGGTTCCTTAATCACTGGTTGCGCGACCATGTGCTCGGTATCGATCAGCGGCTTGGGGATTTTTTGCGGCAGGCGATGGCTGAAACGGGTGACAACCCGGAGCATTGACTGTGATCGTATCCCTTCGCCTTTGGTAGACGCTTCCTTCTTCGCCTGAGGTTGGCACAATCAATCTTGCTATGGGCCGCCTGGCTGCAGTTCCAATTGTTGCGGCGACTCTCCTTCCATCTTAATTTCCAGCTTCAGTTGGTTTCCCTGCTCCTGAATATGCAGAGCGCCTCCATGACCAGCCGAGATGTTGACGAGCGTTCCTTGGTAGCCGTCGCCGCTTTTTCCCGCTTGCAGTATGTAATGGGTTTCACCGATCATGAGAGTACCGCTGACGCCGTCGGTCTGAGTCTCGAAGGTGGCGGTTACCGGTTTTCCCTCCAGAGTGCCGTGGTACTGCCCACCAAGGGCCGCCCAGGCAATGATCGGCAGTGCTAGGGAGTACAGCAGGGCGAGTGACAGGGCATAGGTCGGTTTCATTGGGTGGTTCTCTCTGAAGTTAGATCTATTTTAATCCTAGCAAGTCAGATGGTTTTTTGCCCGTTGTGTGATCGGGTTTTTTGAACCGGTTCTTACCCTTATGGCGGGGACCGCCGATTTGATATGCGGAAACAGGTTTGCCGGCCGGCAGGGCAAGGTGCCGGTGTCGCCGGGCGGTTCGGCGTTTTGCCGTCATACGGCGGTTATTGGGGGCACTTCACAACACGTCGCTCCGGTAGCATGATAGCTTTTACCGGTGGTGCAGGCGGCCCGCATGGGCCGAATAAACATCCAATGACGAGAGAGGGTCAGAGAGATGGAAGCAAAAAAAGTGAACGTGGAGCGGGGATGGGGCTGGATCCAGGATGGCTGGGCGCTGTTTATGAAGAATCCGGGGGTGTGGATTCTCATGATCCTGATTTATGCGCTCATTATGATCTTATTGTCGTTTGTCCCTCTGCTAGGGGTGCTGGCGAGCGGGTTGCTGGGGACCATGCTGTCCGGCGGCGTTATCTATGGCGCAGCAAAACTGGATGGGGGCGGGACGCTCGAAATCGGTCATCTGTTTCAGGCCTTCCGGGACCCCGCCCGGACCGGTCCGATGCTGATCCTGGGCTGTATCTCCCTGGTAGGAAACCTGTTGGTGGTGGTTTTAAACAAGGCCTTTGTTGCCGGTCCGCTCATGAGTGCTGGCATGATGGGTTCAACTGAAGCCATGCAGTTCGGTGCTGCCGCACTCTTCGGATTGCTGCTGGTGCTGCTGGTGACGGTGGTTTTGGCGCTGTTGCTTTTTTATGCGATCCCACTGGTAATGCTGGCGAATGTGGAGCCGTTTCAGGCGGTAAAAGATGGCGTAATGGGGTGTCTATACAATTGGTTGCCAATGTTGGTATTCGGCCTGATTCTCACACTGCTGACGCTGTTGGCCATGCTTCCTTTCGGGCTCGGGCTGCTGATTCTGGGACCGGTTATGGCGGGCGCCTGGTATCAGAGCTATAAGGAGCTGTACGCCGGTTGACGGTTGTGTGCGGGGTGGTGACACCATCCCGCAAACGCCGGCCTGGTTTTTCTGGAGGATCAGTGCCATGAAACAGCGGTTCCATGCGGTCGTCGCGGGTTTGCTGATCGCGTTTGCTTCCCAGGGAGTTACGGCAGCGGATATTGAGCATGGCCAGCAACTGTACGTTGAACACTGCCTGCGCTGCCATGGGAGCGAAGTATATACACGGGAGGATCGACGGGTACAGTCGCTCGACGGGCTGAGAACCCAGGTGGCCATGTGCGCCCTGCAGTTGGATGTCGCCTGGTTCGACGAAGATGTGGAGGACGTGGTCCTATATCTCAATAAGCTGTACTACCACTTCCCGGAGTAGGATTGCTTGCGGGAATCGGAAGATGAAAATCACTGGAGCCTGCCCCGGGATTTGAGGTTTCTCTTTCAGGCCAGGCCGGAGCCTTTCGAAAAACACGGTCTACATGGTCAATAAATGAGCTTTTGAAGAAGGCGGGAATGGCGCCTGGAAGGGGAAGATCAATTTTCCGTTTCGGGCCGGCCGTTGTTCGGTGCATGCGGTCGGTAGTGTTTGATCTGACGCCGGATATTACGCTGTACGATTACCCCTTCAATCCGGAAATCGGTTCCTTGTAGATTGATGTCGGGATAGCGCTCATTCAGAGCCACCAGTTTTTCATTGCCCTCGGAGTCCCGTACGAACTGCCGAAACCAACGTTCCCCATCCACCAAGGAGACCACATAGGCGCCGGTGGCACACACATGCGAGGGTTCGATGACGATTACACATTCGACCGGAAATTCAGGCTCCATGCTGTCATCCAGCACCTGAAGGGCGTAGAGCTCGTTGTAACTGCAGTCCTGATTCATCGCGTTAAAGTATCTAATTCCGCGCCGGGCGGGTATCCCGGTCGCCAGGGGATAGTGTTTCAGTACCTCCGGGATGAGTCAATTACGATAGAATGCAACCACCGTAATCGATGCACCACGTAAGCGCATTTTAGCATGCCACACCATATGCCAACCTATTCGCGGCCGCACGGCAACCGGCGTGACTGGTACAACCTGCACAGTATGCTGCCGTTTCTCTGGGAGTACCGGGGACGGGCGCTGCTGGCGCTGGGTTCCCTGGTGCTGGCCAAAGTGGCCAATGTGGGCATTCCGGTGGTGCTCAAGCAGATCGTCGATGCGATGGGGTCGTCCCAAACGGTACAACTGGTGTTGCCGCTCTCGCTGCTGTTGGCCTACGGGTTGTTGCGGTTGAGCAGTTCGCTGTTCAACGAACTGCGGGATGCGGTGTTCGCCCGGGTGCGCTACCACGCCATGCGGCGGCTCTCCACCCGGGTGCTCAAGCATCTCCACTCGTTGTCGCTCCGGTTCCATTTGGAGCGCAAGACCGGCGCCATCAGTCGCGACCTGGAGCGGGGGACCCGGAGTATCAGTACCATCCTCAACTACATGGTGTTCAGCGTTCTGCCGATGCTGGTGGAGTTCTCGCTGGTGGCGGGGATTCTGCTTACCAAATATGACCCGCTGTTTGCATTGGCTACCTTCGGGACAGTGGGGGTTTATGTGGCCTTTACGCTGGCCATTACCGAGTGGCGCATGGAATACCGGTTGGCCATGAACCGGCAGGAGTCGGAGGCCAATAGTCAGGCGCTCGACAGCCTGATCAACTACGAGACGGTGAAGTATTTCGGCAACGAGGCGCTGGAGTTGGAGCGGTTCGACCGCACCCTCGGCGGGTGGGAGGGTTCCGCGGTCAAGAGCCAGACTTCCATGTCGCTGCTCAATTTCGGGCAGGGGGCGATCATCGCCGTAGGAGTGACCCTGGTGATGATCCTGGCCGCCGACGGAGTGGTGCAAGGGAACATGACCATCGGCGATCTGGTGCTGGTCAATGCCTTCCTGCTGCAGCTATTCATCCCGCTCAACTTTCTGGGGGTGGTCTACCGCCAGATCAAATACTCGCTGGCGGATATGGATCTGGTATTCAAGCTGCTGGAACGCCAGCCCGAGATCGAGGATCGCCCGGGGGCGTCGCAGTTGGTGCTGCAGGGCGGCGAGGTCCGGTTTGAGGATGTGGATTTCAGCTATCAGCCGGAGCGGCCGATCCTGGACGGCGTGAGCTTCACCGTCCATGCGGGAGAGAAGCTGGCGGTGGTGGGGCAGAGCGGGGCCGGCAAGTCCACTCTGTCGCGGCTGTTGTTCCGGTTCTATGACGTCACCGGCGGACGCATCCTGATCGACGGCCAGGATGTGCGCGAGGTGAGCCAGGAGAGCCTGCGCGAGGCGATCGGCATCGTGCCGCAGGATACGGTACTGTTCAACGATACGATTTACTACAACCTCTCCTACGGCCGGCCGGACGCCGAGCGGGCGGAGATCGAACAGGCGGCCGAGATGGCCCACATCCGGGAGTTCATCGAATCGCTGCCGCAGGGCTACGATACGGTGGTAGGGGAACGCGGACTGAAACTGTCGGGGGGTGAGAAACAGCGCATCGCCATCGCCCGCGCCATCCTCAAGCGCCCCTGCATCCTGCTGTTCGACGAGGCCACCTCGTCGCTGGACAGCAAGACCGAACAGGCGATCCAGGAGACATTGAAGGAGGTGGCGGCGCGCCACACCACGCTGGTAATCGCCCACCGGCTCTCTACCGTGGTGGATGCCGACCGCATCCTGGTGATGGAGCGGGGCCGCATCGTTGAACAGGGGGGGCACACGGAGCTGCTGACACAGCGGGGACGCTACTATGAGATGTGGCAGCTGCAGCAGCAAGACCGCCATTCGGAGAGCGGGGGATGAAGATTTACCTGGTGGGGGGCGCGGTGCGGGACCGGCTGCTGGGGCTACCGCCGGCGGAGCGTGACTGGGTGGTGGTGGGCGCCACCGAAGCGGAGATGCGACAGCGGGGCTACCGGCAGGAGGTGGGCGGGTTTCCGGTTTTCCGCCATCCGGAGACCGGCGAGGAGTACGCCCTGGCGCGTACCGAGACCAAGACCGGCCCCGGCTACACCGGTTTCAGCGTAGACGCCGGTCCCGGCATCACCCTGGAACAGGATCTGCAACGACGGGATCTCACCATCAACGCTCTGGCGGAGGATGCGGCGGGCAATTTGATCGACCCTTTCGGCGGACGTGCCGATCTGGAACAGGGTGTGTTGCGTCACATCACCCCGGCCTTTGCGGAGGACCCGGTCCGGGTGCTGCGGGTGGCGCGCTTCGCCGCCCGGTTCGATTTCCGGGTGGCGCCGGAGACCGCCGAACTGCTGCGGCAGATGGCAGCCTCCGACGATCTGCGCGAACTGCGGGCGGAGCGGGTCTGGCGGGAGTTGGAGCGGGCGCTCCGGGAACGCTTCCCCTGGCGTTTCTTCCAGGTGCTGGAGGAGTGTGGCGCCCTGCCGGTGTTGTTGCCGGAGCTGGTTACGGCTCCCCGGGACGGGCTCGAACGGGCGGCCGGCTTGACCTCCGATCCGGCGGTGCGGTTCGCCGCCCTGCTGGGCGCGGTGCTCGCGGAGGGAAGTTCGCCCAGTGAACTCTGCCGACGCTGGCGGGTGCCCGGCGACTACTGCGAACTGCTGGGATGGGTGTTGCAATACGGTCCGCTGTTCCGGGCGGCCGGTGCAGGGGAGGCTGAGGCGATCCTGGGGTTGTTACACGCGATCCGGGTGCAGCAACAGCCGGAGCGGTTGGTGCGGTTTGAACAGGCCTGCGGCGCTCTCTGGCCGCAACTGGCAGAACCGGCGCGCACTTATTTGGAGTTGGGACGGCAGGCGGTTCGGGAGGTCTCCGCCGCGGAGCTGAATGCGGCGGGCTTACAGGGCGCAGCGTTGGGCCAAGAGTTGGAGCGGCGACAGCTGGCGGCGCTGCGTTCGATGTTGGCCGGGAACCGTACCGATTCGTAGTAACATCTGTCCGACAAGTGTTGCGGCAAATCCCATGGTGCTGAAAATCAAAGAGCAAGGATCGGAGAACGAGCGTACCCCGCCGTACCGCGCGGTACTGCGGCTGCTGGTGGCCGGGCGATTGCTGACGCCGTTGGCGTTGCTGCTCCTGGGGCTTGCCGGTGCGCTCTCGGTGGTGCTGTTGCAGCTGCTCGGCCCTGTCTCCGGCCCTGTCTCCGATACGTTCCTGCTGCTCTTTCTGGCGCTAACGATGCTGGCGGCGTTGGTGGGCGGAGTACGGCTCTACGCCCGGCTGTTCCGGCCACTGGTGCGTCTGGAGCGTTCGGTGGCCGAGGTGTGTGACGGCGAGCCGCTTGCCACCCTGCCGTTCGAGGATGTGGGCGTGCTGGGTCCGGTGGTGCGGGACATCGACAGTCTGAGCGGTGAGCTGACCGAACTGTACGAGGATATGGAAGAACGGGTGGACCGCCAGACCCGGCGGCTGGCGCAGCAGACCGCCTCGCTCAAGATCCTCTACGAGGTGGCGGCGAGCATCAATCGTTCCGGGAGCCTGGACGATCTGCTGATCCGGTTCCTGGAGATCCTGAAGAAGATGGTGAACGCCAGATCCGCCACGGTGCATCTGGTCACCTCGGAGGAGCGGACGCGGCTGGTGGGCAGTATCGGCCTGGACGGCCGGTTCCTGAGCGGTCGGGCCCAGTTGCCGCTGCATCTTTGCGCCTGCGGCCAGACCCTCTCCCAGGGCGACATCCTGTGCGCGCGTGACGACCCGGAGCGCTGCGGTCAGGGGGTGGGGCGCCGGATGTTCGGGTCCGACATAATCGAACGGCTGGAGGTGCCGCTGGAGTATCAAGGGGATCGCTTCGGTCATTACCATCTCTATGTTGATAAGGGCAGCCTCGCCGGGCGTGAGGAGCTGCTGGATCTGCTGGTGACCGTGGGGGCGCACCTGGGGATGGCGATCGCCAAGCGTCACCTGGACGAGGAGGCGCAACGCATCTCCATCATGGAGGAGCGCACCATGCTGGCGCACGAACTCCACGACTCGCTGGCCCAGACCCTGGCGGGTCTACGGTTCCAGGTGCGGATGCTGGAGGAGACCCTGGAGCGAAACGTGGTGCCGGACGCGGTGCGGTCGGAGCTGCAACGCATCAGCAGCGGACTGGATAACGCCCACACCGAGCTGCGGGAACTGCTGAACAGTTTTTTGGTGCCGGCGGAAAAACAGGGACTGGAGCCGGAACTGAAAAAACTTACCCGGCGCTTCCGTCAGGAGACCGGCATCCATATCTTCTTCCAACGCGACTGTGCCCTGATCAACCTGAACGCCGGGGAAGAGAAACAGATCCTTCGTATCGTCCAGGAGTGCCTGGCCAACGTGCGCAAGCACGCCGACGCGCACCATGTGCGAATCCTGTTAAGCTGCGGTCAGAACGGGTCATACCGGCTGCTGGTGGAGGACGACGGGGTCGGATTTGAAGGAGAAGCTCCTGAGGGCAACCCCGGGGAACATATCGGTTTGACCGTTATGCAGGAACGGGCGCGGCGGCTGGGCGGTGTGCTGACCATCGAGAGCGAGCCGGGCGAGGGCACTCGGGTGGAGTTGGTTTACAATCGCCGGGAACGTAAGGCGGGTTGGTGAACAACAGGACGGATGCATGCGCGTATTTCTGATCGATGACCATGCGCTGTTTCGGATCGGACTGCAGGAGCTGCTGCAACGTCTGGGGGTCGAGGTGATCGGCGCGGTGGGCGACTGCCGGCAGGGGATCGAACAGGTGGCCGAAAAGCTGCCGGATGTGGTGTTGCTGGATATGCGCATGCCGGAGATGGACGGTATCGAAGTGCTCCGGACCCTGCGCGCTCACAACCCCGCCGTCCCGGTGGTGATGCTTACCACCAGCCGGGAGGAGAACGACGTCATCGAAGCGCTGCAGAACGGCGCACAGGGATACCTGCTCAAGGATATGGAACCGGTGGAGTTGGTGGACGCATTGGGACAGATCGTTGACGGCACCACGGTGGTGGCCGGGGAGCTGACCTCGATCCTGGCGCGGGCGGTGCAGGGAGAGCGGCCGGAGGCCGCAAGCAGGGAGGTGCATGCCGATCTGACCCCGAGGGAACGGGAGATCCTCTGCCATCTGGCAGGCGGGCAGAGCAACAAGGTGATCGCCCGTCATCTCGGTATCTCGGACGGTACGGTGAAGTTACATGTCAAAGCGATCCTGCGGAAACTGGGGGTCCACTCACGGGTGGAGGCGGCGGTGATCGCAGTGGAGCGCAACCTTTGTCCGCGCGAATGACGACGTTCCGGACAGACCTGTGAGAGAACGATCTCTGGTGAGTATCTCAGACTGCATGAAGTTTTTCTGTCGCAAGCCGCGGTGCTTGGGGAAAGGTCGCTGATGCCGCAACCGGTGGTGCTCTGGACCGATGCGCTGATCTTTCTGCTGCTGCTGTTGGCGCTGGCGTTCGGTTTTTATGCCGCCCGCCGGGAGCATCTGCGCAGCCCGTGGCGTATGGTGGCGCGCAGCCGGGTAGGGGTGGGTTGTCTGGTGGTGCTGAGTGCCTACATCGGGATCGGGCTGCTCGACTCGATCCATTTTCATCCCCTGCTTCCCGCTACGGAAACGGGCGGGAAGGCGGTCTCCTCCGCCGAGGTGATCAGCCTGTTCGATCAATGGGTGACTCCGCTTCGGACACAGCAGGAGAAAAGCTATTCCGCGCCCCTCGCGGCCTATCTTTACTCCAGAGAGAACATCGAACTGGAGGGAGGGCGTACGGTACGCGCCTACCCCCGGTTGCGGTACGGCGGCGCCCATCTGCAGGATCCGGAGACGGAGCGGTGGCCCGATATCATCCGGCTTTCATTGCTGGGGGCGATGAAGGGGATCGCCCTGGCGGCGGTGCTGACCAACATCCTGATCGCCTTCTTGAGTTGGCGCTCCGGGTGCTCCTTCGGCCAGCATGCGCGCGAAGTGCTGGCCGGGAGAACCGCCGTACCCTGGCGGGTGGTAATCGTGACCACCGCCCTGTTGCTGGCGGTCGGTTTTATCAGCGCGGAACTCGGGGTGAAATACCATCTGCTGGGTACCGACAAGGTGGGTGAGGATGTCTTCTACCAGACCTTAAAGAGCATCCGCACCGGTCTGGTGATCGGCACCCTCACCACTCTGGTGATGTTGCCGGCAGCCATCCTGCTGGGGATCATGGCCGGTTATTTCCGCGGTTGGGTGGATGACGTGATCCAGTATCTCTACACCACCCTCAACTCCATTCCCGGAGTGCTGCTGATCGCGGCGGCCATTCTGATGCTGCAGGTCTATATGAGCAATCACGCCGATGAGTTCAACTCCATCGTCGAACGCGCGGACCTGCGATTGCTGTTTCTCTGCATCATTCTCGGTATTACCAGTTGGACCGGGCTCTGCCGGCTGTTGCGCGGGGAGTCGATCAAGCTGCGGGAGATGGATTACGTCCAGGCGGCTACCGCTTTCGGGGTGGGGCGTTTCCAGATTATCGTGCGGCACCTGCTGCCGAACGTACTCCATATCGTGTTGATCACGGTGGTGCTCGATTTTTCCGGGTTGGTGCTGGCGGAGGCGGTACTCTCCTATATCAACATCGGGGTCGACCCTACCATGAACAGCTGGGGTAACATGATCAACAGCGCCCGACTGGAGATGGCGCGCGAGCCGATCGTCTGGTGGTCGTTGACCGCTGCGTTGGTGTTTATGTTTACCTTGGTATTGTCGGCCAATCTGTTTTCGGACGTGGTGCGGGACGCCTTCGATCCCCGGTTGCGGAAAACAAAATGAGCGGTAACAAAGAAACTATGATCGATGCGTGAACCACTACTACAAGTTGCAGGCCTTAAGACCCGGCTCGGAAGCGAGCGGCAACCGGTGCGGGCGGTGGACGGGGTGGACATCGAGATCCGCCCGGGCGAGACCTTTGCGCTATTGGGAGAGTCCGGCTGCGGCAAATCCATGACCGCACTTTCCATCATGCGCCTGCTGCCTCCTTCCGGACGCATCGTGGCGGGCACGGTGCGACTGGGCGAAGTGGATCTGCTGGCGCTGCCGGAGCGGGAGATGCGCGGCGAGCGGGGCGGGCGCATGGGGATGATCTTCCAGGAGCCGATGACCTCGCTCAACCCGGTGCTGACGATCGGCGCCCAGATCGCGGAGGCGGTGCGGATCCACGATCCGGAACAGGGCCGCAAGGTCGATGCGCGGGTGGTGGAACTGCTGCGGGCGGTGGGAATCCCCGACCCCGAACGACGCAGCGGGGAGTATCCTCATCAGCTCTCCGGCGGCATGAAGCAGCGAGTGATGATCGCCATGGCGTTGGCGGGGCGGCCGCAACTGCTGATCGCCGACGAACCCACCACCGCGTTGGATGTAACCATCCAGGCACAGGTGCTGAATCTGCTGAAGGAGTTACAGCGGGAGACCGGGATGGCGATCCTGTTGATCACCCATGATCTCGGGGTGGTGGCGGAGGTGGCGGATCGGGTGGCGGTGATGTATGCGGGCCAGATCGTGGAGACCGCTCCCTGCGACCGTTTTTTCCGCGATCCGCACCATCCCTATAGTCGGATGTTGTTCCGGTCCCTGCCGGGTCAGGCAAAGCGGGGTGAGCGGCTGGCGGTGATCAAAGGGATGGTGCCGGCGCTGAACCAGGAATTTCCGGGTTGCCGTTTTCTGGAACGTTGCGGAGAGGCGCTGCCGATTTGCGAAACGCGGGAGCCGGAGTGGCGGGAAAGCGATGCGGCACATGGGGTGCGTTGTTATCTGGAGGGGCCGGCAAGAGAGTCACCGTCGGAAAAGGTGGTGGCTACGGGTTCACCTTTGGAACCGCAGGAGGCGATGCAACCACTATTGGAGGTGGAGAAGCTAAAGGTTCACTTCCCAATCCATAAAGGGATCTTCAAGCGGGTGGCGGGCCATGTGAAGGCGGTGGACGGACTCTCTTTTTCCATCCCGGCCGGGCGCACCCTGGCGCTGGTGGGAGAGTCCGGGTGCGGCAAGACCACGGTCGGGAAGGGGATCCTGCAGCTGCTCGCTCCCACTGTGGGCAGCGTCCGTTTTGACGGCGAGGAGCTTACACGACTGAAAGGCGCCGCCCTGCGCCGTCGCCGGGCCGATCTGCAGATCATCTTCCAGGATCCGGTCTCCTCCATGAATCCCCGGATGCTGGTGCGGGACATCGTGGCCGAGGGGATGGTGGCGCAGAAGATCGGGGGCGACCGGCGGGCAAGGGAGCGGCGGGTTGCGGAACTGCTGGAGCAGGTGGGGTTGCCGGCCGATGCGGCCGACCGTTATCCGCACGAATTTTCCGGCGGCCAGCGCCAACGCATCTGTATCGCGCGGACCCTGGCGGTGGAGCCGCGGCTGATCGTCTGCGACGAGCCCACCAGCGCCCTCGACGTGTCGGTACAGGCTCAGATTCTGAATCTGTTAAACGATCTGCAGAAGAGGCTGGGTCTCTCCTATCTGTTCATCAGCCACAATATTTCGGTGGTGGCCTATCTGGCAGACGAAGTGGCGGTGATGTATCTGGGGCGGATCGTGGAGCGGGGAACGGTGACGGAGGTACTGGAGTCCCCTTGCCACCCCTATACCCGCGCGTTGCTCTCCGCCGTTCCGGTACCCGATCCGGAGCGGCGACGGGCGGTGATTCGGTTAGAGGGAGATATGCCGTCCCCGGTACATCCCCCCGTCGGCTGCCACTTCCATCCGCGTTGCCCGGAGGCGTTACCGGAGTGCCGGGAAAACTATCCCGAAGAGGTGCGGGTGAGTCCGACCCGGGTGGTCGCTTGTTGCCGGGTGGATGGAACGCCGGAATAGGCCCGGTCCGTTACATCCCGGACGGTAGGGAACGGATCTCCTTCTTCTCCAGGGCCGATTCGATACCGTGCCGGATCAGGATCCCTTCCAGCTTCTTGATCTTTTTGCCCATCGTTTCCGAGAGATGACTGATCTCCTGGCGCAGATAGACGTTTTCGATATTCATCTGAATATGGAAGGCGACCCGTTTCAGCAGATCGATATCGTCGCTGGTGAACTCCCGGTTACCCAATTTGTTCAACGCCTGGAGGGCACCCACTACCTGGTTGCCGGCCATGTTGAAGATGGGTACACAGAGTGCGTTCTTGGTGGTGAAGCCGGTCTTCTGATCCACTCGCTCGTGAATCCCGGCCCGGCTGTCGACGTCGTACCGGACCAGATGTTGCCCGGTTGCGATTACGGTGCCGACCATGGAGTTGCTGCGAGGAACACTGACTTCCCGCTCTTCCAGATCGGTACCGCAGTGCAGCCAGATCCGCGTGGTCTTGGGGTCCAGGATGAATACCGAGCAGCGTTCGGTGGAGAGCAATCTCGGGATGATGTCGATGAAGAAGTGGGTGAGATCCCGGTTGCCGGTCCGTTTCCAAGCCTCATCCAGGATATGCTGCTTCTCTTTCAACCGATGCAGCTTTCCTTCGATCACGGCTTTGATGCCGTCCTTGGTATTGCCGATCTGCCCCATCCGTTTCTTGATCTCCGGCAGTTGAGTTGTAGGCGTAAATGATAACATGCATTTACCTCTCTTGTTGCATGGAAATCATTGCCTGGCGGATACGGGGTTGCCGTCTCTGCTTCGGCATGTTCATTGAAGCAGATTCGCGGCACGGAACAAGCCCGGAGGGGGGTAGTTGTGATAGCTGTCACGGGGGGTGTGTGGACCCACCGGCAATAACGGGAATTGGGACGTGGGAACGGAGGGGAAGTCGTAATTTCCTATAAAAAACAAGGAAATCCGTTATTGCTGCAAAAAGGTCTTGTTACAACGACTGCTCGGTGACATCCACGTAGAGACGCAGTTTTTGTCCCGGTTGCAGATAGGCGCCGGGCAGGGTGTTCCAACGTTTCAGATCCGCTACCGTGACATTGAAACGGTCCGCGATTGTATACAGCGAGTCTCCCCGGCGCACCCGGTAGTGAACCGAACGCTGTCCCCCCGGGGGATGCGCTTCCATGTTGGCCAACAGTGTGGGAACGGCCGCCTGGGTCACCTTGGGTTCGGGGCGAATCCAGATCACCAGTTCCTGACCGCTTCGCAAAGTATCGCGCGGCGCCATCCCGTTCCATTTTGCCAGCGCCCGGTGGGGGACCCGGTAGTTGCGGGCGATATCCCACAACGTCTCGCCCGGTTGCACGACGTGAACGACTTTTTTACCGCCGTGCGGTGTGTTCAGGATCTTCTCTTGACGCTGTTCGGCACTCAACACATATTCGCCGGGGTCTTTGCTGGCCATCGGGATCAACAGGTATCTTCCCGCCCGGATACTGTTCCCCCTCAATTTGTTGATCTCTTTTATCAACGTCACGGTGGTTTGGTACTGTTTGGCGATAGAGATCAGGCTTTCGCCGCTCTTGATCCGGTGCCGTTGCCAGTGTACCCGTTGCGAGGGATCCAGTTGCGCCAACTTGGTCTGGAACGATTCCGCCTGTTGGATCGGGATATAGAGTTGGTGGGGACCGTCCGGATCGGTCGCCCAGCGGTTGAATCCGGGGTTCAGGCGGTAGAGATCTTCGATGGTGATATCGGCCAGATCGGCGGCCAGCGCCAAGTCCAACTGCGCCTGGATATCCACCTTGGCGAAGTAGGGTTGGTCGGGTAAAGGCTTCAATTGCAGTCCGTACTTCTCCGGCTCCTTAATGACCTCACACAGGGCCAGCAGACGCGGTACATAACTGCGGGTCTCCAACGGTAGATCCAGGGACCAGAAATCGGTGGCCTTCCCCCGGCTCCGGTTCTTGCGAATCGCTTTGTTGACATTGCCGGCGCCCGCGTTATAGGCCGCCAGCGCCAACTCCCAATCCCCGTCATACAACCGATTGAGCCGTTCCAGGTAGTCGAGGGCGGCGTGGGTGGAAGCCACCACGTCCCGGCGGCCGTCATACCACCAGTTCTGTTTCAGACCGAACCGGCGGCCGGTACCGGGTATGAACTGCCAGAGGCCGGAGGCGCGGCCGTGGGAATAGGAGAAGGGCTGAAAGGCGCTCTCCACCGCCGGCAGCAGCACCAACTCCATCGGCATGCCCCGTTTTTCCACCTCCTCGGTGATGAAGTAGAGGTAAGGCTGCGCCCGCTCCTGGATGCGCGCCAGATACTCGGGGTGGCGCTGAAACCACTCCAATTCGCTGGCGACCCGCCGGTTCTCCGGGACCGGGAGTTTGAAGTTGCCGCCGATCCGCTGCCACAGATCTCGGTTCGAGGCCGAGGAAAAGGCGGCAAACGGGGAGTAGGACGACGGGGGCGCCGTCTGTGGCGCGATTTGTTCGGGGACGGTTTGTTCGCTTGCCGCTCCGGTTTCCGCCGTCGCGGACGGCGCTGCGTGGTTTCCGGCGGGCGGCAGGGTCTGCATGCAACCCGGCAATACCGAGGCCATCAGCAAAAGGACGGCGGAAAAGTAGCGGGTTGTCGGCATGGTAACTCTGGGTTTATGTCGTTGCTTGCGTCAGGAAGAGGGCCTGCGGAACTATAACTGAATCGCAGGGTGGTTTTCCAGGTTGCCGCTTCATCCTGTGGTCATGTCGAAGCGGCGAATAGTGGAGTATGCTGTATGCCCAATTATGGAACCGGATCGTTTTTGCACCTCTGAACCCGATATCGGGAAACGCCTGGCCGGATGGTTCGAAGAGCTCCCGGGAAGACTTCTGTTGGAGCAGGAAACCGCCGTGCTGGAGCGGATGTTGGCAGATCTGTTCGGTTACTATCTGGTGCAGATCGGGCGGACCGGGCTCTGTGCGGGGACCACGGAGAGTTGCAGAATCCGCACCCGGCTGGTGCTGGATACGGGAAGGGAGGATGCCGCGGGGCCGCTGGATATCCGCTGCGATCCGCTGCAATTACCGATTGCCGCCGATAGTGTGGATGCGGTGGTGTTGCCTCATACCCTCGATTTCACCCACGATCCCCACCGGCTTTTGCGCGAGGTGGAACGGATTCTGATCCCGGAGGGGCGGGTGATTCTGTTCGGACTCAGTCCCTGGAGCCTCTGGGGGGTATGGCGACTGATGCGGAAACATAGCGGAAAGATTCCCTGGTGCGGCCGTTTCCTCTCGCAGAGACGGGTGCAGGACTGGCTGCAACTGTTGGGCTTTGAGGTTGAGATGGCGGAGATGCTGATGTTTCGCCCGCCGTTGAAAAATGAAGCGGTGTTGCAGCATTTGCGGTTCCTGGAAGAGGGAGGGCGCCGTTTCTGGCCGCTTTTAGCCGGGGCCTACGCGATTCGAGCGGTGCAGCGGGTCCCCAATCTCACCTCTCTCAAACCGTCCTGGAAAAGATCCGCCGCCATCTTCGGCGGTCGCATGATCAAGCCGACCACCAGGAGCACCAGTGGCTGAGCGGGTGGAGATCTTTACCGACGGCGCCTGTCGCGGAAATCCCGGTCCGGGTGGCTGGGGCGCCTTGTTACGGTTTAAAGGGAAGGAGCGGGAGCTATACGGCGGAGAGGCGCAGACCACCAACAACCGGATGGAGTTGCTGGCGGTGATCCGGGCGCTGCAGGCGCTGACGCGTTCCGCGCCGGTGCGGATCACCACCGACTCGCAGTACGTGAAGAACGGGATCACTCAATGGATTCACAACTGGAAGCGCAACGGCTGGAAAACCGCCGCCAAGCAACCGGTAAAGAACGACGATCTCTGGCGGCAACTGGATGAGTTGGTGGCGCGGCACGATGTGGTTTGGGACTGGGTGAAAGGCCATAGCGGCCATCCGGAGAATGAGACGGCCGATCGGTTGGCGAACCGGGGCATCGATGAGTTGCAGTGATGGTTCAATTCCTGAGCGTACATTAAGAAACTTAGATTATGCGTCAAATCGTACTCGATACCGAAACCACCGGTCTGGAACCGGAACAGGGCCACCGCATCATTGAGATCGGTTGCGTCGAACTGATCGATCGCCGGCTTACCAGCAGCAATTTTCACCAGTATCTGCAACCGGACCGGGAGATCGATGCAGCGGCGGTGGAGGTGCACGGGATCACCAACGAGTTCCTGGCGGACAAACCCCGGTTTGGGGATGTGGTCGCCGATTTCATCCAGTATGTGACGGGCGCCGAACTGATCATCCACAACGCACCGTTCGATGTGGGATTCATTAACTGGGAACTGTCCCGGCTGGACGGCGAATGGGGGAAACTGGCCGATCACTGTACGGTGATCGATACCCTGATGCTGGCCAAGAAGATGCACCCGGGCCAGCGCAACAGTCTCGATGCGCTCTGCAAACGCTACGACATCGACAATTCCCATCGCGAGCTCCACGGGGCGCTGCTCGATGCCGAGATCCTGGCCGACGTCTACCTCATGATGACGGGGGGGCAGGCGGCGCTGCTGCTCGATCCGGATGCGGGGGAGGCGTCCGGCGAGCGGGCCGACAGTGGCATACGCCGGTTGGCTTCCGGGCGGCCGTCCCTGCGGGTGGTCCGGGCCAGCGCACAGGAGCTCGAAGTGCATGGGCAGGTGCTTGAACGGATGGGGGAGAACTGCGTCTGGT
>JBNKCL010000078.1:0-4980 GCA_050287725.1 Sedimenticolaceae bacterium
GAGGGGGAGCGCCTGTAGGAGCCCGGTCCTCCGGGCGAAAAAAATCAGCTATGTTCAATCGCCCGGAAAACCGGGCTCCCACATCAAACGCAACCGGAGTTTGTTCGCTTCCTTGGCGTTCTTTGCGTCCTGGCGAGAGCGATTCTCGGGTGTTCCTCCCCCACTGGTGGGGGAGGCTAGGAGGGGGAGTCTTAAAAGCCCCCCTGACCTTTTCTGCCTGCAGGGAGGGGATCGGAGCCGGCCGGTTTGGGCCGCTCTCTAGAGAACGGAACTGGAGTTCAGTCCCGGCAGGATCTCCCGCTCCTTCGTTTCATTCTGGTCCACCAGCCAGGAGAGCAGCTCATAGTAGCTGCGGATGTTGTCGACATAGTCGACCGGTTCCTGTCCGCGGGCATAACCGTGTTGCAACGTCTTAAAGTACGACTCCCGGCTCAAGAGCGGCAGGTAGCGTTTCACGTCGCTCCACTTGTCGGGGTTGTCCCCGTTGCGCTGGGCGAGGATGCGGGCGTCCTCCACATGGCCCAGTCCCACGTTGTAAGCCGCCAGCGCCAGCCACATGCGGTCCGGCTCCTCGATTCGGTCCGGGATCGCGCTCTCGACGATCTGCATATAACGGGCCCCTCCGATGATGCTTTGCTCCGGATCGGTCCGGTCGGTGATGCCGACCTCCTGTGCCGCCGGTACGGTCAGCATCATGATGCCGCGTACGCCGGTGGGTGAAACCGCATCGGGGTCCCAATGGGACTCCTGATACCCGATCGCCGCCAACAGCTTCCAGTCGAAACCGGTGAGCTCGGCGGCGGCGTGATAATAGGCGATATAGAACGGCAGCCGCTGCAGTACGTGGAGTTTGAAGGTGTTGGTGTCCACGAACCCGATCCTGCCGCTGCTCCCGTAGAAGCGTTCGATCAATTCCGCCAGTTGGCCGCTTTTTTTCATGCGTTCCAGAAAGTCGCAGGCGGCGTCGTAGAGGCTGCTGTCCTCGCTGTGCGGAAAGGCCCAGGCCAGATCTTCCGGTTGCGTGAGATTGAAGGCCACCAGCAGCTCCGGATAGTAGCGCCGGCTCATGGCCACCTCATTGGAATCCGCGATCGTATAGTCGATGACCTGTTCCCGCACCAGATAGAGCAGATCCTCGCTGCTGACGTCGCGGCGCGCGGTCCACTGCAGGTCCGGGATCTGCTCCTGCCGGCGGAGCAGCTCCTCTTCGTGGCTGCTGCCGGCGATAATCTCGAGGATCCCGGAGGCCGTATCCTCCAGGTTCTCCGGCCGGGGCGTACCGTTCCGGAAGATCAGCTGCTGGGTGATTTTCTGATAGCCGGGCGTGAACCGGACCCGGGTCTTGCGCTGATCCGTGACCGTCAGGCCCGCGGCGGCGAAATCGACCTGCCGGTCGGCCACCATGGGCAGGGTCTCGTCGAAGTTTTTGGGGACCACGAACCGGACCTTTACCCCCAATTCCTGTGCGAACCGCTGGACCAGCTCGTACTCCAGGCCGGTCATGCCGTCCCGGCCCTCATAATAGGTGGTGGCGCTGTTCCGGGTCGCCACCACCAGCTCCCCGCTCTCCTTGATCCGGTCCAGGAGCGGGGTGGGGATGCTGCAGCTTGCCAGCAACAGCGACGAAAGGAGAAGCGACAGATAACGCATGGTGGTTCAGAACCCTCTGACCGGAGAAAGGCCCGATCGTTTCGGTTT
This sequence comes from Sedimenticolaceae bacterium, assembly GCA_050287725.1. Classification (GTDB taxonomy): domain Bacteria; phylum Pseudomonadota; class Gammaproteobacteria; order Chromatiales; family Chromatiaceae; genus CBFDBF01. The sequence continues at coordinate 1,699 of JBNKCL010000078.1, forward strand.
GGAACAGTCTAAACCGAGAAAGGGGTCGAGTCAGCATCCCTGATTGGTGTAAAATGCCCGGCCACGGGAGAGGTGCCGGAGCTGGCCGAACGGGCTTGACTCGAAATCAAGTGATCCCTTACGGGATCCGTGGGTTCGAATCCCACCCTCTCCGCCAAATTCAAAAGGTCCCGTCATGGGGCCTTTTTGCAGAAACGAGGCAATCCACGACTTCCAAGGGTTTGAACCCAAGATTTCTCTCGCCAAGACGCCAAGCGCGCCAGGAGAGCAAAGGTATTGTTTTGCTTGGCGTTCTTTGCGGCTTTGCGAGAGTCAAATTTGCATGAGCGAGACGAAACCGAAGGCTGGTTAATAATCGTCCGGTTTCTGCATCAACCCCAGCTGCATGAGTTGTTCGCTGTCCCGGTATTTCTCCGTGGTATCGGACATGAAGGAGAAATCGCTCTCCATTTGGCTGAATACCTCCTGGTAGCGGGAGTAGCGTGCCTTGCAGAAACCGTGGCGGTCATCAATCCCGGCGTCCGCCTGCAATTGCCAGGCATCGTTCAGAAGCTGTGGTTTAAAAGTGAAGTTGAAATGGAGCAGTATGCCGGTAACGTCGGACATCTGCGCCGGTGTGATGTTGTGATTACCGAGGTAGCGGACGCCTTTTCCGCCCTTGGTGAGCGGGACCTTTTCCAGCATCTCATGGGTTTGGAACAGCTTCTCGCGGATGCCCCCTTTCACACACCGGTAGGGAGCGCGAAAATCCGAAAATTCCCGATATTCGTTGCAAAAATAGGGTGAGTGCGTGAGCGGGTTGTCCCCGCTCTCAAAAATGAAATTTTCGGCGAGGGAGGAGGGATGCATGTCCAGCATGAAGCAGAACATGGCTTCATGGCCGTGGTTGTCCATATAGTTCAACAGGTGGCGCAGACCCTTCTTCTCCATCCCCGGAAATACCAGCGCCTCATCCGAGTCGACGAACAGGCACCAGTTGCCCTCGCCGTACTCTCCGATCAATTCGTTGATCCAGCGCATACCGGCGTGCGCCTTTTTGAAACTATCCTCGGTCCAAAACAGATGCACGTCCGGTTGTTGCAGCAGATGTTCCGTGGTCCCGTCCTGTGAGTTGTTATCGATAAAGAAGAACCGTTCGATTCCCAGGTTCCGGTAATAATCAAGAAACCAGGGGAGACATTGTACGTTGTCGCGAATCGGGCAAAACAGGAAAGCCCTGTTCGGCCCCGTCAGCAACGGGTTACTGTCGATACGCTTCAGGGAAATGGAGGCGTGAAACCCGGCAAAGTAACGGCCGTCGTCACAGGACGCCGCGAGCACCTGTTTTGCCTGTTCCACCTTCTGCTGTTGTTGATACTGCCAGGCTCTAAACTCAGACACTCTGGTGGAGCGATCGGCGCTGTTCGGGATAGCGTCAAGGAGTTGCTGGGCTTGTTGGAACCGGCCGGACTTAATATATGCCTCGATCAGGACGAGTTTGGCGATCAGAGTCATGGTGCGTGACGATGACCGAACGGAATTCTCTTTTACCAGGTCTTCCAGCAAAGGGACGGCTTGCTCTATCCGGTCGCGGGTCCAGAAGTTGAGCAGGGTATACGCCTTTGAGAGACGGATTCCCTGATCGTTCGGATAGATCCGTTCCAGCGCTTCAATTTCATCCAGGGCTTGCTGGTTTTTATTCTCTCGCCGGTAACTTTCACATAGCTCTGTTGCATAAGTAATATCGGGCTTCGGCCCCTTCCTCATGCCCTCACGGCACAATGCGCGCGCCTGGGTGTGGCGGCTGGTTGTGATCAGGTAACGGATGTATTTCAGCCGTAGTTTCGGATTGTTCCCGAAACGCTCGAAGATCCGCTCCCAATACGCATCGGATTCCGCAATATCCCCGTTCAGAAAGGCGAGGCGGGCCAAACCGATCGAGCCGAGCGGGTCCCCGGGATAGTGGTCCGCCAGAAATCGATAGATCTCTTCGGCTTCCCGGAACAACCCGAGTTTGAGGAACAACGATGCCTGGGTGTACTTGTGGTCCGGTCTCAGGGCTTCGGCAAATTGCGCGGTACACTGTTCCCAGTGGCGCAGAGCGCCCGGGAAATCCTGCGTAACCTGGGCGGCGAGGGCCAAACCGATTCGGCCCTCCGGAAGTTGTGGGTAGTCCCGGAGCAGCTGCTGGTAGAGCTCGATCGCCTCGGTACTGAAACCCAGTCTCAGCAGAACACGCCCCTTATCGAATAACCAGGAAGGTCTCTCTTCCGAGTAGGGAAAGCGTTGCAAACATGAATTCCAGCGCTGCAGCGCCTCTTCCCACTCTTGTTGTGCCTGCGCAAGCCGGGCCGCCCCGGTATAGCCGCCGGGAAAGAGCGGGGAATTCTCGATCAGATCCTCGAATAGCTGCTGTGCCTCTTCAAAATAGCCCAGACGCAACAGCACGTTACCCTTTTGGGTGATCCATTCCGGTTGTGCGGTGTGCGAAAACAGGCGCAGGCACTCTTCCCAGCGTTCCAAGGCAACCGCCCAGCGATGATCGCCCTGTGCCGCCAACGCCAGCCCGATGTAGGCCCCGGGGAAGGAGGGAAGGGCGATTTGGACCTCCCGGAACAGCTCCTCCGCCTCGGCATAGCGCTGTTGCGACAGTAGCCGCATCCCCGACTCAAACGGTTGCAGCGGGTTGTTTTGGCTGGCGGATCGGGCTTGCGGGGTAGTATTTGAGGGTGTCAATTTCGACCAGGCTCCAGATTCTGCTTAGCGTATATCTTCGTCTTCCCGCGAGGTGGTTTCAAGTACGTGACCGATATTTAAAAGTATTGTGAACAAGTCCCATTATTTGCTTGATTTTTATATGAAAGATTTGCTAGGCTTGGAACGTTGTTTTCGAAATACCGGTATATGGAAAACTTAGGGGGGTTAGCGCAATGAGAAATTTTAAGTATGCGCCGCTGGCGGTGATGTTGGCGGTTGTACCGCAGGTAAATGCAGACAGCCTGATGGGAAATGACGTAACGCCGTACGCCTATCTGAACGTACCGTTCGGCGGCGCCACCAAGGCGCAGGATCAGACCCAGTATGGTTTCGCCTTGGGACAAGGGAGCCACGGCAACGATCTGCACCTGAACGGGCAGGGGCGTCCGCCGCTGCTGAATCTGGAGTTCAAAGGCGATCAGCTGGATGCGGTGCATCTGAACGGCACCAACGTGCTGGAGAAGCATATCCGTTATAACGCCAACGGTGTGGCGACCACCGAGAACGAGATCAACTGGTGGCTGGTCGGCGGCGCCGTCGTACTGA
>JBNKCL010000079.1:0-14186 GCA_050287725.1 Sedimenticolaceae bacterium
CTGGATCAGATGGATGTCCTGATCACCGGCAGCGCCGGTGCGGGCTTTGTGCAGAAGCTTCAAGAGCGCGGGGTACAAGTGGTGGTGACCGGGGAGACCGATCCCGTTCAGGCGATCGCCGATCTCCGCGGTAACCGGGTCAAGCCGCCCAGTCCGCATTCCTGTAATCACCACCATCATCATCCGCATGGACATCAGTGTCATGACGAGGGTTGATGGATTGTTTGTTTTTCAGCACCGGTGATCCCGGATGACGACCGTGCCCCGCAAACAGAGACCGCTCTACAAAGAGATCACTCTGCTGCTGGTCGTGAAACTGTTGGCGCTGACCATGATTTGGTACGCGTTTTATCGCGAGCCGGTAATCCCTTCGATGATAGACGGCATGGACCCGGGGCAGGTAACGACGGCGGTGTTGCGGCATTCGGAAGAGGGGGAACGTTAAGTTCCGGAGATTTGAGCGGGTCGTTTTCCGGATTTGGCAATCGGAGAGGGAATGCCTCAGGTGTTCCTGGAGACATCAGCTACCACAAGAGGCGAGAGAAACGATGATTACCCAAGAAGTTGTTGATTTGTCACGGCTACAGTTCGCCGTGACCGCATTTTATCACTTTCTGTTTGTGCCGCTGACGTTGGGGCTCACCTTTATCCTGGCCATCATGGAAACAACCTATGTGATGACCGGAAAAGAGATCTACAAGGATATGGTGAAGTTCTGGGGCAAGTTGTTCGGTATCAACTTCGCACTCGGTGTCACCACCGGCATCACCATGGAGTTCGAGTTCGGAACCAACTGGGCATATTACTCCCACTATGTCGGCGACATCTTCGGTGCGCCGCTGGCGATCGAAGGATTGATGGCGTTCTTCCTGGAATCCACCTTCATCGGTCTGTTTTTCTTCGGTTGGGATAAGTTATCGAAGCGCCAGCATCTGGTTGTGACTTACCTGACCGCCATCGGCTCCAATCTCTCCGCGGTCTGGATCCTGATCGCCAACGGCTGGATGCAGAATCCCGTGGGTGCGGAGTTCTCCTATGTAACCATGCGTATGGAGATGACCAGTTTCTGGGAACTGGTCTTCAATCCCGCGGCGCAGGCGAAATTCGTGCACACCGTCTCCGCCGGTTATGTCACCGCCTCGGTGTTCGTGTTGGGTATCAGCTCCTGGTATCTGCTCAAGGGTCGGGATATGGAATTCGCCAAGCGCTCGTTTCGGATCGCGGCGGCTTTCGGATTGGCGTCCGCGCTTTCGGTGATTGTACTCGGTGACGAGTCGGGCTATGCCGTAACCGAGCACCAGAAGACCAAACTGGCCGCCATGGAGGGGATGTGGGAAACCGAGCCGGCGCCCGCTTCCTTCACCCTGTTCGGGTTTCCGGACGAAGAGACGCGCAGCAATCATGCGGAAATCAAAATCCCCTATGCGCTCGGTTTGATCGCCACCCGTTCCACCAGTGAGGTGTTGCCGGGAATCAACGAACTGGAGGCGCAGGCGGAGGAACGCATCCAACGCGGTGCGGTTGCGGTGACGGCGCTGGAAACGCTGCGCCGGGATGGCAGCGATCAGGCGGCGCGCGCAACGTTCGAGGCGGGCAAGGAGGACCTGGGATATGGGTTGTTGCTCAAGAAATATACCCAGGATGTCTCGCAGGCAACGCCAGAGATGATCCAACAGGCGGCGCGCGACAGTATCCCGGGTGTGGCTCCCATGTTCTGGACTTTCCGTTTTATGGTGTTGTTCGGTTTTCTGCTCCTGGCGCTGTTCGGGTCGGCGTTTTATCACTCGACGAAAAACAGCTTTCAGGATAAGCGCTGGCTGTTGCGATGGGCGTTGTGGTTTATCCCCATGCCGTGGCTTGCTTCGGAGCTCGGTTGGTTTGTCGCCGAGTATGGGCGTCAGCCGTGGAGTATCTTCGGTATTCTTCCGACCGATCTTTCCACCTCGACGTTGGCGGCCGGAAGCCTCTATTTCTCGCTCGCCGGGTTCACGCTGTTTTACACCGGGCTGCTCGTGACCGAGCTGTATCTCATGTTCAAGTACGCGCGCCGCGGGCCCGGTTCTCTCGGTACGGGACGCTATCACGGTGAACAAGGCGGTGTGGCGGCTACCGGCGTGGCGGCGCCGCTGCAATCTGCGGAGGGTAAATAACATGATAACCGATTACGAAGTTTTGAAGGTCATCTGGTGGCTGCTGGTGGGTGTATTACTGCTCGGTTTCGCCATTATGGACGGACACGACATGGGGATCGGTACCTTGTTGCCGTGGGTCGGACGAAACGATGTGGAACGCCGGGTGGTTATCAATACCATCGGTCCGCATTGGGACGGCAATCAGGTATGGTTTATCACCGGTGGCGGCGCCATCTTCGCGGCCTGGCCGTTGGTATATGCCACCGCCTTCTCCGGTTTCTATATCGCCATGCTGGCGGTGCTGTGGGCGTTGTTCTTCCGTCCGGTCGGATTCGACTATCGCAGCAAGATTGCGAATCCGATCTGGCGCAAGAGCTGGGACTGGGGGCTGTTCGTGGGCGGCGCGGTACCCGCGCTGGTATTCGGTGTCGCCTTCGGCAACCTGTTGTTGGGGGTGCCGTTTTATTTCGAGGATAACCTGCGTCCGGTCTATACCGGCGGCTTTTTTGAATTGTTGAATCCCTTTGCGTTGCTGGCCGGCGTTACCAGTCTTTCGATGCTGACATTTCACGGTGCGCACTTCCTGATGATTCGAACCGAAGGGGATATCTTCGAACGTGCACGCAAGGCATCGCTGATCTTCGGTATCGTGATGCTGGCGGCGTTCGCGTTGGCCGGCGTGTGGCTGGCAGTCGATATTCCGGGGTATCGCATAACCTCCGAGGTGGCGGCGGGGGCGTTGCCCAATCCGCTCGACAAAACCGTAGAACTGGCGGTGGGCGCCTGGCTGGATAACTACGTCAAGCAGCCGTTGACCATGCTGATACCGTTGCTGGGGTTCGCCGGCGGGATTCTGGGGCTGCTGTTTGCCTGGCTCCGTCGTCCGGTAGCGGCGTTCTGGAGCAGCGCCGTATCGCAACTCGGAATTATCGGGACCGCCGGTGTTTCGATGTTCCCGTTCATCATGCCTTCCAGTTCCGATCCGCGCAGCAGCCTGACGGTTTGGGACAGCGTCTCCAGCCATCTGACCCTGGAGGTCATGTTCTGGGCCGCCGTGATCTTTACCCCGATCGTCATCAGCTATACCGCATGGTGCTACAAGATGATGTCCGGCAAGGTGACGACACAGTACGTCGAAGCGAACGAACATTCCGCTTATTAGGAAAACGAGGAGTCAATGATGTGGTATTTCACTTGGGTTTTGGGGTTAACGATGGCGATCCTGTTGGCGGTGCTGAACGCCATGTGGTTTGAAGCGCAACAGGTTCGGAACGACGAAAACGATCTCCGCTAGACACAAGCCGTGTCCCGTGCGTTTGGCCACGGCTTGCCGTGGCCGTTTTTTGTACAGGGATGTACTTATGCCGCGAAGCACAGGGAAGTACGGGAACGGCGCTTGTTTCAAGGCCGTGTTGTTTTGATGAGCTCGCTTCTGAATGAGGGATGCGGACGATGTACGTATTCAATGCAGAATTGAACCTGCCGATGGATGAGGCGATTGCACGGGTCACCGCTGCATTGACGGAGACCGGGTTTGGGATCGTCTCGGATATCGACATTCAGACGATGATAGCGGCTACGCTGCATGAGCAGTTCCGGCCGTATCGGATCTTCGGTGTTTGTGCGCCGGGCTTGGCAAAATCTCTCATTGGGGTGGATGCGGCGATCGGCGCCCTGTTGCCCTGCAATATCGTTTTGCAGGAATGCGGGGCGCGCACCCAGGTAAGTTTTGCCGATCCGGTGGCGGTACTGGGGCTGGCGAAACAGCCGGCAGTCGATGATCTGGCGTTCCAGGTACGGGATATCCTGGAGCGCGTATGCGTGCGACTCCGTGATTGATATTGGGACCGGAAATTAACAGTCTCTTCTCTGGGGGAAAATAAAATCCGATTTTCGCTAGAATAGGCACAGGTAGCCGCTTTCATATCGGAAGCGGCAGGTACGCCACCGGAGCGGTAATGGGCCTGGATCAGTGGATCATGTCGCACGAACCTGCGGTTCGTCTCAGCTTTTTCCTCGGGGTGTTCGTGCTGATCGCGAGCTGGGAGCTGGCGGCTCCGCGCCGTATGCTGCGCGTTTCCAAGCCGGTACGCTGGTTGAATAACCTGGTGCTGGTGGGTTTGAATACGTTGCTGCTGCGGCTGCTGTTCCCGGCGGCGGCGGTGGGTGTGGCGCTGTTTGCACAACAGCAGGGGTGGGGGTTGTTGCATCACCTGTCCGTAAATGCCGGGGTCGCGGTGCTGGTCTCGGTGGTGATTCTCGACTTTGCCATCTATATGCAGCATGTGATGGTGCATGCAGTGCCGCTGTTCTGGCGCTTTCACCGGGTGCACCATGCGGATCTCGATTACGACGTGACCACCGGCGCCCGGTTTCACCCGGTGGAGATCATTCTCTCCATGCTGATTAAATTCGCGGTGGTCCTGCTGCTGGGTCCGCCGCTGGTTGCAGTGGTGCTGTTCGAGGTGCTGTTGAACGCCACCGCCATGTTCAATCACGGCAACATCCGTTTGCCGGCGGCCGTTGACGCCTGGTTGCGCTGGCTGGTGGTGACTCCGGACATGCACCGGGTGCACCACTCCCCTGCGGATGACGAGTCCAACTGTAACTTCGGGTTTAATCTCCCCTGGTGGGACCGGATCTTCGGCACCTACCGGGCACAACCGCGCGGCGGGCACGAAGCGATGGAGATCGGCATCCGCAGTTTCCGCGAGCTTCGCTGGTGCGGCTGGCTGCCGGGGATGCTGGCGATCCCGTTCGTAGGGAAAATCAGCGGCTACGCCATCAATCGCCGCAGTTGGAATGACGATCAAGGGTAAAACAGGAACGAGCATGTACGAAATGTCGCCGAGGTTGCTGGAGACCGATTTTCCGGAGGTGCGGCGGGAACGGCTGCGGGTGCTGCAGGCCAACTTGGGGTATCGCTGCAACCAGCGTTGCCTGCACTGCCACGTCAACGCGGGGCCGAACCGTAAGGAGCTGATGGCGCCGGAGACGGTTACCGCCCTGCAGGAATTTCTTGCCGTGCATTCCGTCGAAACCCTGGATCTGACCGGCGGCGCGCCCGAGTTGCATCCGCAGTTCCGGGAACTGGTGAGCGCGGCGCGGTCTCTGGGGGTGAGGGTGATCGATCGTTGCAACCTTACGGTGCTGAACGAACCCGGACAGGAGGGGACGGCGGAGTTTCTGGCGGAGCAGGGGGTGGAGATCGTCGCCTCGCTTCCCTGTTATCTGCAGGAGAACGTGGATGCGCAGCGCGGGACCGGCACCTATGCCGCCAGTATCGGAGTACTGCGGCGTTTGAACGAGCTGGGATATGGCAAAGAAGGCGGCGACCTGGCCCTGAACCTGATGTATAACCCCGCGGGTCCGGTCCTGCCGCCGCCGCAGCCGGTGTTGGAGGCGGATTACCGGCGGGAGTTGATGCGCCTCGGTATCTCCTTTCATCACCTCTATGTACTGGCCAATATGCCGATTCACCGTTTCGGCAGTACCCTGGTATCCCGCGGCCAATACGACGACTATATGGCGCTGCTGAAGGGGGCGTTTCAGGAGTGCAATCTGTCCACCGTGATGTGCCGCACCCTGTTGAGTGTGGATTGGCGGGGGCGGGTCTACGACTGCGACTTCAACCAGATGTTGGAGCTGCCGCTGGGGGCGGGCGGTACCCGGCTGGCGGACCTGATGAGTCGGGAACTGGATGGAACCCCGATCACGGTGGGTGAGCACTGTTGGGGTTGTACTGCAGGGCAAGGCAGCAGTTGCGGCGGCGCCCTCACTGATGCTTGAAAAAGCCTCATGCTTGCTTGAGGCTTTTCAAGCAGGCCGCAAGTAATGGCCCAACGACTCTCCATCGTAATGCCGGTACTCAACGAGGCCGATCTCCTTCCGGCCGCTCTCGCCGCACTTCAGCCGTTGCGTGGGCGGGGGCATGAACTCATCGTGGTGGACGGCGGCAGCAGTGACGAAACCCGGGAGATCGTTGCCGGATATGCGGATCTCGTCATCACAAGCGAGCGCGGTCGTGCGCTCCAGATGAACCGCGGTGCGGAACGGGCGCAGGGCGATGTCCTGTGGTTCCTGCACGCCGATACACTTGCGTCAACGGTCGCGGCAGAAGCGATTCTGTCTCTGTGCGAGAACGATTCGGAGGCGGTGTGGGGCCGCTTCGATGTGCAGCTGTCCGGTGAGCGGTTGATGTTCCGACTCATCGAATGGCTGATGAACCGCCGCTCCCGCTGGAGCGGCATCGCCACCGGAGACCAGGGGATATTCGTACGCCGGAGCATCTTTGAGAAGCTGGGCGGGTATGCCGAGATCCCGTTGATGGAGGATATCGAACTCTGCAAGCGTCTCAAACGCATCCGTCGCCCGGTCTGTTGCAGCCGGCGTCTCATCACTTCCAGTCGTCGTTGGGAGCGGAGGGGGATTCTCGCCACTGTCTTATTGATGTGGTACTTGCGGCTGGCCTACTTTATCGGTGTTTCTCCCGAGCGGCTGGCGGCCCGCTATTACCGGGCGGGTACGAAATGAGATATCCCCGCGGCCGGATCCTGATCTTCGCCAAGGCCCCGGTCCCGGGGCGGGTCAAGACACGTCTGGCCGCAACCCTGGGAGAAGAGGAAGCCGCCCGGTTCTACGCCGCGATGGTGCGTAATGCGGTGGAAACCGCCATGGCGGTTGCATTGGCGCCGGTCCGGCTCTATGTGGAGGGGGTGGAGCATCCGCTGTTTGTAGAGCTGAAGGAACAGTTTGATATCCCGCTCTTGGAGCAGAAGGGAGAAGACCTGGGTGCGCGCATGGACGGGGCGCTGCGGGACACGTTACGGGAGGCGGATCATGCCCTCCTCATCGGCTGCGATTGGCCGATGGTGGATGCCGATTATCTGGAGCGGGCGCTGGCACTGTTGGCGCAAGGTGCCGAGGTGGTGCTGGGTCCGGCCGAGGACGGCGGCTATGTATTGATCGGACTTCGCAATCCGCAGCCGCGACTGTTCGAGGGAATCCCGTGGGGGGGAACGTCGGTGTCGGCGGTCACCCTGGCCCGTTGCGAAGAACTCGGTATCGTTCCGCAAGAGCTGCCGGGCCGATACGATATCGATACGGAAGCGGATCTGCGAAGATTCCACGCCGAATCGCCGGAACAGGCGCGGCGACTTTTTTCACAGGTGGGAGAGTGCGGCAATGACACAGAAACGTGCGGATGAGATCCGGGTTGCGGTTCGGGAGAGTTACGGCAAGGTGGCCGAGGCGAGCGACCAGGGGGGGTGCTGCGGGGTCTCCGGCGGCTGCTGCGGGGTGTCGGACGAGGCCCAGATCAATGCCCTGACCTCCACCCGGCTGGGTTACAGTTCGGACGATCTGGCCGCGGTGCCGGCCGGTGCCGACATGGGTCTCGGCTGCGGTAACCCGCGTGCTATCGCCGCACTCCGGCCCGGCGAGACGGTGGTGGACCTGGGCAGCGGCGGCGGATTCGACGCCTTCCTGGCCGCCCGTGAGGTGGGGGAGGAGGGGCGCGTGATCGGGGTGGATATGACCCCCGCCATGATCAGCAAGGCGCGCGCCAACGCTGAGAAGGGGGGCTACCCCAACGTCGAATTCCGGCTGGGGGAGATCGAGCATCTGCCGGTGGCGGACAATACCGCCGATGTCATTCTTTCCAACTGTGTCATCAATCTCTCCCCGGACAAACTACAGGTGTTCCGGGATGCCTTCCGCATCCTGAAACCGGGCGGTCGGCTGGCGATCTCCGACGTGGTGGCCGGCACCGAACTCCCGGAAGCGATGAAGAGTGATCCCTATCTCCACTCCGCCTGCGTCGCCGGCGCTTCCACCGTGGCGGAGTTGACTGAGATTCTGCTGGCGGTCGGATTCGAGCAAGTGGCGATCGAACCGAAGGACGAGTCGCGCGAATTCATCAAAGACTGGGTGCCGGGCGGCAACGTGGAGGAGTATGTCCTTTCCGCCACCATCGAGGCGGTGAAACCGGCGGTCTGAGAGTTGTGGGTTTCCAAACACCGGCGGCTATCCGAATATTGTGAGGTAACCTTCCGCTTTGCCGGTGGAGTGTGCATGGCCTGACCAAGTGCGTTCGCCATGAGGGTGAACTATTGACTCTCGCCAAGGCGCCAAGCACGCAAAGAGAGCAAATACATCGCTTTGCTTGGCGTTCTTTGCGTCTTGGCGAGATCCATCAAATGCTCGGTTTTGCCGGTGGTCTGAGGGTTTCTGAAGTTTACCTGTGACGGCGGTGTTGCCAGGGCAGCCGTTGTGCCCGGCTGACCTTGTACAGCTGGAACTTCTTCCCCACTTTTTTGTGGTAGTAGAGCTCGGTGCCGGTCGGGTCGATAGCCGGTCCCTCCACGAAATCGTTTTGGCCGATGGCCGCGATGATTTGCGGTCTGCCGAACGGTTCGTTCAGGTTGCTGCGGGTGGCGCGCATGATCCAGGAGTGCAGTACACCCCGTTTCAGATCGGCCAGCGGCAGGCGGGTGAAGAACAGTTCCAGACCGTCGGCCGAAATCGAGGCGGCGTACTCCATGTCCGGGGTGTTGACGTTCCGCATAATTCTTCTTGCCTGCGCCTCGTCGTAGACGAATCTGCCGTTGCGTCGCTGCGAAAACAGGATGTCGCAATCGAGAAACAGGCCGAGCTTGAAGCCGTTCATCTTCCAGGTGGCGCGGGAAAAGTAGAGATATTCGCCGTCGGCGCTGACCTCGACACCCATATTGCCTATGAAACGCCGGAAGATCTTTACATCCCGGTCCGGGATTCCTGTGATTTCCCGCAGTGCGCTGAGTTTTCCGGTTCGCGGATCGAAGCGTGCCCCGCTGGCCATGTGGCTGGTTTTGGTGTCGATGAAATAGAAGTTGTAGTGGGTATCCATAGTCGGATTGCCCTCTACCTCTTTGGGGGTGTTGATGCGCGGGCCGATCGCGCCGCGATAAAACCAGCGCCCTCCGATCCATTCCGCGAAGTGCAGGTCTTTGTTGTTCTCATCTTTGTTGGTATTGAAAAACAGAAACCGGCCGTCCCGCGAAATGAACGGCTCTTCGGTGCTGATGGGGGTGCCGCCGTATCCGGGCGGCAGGTTTTCGATTGCAACCGGCCGGGGGTTTGTGAACGGTGCTTTATCGGCATACACCTGCGGCGAGAGCAGGGTTAACGATGCGATGAACAAAAGCGCGATTCTTGCCATGACCTGTACTCCTTTTCCCTGTCGCTAGCGATAAAAGCATTCGTCATTATTCGGACGCAGTGCGCCCAGAAAACGGCTTATTTTATTGTGACCTCTTTCATTTCATTTAGATCCCCAGTTTTGCGCCGGCCCCCAACAAAGTGGCGACGCCCAGCAGCGTGAAGACGGCGGCCGCAACGGAATGCACCAGCCGCATCGGGATCCGGGTGGCGAGTCTTTCGCCGGCAAAAACCGCCGGTACATCGGCAAGCAGCATTCCAAGGGTGGTACCGAGCACCACCGTCAGCGGCGTCGCATAGTGTGCTGCCATGGCGACGGTGGCGATTTGTGTTTTGTCTCCCATCTCCGCCAGGAAGAAGGTGATCAAAGTCGCCCCGAAGACCCCGAGGTGTTGCGCCACCATGGTTTCTTCCTCTTCGATCTCATCCGGGATCAGGGTCCAGACCGCCATGGCGAGAAACGAGAGTCCGAGCACCCAGCGCAAAACTTCGGGGCTGACGGTGCCGGTGATCCAGGCGCCGAGACTGCCGGCGAGACCGTGATTCGCGACGGTCGCAACCAGGATACCCAGGATGATCGGAACGGGTTTTCGGAAATGGGCCGCCAGGAGGAAGGCGAGGAGTTGGGTTTTGTCGCCGATCTCGGCGAGCGCGATCACTCCGGTGGAGACGAGCAAAGATTCCATACGGTGTTCCCGGCCGGTCTGTAGACAATTGACCTCAACGCATCCCCGGCCTGTCGGAGGCGTTGTGGTCAAAGGTCTTGCCAAGTACGGGAACCGCCTGCGCCATGACCTGTGGGTCAAGTGTGTTGACGCAGGCCTCTTCCGGAGAAAGAGCGGCTACTCCCCAATGACTTGCATATTGTAGCGAACAAAAAGCGGGTGGTCGATCTTTCGCGGTTGCATGGAAAACCACGCGGGATCCGTGGGCGGTAAAAACAAATGCCCGACCGTGGGTACAGTCGGGCATTGATACTGGTGGAGCTGGCGGGAGTCGAACCCGCGTCCAACGCCCTTCCGCACCAAAATCTACAGGCTTAGTCCGATCTATTGTATTTAGCCGGTCACCACCCGATGGACAGGACGTGTGAACGGCGATTCCGGTAAGGTTTTAGCGGATCGGCCCCGGACGAGCTTCACCGCGATCCTGCGAGAATCGACGCCCGAAATCCGGACGCGCAGGCGCGGCTCCGGTCGAACGGCTCCCTACCGGGTATTAAGCGGCGAGAGCGTAGTTGTCGTCGTTGGCAACTATCATTTTGCGGCTGATTTACGAGGTGACCGCACCTCGGCCTGCATCTGGAGCTTCCATCACGCTGTCGAAACCAAGTCAGCCCCTGAAACTACATAGACAGTATATAGGGGCGGAGGTTTCGTGTCATTTATCTCAAAATTGATCTTTTCAAGAGCCAAACGCATAAGCTCTCGCCAAGGCGCGAAGAGCGCCAAGAGAAGAATAGGGTTCCAAAAGAGAACTTTGATTACTTGGCGCTCTTGGCGGCTTCGCGAGAAAATTCTTCCGGTGAGCCGGAAAAATCTCTCGTTTTAGACGGTTTCCGCGAAGGATCGCAGGAGCGGGGGACGATCGGGGTTTCAGCGGGATTTGAACATCCGCTGTTTGTCCCGCTGCCAGTCACGATCCTTCTCCGCCGCCCGTTTGTCGTGCTGTTTTTTGCCCTTGGCCAGACCGATCTCCAGCTTGGCCTTGCCCTGTTTCCAGTACATGGCGAGCGGCACCAGGGTATAGCCCTTGCGCTCCACCTGGCCGATGAGTTTGTCCAGTTCCCGGCGGTGCAGCAGCAGCTTGCGGGTGCGGATCGGGTCGGGCTGGATGTGGGTGGAGGCGGTGGGCAGCGGGGTTATGTGGGCGCCGAACAGGAAGGCCTCACCCTCCTTGACGGTGACGTAGCTCTCGTTGATCTGGAGGCGTCCGGCGCGCAGGCTCTTCACCTCCCACCCCTCCAGGGCGATACCGGCCTCAATGCGTTCCTCGATGAAATATTCGTGCCGCGCCTTCTTGTTCAGCGCGATGGTGGAGCCGCCGGAACCCTTCTTTTTCGATTTGGTCGCCATGGCGCGCATTGTAGAGAGCGCCGCCGGTGTGTACCAGTAGCGGCGGCCGGAAACAGGCGATTTCTTGTCCTGAAGGCCAATATCATTGAAAATGCCCGGAATCCTGATCGTGCATTTCCAGACGATTCAAGGAAGAGCGTGGGCAAGGGAGCGGGATTTCTGGAATGTTCCGGCCGGTGGCCGGTTTTCTTTCTGTGACAACTGGGGATTCAGATATGACAGAGCGCTCCTCCGTTCATGGCCAGTGGTCCAGCCGTTTCATGTTCATCCTGGCGGCCACGGGTTCGGCCGTGGGTCTGGGCAATATCTGGAAGTTTCCCTACATCACCGGTGAGAACGGCGGCGGGGCCTTCGTTCTGGTCTATCTGGTCTGTATCGCCATTGTGGGGATTCCCATCATGATCGCGGAGATCCTGATGGGCCGGCGTGGCCGCCGCAGCCCCATCAACACCATGCGCTACCTGGCGGAGGCGGAGGGGGTCAACCCGTTGTGGTCGCTGTTGGGGTGGGGCGGGGTGCTGGCCGGTTTTTTTATCCTCTCCTACTACAGCGTGATTGCCGGCTGGGCGCTGGCCTATGTGTTTCGGGCGGCGGGAGGGGTCTTTACCGGGGCGACCGCGGATGGTGTTCAGAGTATCTTCAACAGTCTGGTGGACGATCCCGAGCGGTTGATCGCCTGGCATACACTGTTTATGGTCATGAGCATGGTGGTGGTGGCACGCGGGGTGCGCCACGGCCTGGAAAAGGCGGTCCGGATCCTGATGCCGGCCCTGCTGGTGCTGCTCCTGGTACTGGTGGGGTACGCCATGAACGAAGGGGCGTTCGACCAGGGGTTGCAGTTCCTGTTCACGCCCGATATCAGCAAGGTGTTCCAGCATTGTGAGGTGGTAGACGGACTGGAGCAGTGCACGGTGAGCGGCAGTCCGTTGCTGATCGCCTTGGGGCACGCCTTCTTTACCCTCAGCCTCGGAATGGGAGCGATCATGGTGTACGGCTCCTATATGCCGCGCTCCAGCTCCATCGCCGCCTCCGCCATTACCATTGCGCTGGCGGATACCGCGGTGGCGTTGCTGGCGGGGATGGCGATCTTTCCCATCGTTTTCTCTAACGGTCTGGAACCGGCCGCGGGACCGGGCCTGATCTTCCAGACCCTGCCGCTCGCCTTCGGCGCCATGCCGGGCGGGCGGTTCTTCGGGACCCTGTTCTTTATCCTGTTGGTGTTTGCCGTCTGGACCTCCGCCATCTCCCTGATCGAACCGGCGGTGGCGTGGCTGGTGGAGAACCGGGGCATGAGCCGGATTCGCGCCGCCATCTGGGTGGGATTGTTGGTTTGGCTGCTGGGTCTGGGTTCGGTGTTTTCTTTCAACATCTGGTCCGAAGACAAGCTGTTCGGCAAGACCTTTTTTGATTTGCTGGATTATCTGGCAGCCAATATCATGCTGCCGCTGGGCGGGCTGATGATCGCCATTTTCGCCGGCCGGGTCATGGCGCGCAGTTCCACCGTGGATGAACTGTCGCTGGGAGACGGAGTCCGTTATCGCCTCTGGCGTGGTGTGATTCGCTATGTCACGCCGGTTGCGGTGATGCTGGTATTTCTGAAGGCGATTGGAGTGATTTGATTGCCACAGGTCAAGAGAAGCGCCCTGGTCCGCCACTCGGCGGAGCAGATGTTCGAGCTGGTGGCCGACGTGGAGTCCTATCCCGAGTTTCTGCCATGGTGCCGTTCCACCCGGCTGCTTTCCCGCACCGAGACCGAGCTGTGTGGCGAACTGGAGGTGGCGCGGATGGGGATCCACCAGACCTTTTCCACCTGCAACAGCCTGGAGCCGGGGCGGCGCATGGGGATCGAGTTGCGGGAAGGACCTTTTCGAAAACTGCATGGCGGCTGGGTCTTTACCCCGTTACGGGAAGACGCCTGCAAGGTGGAGTTGGAACTGGATTTCGAGTTTTCCGGTAAACTGATCAATACGGCCTTCGGGGCGGTGTTCAGCCAGATCGCGAACACCCTGGTGGAGACCTTCTGTAAACGAGCGGATGAGGTATACGGTGGCAACTAATATCGAAGTGGAAGTGGCTTATGCCAGACCCGAAAAGCAGGTGATCCTGACGGTCAAAGGCGAAACGGGAATGACAGTGTTGGAGGCGATCGAAAAGTCGGGGATCCAGGGGGTGTTTCCCGAGATCGATCCGGGCAGCGCCAAGGTGGGGATCTTCGGCAAGGCGGCCTCTCAGGATACGGTGCTGTCTCCCGGTGACCGGGTGGAGATCTACCGGGAACTGATCGCCGATCCCAAGGCGGCGCGCAAGAAAAAGGCGGCGGCCCAGCAGGAAAAAGCGGACTAGATTCCGGCAGTTATTCAAACCTCCAAACCCGTGTTTCGAGATCGCGAGGTGATCTCCACCTGGCCGCATTCAGAAAAACACTTGAAATACTATGGGATATCAGCGTAGATTGCATCGACTCGGTTTAATCAATTCGTAAAGAACGGGAGATCTTCAAGTTGAACAAGAAACTTCTAACTGCAGCGGTAGCCGCCGCCATGGTCGCTCCGGCTGCGATGGCCGGTGATGTCACCATCTATGGTGAAGCCCATGTGGCCATGTCTTACTATGACTTGGAAGTCGATGCTTTTTTAGGTACCCACGGAGATCGGGTCTGGGATCTGGCGAGCCATGAGAGTTTTATCGGCTTCAAGGGTTCCGAGGATCTGGGCGGCGGCCTGAGCGCCATCTGGCAAATGGAGATCCAGATCGAACTGGCGGACGGCGGTTCCACCGGCGC